>NZ_CP147246.1:2203750-2515000 GCF_002174455.2 Enterococcus sp. 9D6_DIV0238
TTATGTCCCAGCCCCTTTTTCTAATGATCCCAAGAGATAAAATGGTCAAAAGGACATACGGCAACATAAGAAGAGCCCGATCCACTTTTTCTCTGGATATTCCAGTCTATAAAAAGAACCAAACGCTGACAGCGCCAATGATAAAGAGAAAGCCGAAAATGACGAATGAACGAGTCATAAACGTACCTACTGTACGACTACCCCGTCGTGGTCCTGAAACACGTTTTCTACATAAGCGGGAAAGCACAAAGAATAGCACCCCTAAAAAGGTCATACTGCCGCTGATCCAATAGTTGATTTTATCTTTCTCAAACGGGAAGAGGGAGGTTTTCGTTTGTTTTTGCTGTCTCTTAGTCTTTTCTTGAACGGCCGTTTGTTTTTCTTGGTAGCTGACAGTTTGAACGGGTAGTTTTGGAGAAACTTGTCCCAATTCGCTTGCAAGGCTCAAGGCACCATTTTCTGTGATGAAGTGAGGTTCGGTTCCTTTTTTTACGAAACCGTAAAAATCCTGCTCCAAAGTGATTTCTTTTTGATTGACTGTATTCGGACCTTTGTTCAGCAATTTTTTATACTCGTAAGCAGAAAAGGTATTATCTAAAATGGCATTTCCAGCAATGTGACGTTCATATTCTCCTTCTTGATCTGACCAATCACCAACTCCTAAAATAACTTCAATGAGACGAATCTCTCCTTTTTTTGCGGTAGCAATATAGTTGAAGCCGCCTGTTGGACTTGAACCGGTCTTCAGCCCGTCGACTCCTTCATAGCCATATTTAGCACCTGGTAAAGAATAATTATAGGTTTCAAATGTTTCTTCGTAGGGTGTATTTTCCATCGTTGTGACTACAGGTTTGCTTGTGAACTGCAGTGCATCGGGATACTTTTTGATTAGATGATAAGCTAAAATAGCCAAATCACGTGCAGTTGATTTGTTATCGCCATCAGGATCGATTCCAGTTGCTTGGTAATATCCGTCAAAAGCACTGATTTGTGCGCCGCTACAGTTAAAATAAGTCGTATTCTCCATACCTAACTCAGCTGCCTTTTCATTCATTCGATGAATGAAGCTTGTTTCATCACCATCAGCTACTAGATTTGCCAGCATCAATGTTGCGACATTTGAAGAAGGAACAGCGATCATGGTCAGCAAATCTCGAACAGGATATTCAACGCCTAAAGAAATTTTGTTATTGCTCAAAGCGTAAAGCTGAGAAATATTTACATATTTTTCTGTAGCTGTGACAGTGGTATCTAGTGAGAATTTACCTTGTTCCATTGCTTCAAATGCTAAGTACATGGTCATGACTTTCGCGATACTTGCCGGACTCCAAGATAAATCAGGCTGATCTTCCCATAAGATTTGTCCAGAGCCGGCGTCGATAACGATCGAGGCTTTTGGCCGATAGCCGTCCTTGATAGGATATTTAGGATTTTCTGTAAAATCTGTTTCGTTAGTGACAGCTTCCACTGTTTGCTGGAAAGTTCCAATCAAAAAGCAAAGGAGCAATGAGAAAAAAATGATTAGAGGTAATTGTTTTTTGGGCGTAAGCATGGTGTAATTCCTTTCTTATTTTTGTTATATAATAAAGGTGGGTTATTCTGTTGTTTCAATGCATATTATATTCATTTTACTAGAAAAATGGGGTTCATGCATACTTTTTTTGAGAATTTAGAAAGTCATTTAAAAATTTTTAATCAATCTATGTTTTTTTATCTAGTGCAGAGAAATTGTCTATATGAGGAAAAATATCTTTTTCTTAGCAAACCTTAATCATAAAGTCTTGAAAATTATGGGAAAAAAGTGCATTATAGAACTAATACTTTATTAATTGCTGGCATTTGCTAGTATAATGCTAAATTGTCTAGCTATATGAACAGAGTTTGTATAGTTTTTAATGAAAGGAAGTCATCATGTCAGAGCGTGGATTATTAATTGTACTATCAGGACCTTCTGGAGTGGGGAAGGGCACCGTACGTAAAGCAATTTTTGATAGTGAAGAGAATGATTTTCAGTATTCAGTTTCTATGACGACCCGTCAAATGCGGGAAGGAGAAGTGGAAGGTGTCGACTACTATTTCCGAACGAAAGAGGAATTTGAAGCGATGATCGAAGCAGGTGAGATGCTGGAGTATGCCCAATATGTAGGGAATTACTACGGGACACCGCTATCTTACGTCAATCAAACGCTGGATGAAGGAAAAGATGTCTTTTTAGAAATCGAGGTTCAAGGAGCCGAACAGGTCAAAGAGAAAGTGCCGGATGGTGTCTTTATTTTTCTAACGCCGCCAGATTTAGCAGAACTAAAATCACGAATCGTCGGACGTGGGACAGATGCTCATGATGTGATCGAAGAGCGCATGCGTGTTGCTCGTGAAGAAATCGAAATGATGGCATTATATGATTATGCAGTTGTAAATGACGAAGTACCCAAAGCTGTAAAACGCATCAAGGAAATTATTGCGAGTGAACATTTTCGTGTTGATCGAGTAATTGGCAAATATATTAAAATGTTGAAGGAGATGTAGCCTCATGATGTTAAAACCATCTATTGACTCATTATTGAAAGAAGTACCATCAAAATACTCACTAGTGATCTTAGCGAGTAAACGTGCGCACGAATTAGACGAAGGAGCACAGCCAACACTGGAAAGCTTTGAATCAGTAAAAAGCGTTGGACAAGCACTTGAAGAAATCGATGCAGCAACAGTGATCAATGATCCTAGACCAGAAGAGAAGCGTGAAAGAATGCGTCTAGCAAAAGAAGAACAAAAAATGAGACATGAACAAGAACAAAAGGAACTTGAAAATCGTATTCGCGAAGAGAAAAGTCTTTAATATACCTAAACTTAAAAATAAGTTTCAAGATTAAAAAACGAAGAATGAAAATCTTTTTATGATTTTCATTCTTCGTTTTTTTATTTTTAAGCATATCTGCATCTATCATTTTTGTAAGTTGACATGAAACGACAGGAAACGATATTTTATTTATTATTTTTTGTTATATAATCATTGTTATGGGTTTGCTTTTAGATTTAAAAAAGAGAATTCATAGCTTATTCGTTAGATAAGAATAATAAGTTAAATTTTTTTGTAAAAAAATAAAATATTTCTTGTTTTTAAATCAAACGAGAAACATTTTTATTTGAGAATAAATAATCACAAGCTAAGTACATTGTATGGCTTTGTTAAAAATAAATCAATAGCTTAAAGAGAGAAAGTAATCAATTATTTTATCATTTTTTTACGATTTTTATTAAAAAAATGATAAAACGGGCGGTTTTTCAGTTCTGGAGCGAGTATTTTTTCCCGCCGTCAAATCCGCCGTCACTATTTTATGAAGGGGCATGATCATTATGGCTAAAGGTGAGAATATTTATAAAAGGAAAGATGGACGTTGGGAAGGTCGCTATCCTAAAGGGCGTAAAGAAGACGGCTCGATTCATTATGGCTATATCTACGCACGTTCCTACCGCTTAGTTAAAGAACAATTGATTGAGAAAAAAGCGCAGACAACTGTGTTTTATTTAGGTTCTTCTAAAAAATTTCGCGGAACCCTCGGTGATTGGGCGAATATTTGGCTAAATGATATCATGACGCCTAGATTAAAAGAGAGCACATATGCTAGCTATAGCAATAATCTTCAAATACATATTTTCCCCATGTTAGGACATCGTCCACTAGAAAAAGTGACACCGTTCGATATGGATAAATTAGTAAATCAGCTCTCTAGCTCACTATCTGCAAGTTCCATTCAGATTGTTTTTCGAATTTTAAAAAGTTGCTTGGAAGCTGCCAAAGAACGCGGCTATATCTACTTAAACCCTTGTGAACGGACAATACTGCCTAAAAGCCAAAAGAAAACAGTTCATGCTTTGACACGTAAACAGCAAAAAGCGGTAGAGGCTGAAAGCATGAAGTCAGAAAAAGGATTACCAATTTTATTAGCATTAGAAACAGGGATGAGGATCGGTGAAATCTGTGCATTAAAATGGTCAGATATCGATTTTGAAGAGTCAGTGATTCACGTTCAACGGACGAAACAGCGGATTGCCATGCCGAAATCATCAGAAATGCGTACAAAAATCATCGAGACAGTACCAAAAACAATGAACGCCGATCGATTGATCCCGCTATCGCTCAAAGTTAAAACAGCATTATTGAGATGTAAAGAACGATCTACTTCTGAATTTGTTGTAACAAGCAGTCAAGGTTCTGTTGAACCAAGAACGGTTAGTTATAGGTTTGAACAAATAAAAAAAAGAATAGGCTTATTAAATGTACCCTTCCATGCGTTACGCCATACATTTGCGACTCGGTGTGTCGAATTGGGGGTAAACATTGCAGCGATCAGTTCTTTGTTAGGTCATTCATCAATAAAACTAACCTTGGATACGTATACCAATTCCTTTTTTGAAGAACAACGAGCGGCAATCGATAAATTAGCAGTGCTCTAGATTGGGTGTTTTTTGCCAAAGTAGATTTATTCAGGCTTTTAAATAACAAATGTTATTTAAAAGCCTGAATGTAATGAAGCAACTCACATAGTATATTGGAATATATTTTTCTACGCCGTCAAAATCGTCGTCAAATTGATCAATGAATGCCTGCAGATCAAGAATGGTTCACTACATTTCTCGTTTGATTTAAAAATAAGAATCTTTTATTTATTTAATCAAAGACACTTATTGAAGTCAATTATTCTGATTAAAGGAGGTTTATTTGTTATGTACAAAATTGGAACCACCTTTTATAGAAAGGAGGTGAAAATGAAAAGTGTTAGAGAAAATCAAAAAAGCTTTCTTTGTGGCTATAGTTGCAGGAATTTTATGTGTGCCATTAAAAGCAGAAGCTTTAGGCTATGTTGATGCGCCTCAAAGTATACCTCTAGATCAGATTTTTGTCACACCAAAAGGCGCGAATAGCTATGTTGAAGGAAATAATGTAGTGATCACTGATAAAAAGGCTAGCCAAATCGGAAGTATCTTTTCAACAGAGCAGAATAAAATCGATTTGACTAAAGACTTTTATTCAGAAATGTACGTCTATCTTGATGGAGACGCAGATGGTGTCGCGTTTGTGATGCACAATGATCCTGAAAAACTGATTAACTTTTCAGGCTTAGTTGGGAATGGTTTGTCGATTTATGGGGATAGAGTTATTTATGGTACCCCCAATAAAATCGGTGGACAACAATTGAAAAATAGTTTTGCGATTGAATTTGACACATATTATAACGGCGATAGCTATGACTCTGGACTTAACAAAAATACGGATAAAGGACATATTGCCTATTCTTTTCCAGATAAGCTTTCTTCCTATAAATATACAAGTCCTTATACAACGATTACAGGAATTAACCATTTGGGTCTGCAGTATCCAACGTTTAAGCTTGGAGATGGGCAGTGGCGTTTATTGAAGCTGCAATGGAAAGCATGGAATGCAAGCAATATTGGTGAGCTTACGTATACATTTGGGGATCTAGATCCTGTCACAGTATCAATAACAAAAGATACTTTCGGTACGGATAATGTGTATTGGGGCTTTACAGGATCTACTGGTGCTCTTTCGGAAAAAGCGATCGTTGCATTCAAATCAGTTCCAGGTTTAGTCAACTATACTGAAAATGTGGATTTCATGGATAATAATGGCCAGAAAATTCAAAGTATCACACAAGATTCTGAAGTGACTGTTCATTACACAGGTCAATACAATGGTGGTAAACAAAACATGATAAAACCTGTATTCTCATTTGAATTAGACCAAAATCAGGTCTATCAGCAAGGAACATTTCGTTTAAATGGGGCAGCCGTTACGCCTACTTATATTAATAATACATTGGAGCTTTCGTTAGGAAAAGATCTATCAAGTGCCGACAGTAAAATCGATATTCAGTTTAAAGTAAAGGATACTGAACTGACGACCAGTGCGAAATTAGGGATTACTGCAAAAGCAACGGCTAAAAATGTGATCTCAGAGAAAAAGGTATTCTACGATATCAACTACGACTTGGACCCGCCGGTTGGTCTAGGGAAGCTAACGTTTATTGAACGCGGAGATACACAAGCAATCACTGAAGCGAAAGAGTATGATCCGTTCTTTTGGGATTATCAGGATGATTATAGCTCTAAGGAAAATATCGATATTCGTTTAAAAACAGGACAGGATATTGAAAAGATAGTTAGCGCTGTTGGTCCTAGCAGTTTTATACTGACGCTTACAGACGAAAAGGGAAACGCTCGTGATATAACGATCCCACTCTTTATAGAAGATCAAACAACGGTCAAAAGCAATAAGTATATTATTCAAGGAAAAGATCTCAGTGTAACTGCGAAAGAGTATCCGAAAACACAACAAGATTTAGAGACGCTTATTCATCAAAGAGGAGCACTTAGGCTTTGGCAATACAATGTTGTAGCAGCAAATGAATTAGACAGCACTCAATTGACGTTTTCACTGGGCACGTTGCCCAAACCGCCCGCATTAGCAGGTCCAGGAGTATATCCAATCACCGCATTTTACGGTACTGGTGTAGAGAAAGTAGAAAAGCCATTGAATGTTACGGTGATACAAAGCTTTGCCACCGTTAAAATTAGCTTTGTTGACGAAAATGACCAGCCGATCATTGAAGATTTTTCATTTGAAGCAAATGTATCAGAACAAATCGATTTAACAAAAAATCAGGAACTTTTGGAAAAACTGAATGCTGTAAAAGCATTAAATTATGTCAAAGATACAACACCATCTGATGAGAAGAATCTATTGATTTTACCAGAAGGAGTGTCACGGAAATATACCTTTAAAGGAACGTTATTTATCGAGTCAGCACCGAATACGATCGATTTTGGCGATCAAAAAGTAAGTGGGCAAAATAAAAAATTTACGGATCCAATCTACGATCAACACTTAGTGATCTGGGACAACCGCTCAACGTTAGGTACATGGAAAATAACCTTAAAACAATCGCAGGATTTTAGTCTTACAGGAGATGAGCAACAACGACTTCCGAATGCGTTGAGTTACCAAACGGCGGATGCAGAAAAGATAATCTCTACAGAGGCTCAGGAAGTCTTTCGTTCCAAGCATCAAGCTTCTGGAAAATATGATATCAGCGAAGAGACCTGGGGACCGAATAAACAAGGATTACGCTTTAACGCACCGATAGGCTCTATCAAACAAACTGGAAACTATGAAACGACTCTTACTTGGCAGATCGAAGAAGCATATTGATGGAGGAGAGATTGTGATGAAGCAAATAAATAAGATTCAGTTCGTCCTACTCCCCATCATTTTTCTTGCCCTATCTTTTGGAACAATCAATGAAGCTTGGGCTGTTGAGGAGGGTGGACAAGTACAAACGAATGCTGGTGTTGTTCTGCGTAAGGCTAAAACAACGTCAAGCCAAACGAGTGATTCATCAAATGAACCGCTGACACCGAAAGAAAAACCAGTAGGTCGCCTGCCGCAAACAGGGGATTTAGTAACGATCAGTTTACTCATTAGCGGAGGAATCGTCTTGATTGTCACGCTGTCGTTGCTTTTCTTAAAAGGGAATGCCGAAAGGAGAGGAGACTAGTATGAAAAAAGCAGGTTTATTGTTGGCTTTATCGATAGTCAGCCTGTTGTTGAAGCCGTTAGATACTGCGGCAACGGCAACCTCCTATTCTGGCGATGCGACAGTTCAATTCACTGGGAACCATCCTAAACAAGTGATGGATCCAGAAAATCCCGGAAATCCCGCTGATCCTGGTGATAGTCCCAGTACGGATCGCCAACTGCGTTTTGACTTTGTTCCGCAAATAAATTTTGGAGAAGCGGAAATTAGTGATACTGATCAAACATACTATGGCCATGCACAACTTTTTAAAGATGATACAGGTGCACGCGGAAATTTCATTCAAGTATCGGATTTTAGAGACAAGAGTACAGGTTGGGCGCTGCAGATCAAACAGGAGACACAATTTCAGAATCAATCAGCGAAAAATCAAAAGCTGAAAGGTGCAGTCTTATCGTTTGACCAATCTTGGTCGAATTCATTGAATGATCCAGCAACAGCACCGACTGTTTCTAAAGAAGTCATCCGCCTGTTAAATATTGGAGAAACATACAATTTGGCTGAAGCGAAACCGCAAAAGGGTGAAGGAACGTGGTCGATCATTTTCGGCGCATCTGTGTCGAACGATAAAAATCGAGCAGATACACTGAGACCTAAACTGGATGAAAAAAATAATCCAATACTGGATCCAGCATTTAATAATCAACCAATTTACGAGAATCAAGCCGTCTCTTTATTCATTCCTGCAAAAGGAGCAAAAGAGCCTGGCAACTATCAAACGGTGTTAACTTGGATTTTATCCGAGCTACCATAAATCAAACAATTCTAGGAGGAAACACACATGAAATTCACACACAAATTATGCGCTGCAGCTTTAGTCGCAGCATTTGGAGCAGCTGCAGCATTCCCAACAGGAGCATCTGCTGCTGAGAATCCATTGGAATGGAGCGGTAAAGGAACGATCAACTTCAGCGAAGATGATGGAGAGGATAAACCAGTCGATCCAACAGATCCAACGAAACCAGTCGATCCTGAAAATCCAATCGTTAACCCACCGGTAAACCCTGCTAAAGGGCCGTTAAAAGTGATCGCAGTGACTGATTTAAACTTCGGAAATAACAAAGTAACACCAGCGACAGGAAATGGTTGGGAATATACAGCCGCTGCTGCTGAAGTAGAATACAAAGACGGCGTGAAAGTAGCTAGTCCTAACTTCGTTCAATTTAAAGATACACGTGCAGACAATCAACCAAATAAACACACATTGACTGCTAAAGCGACGACCTTTACGAATACGGATAAAAACGAATTGAAATCTGCTCAATTAAAATTCAATAATATCAAATTAGTCAATGGTGCAGATCAAAATCAAGTAAATGCTGCAGGAGTTCCAGCAACTCAAACGGTTGAAACAGATGGTACAACACCGACGACCTTTGTCACACAAGATGCAGCAGATAAAGGATTTGGTCAATTTATTCTTCAATTCGGTGATGTAGCTGATAATACTGCAGGAGACTCTGTAAAATTATGGGTTCCTTCAGCAGGGAACAAGTTATCAACAAACAGTGGTTATTCTTCAACGATCACTTGGACGATCGCAGACGCAAGATAAATCGAGTCAAATTTTAAGAAGAGAATAAGGCGACGAATACAAATACACTTATGTTTTGTCCTTAGATGCCTGAAAAAAGGGTGGACGGAAGTTGATTACTTCTGTCCGAACCCTGATTCTCTTTGAGAGGAAAGGGCAGTAGTAATGAAAAAATTTTTTTCAATGTGGCTGATCGTTATTCTATACATAGGGATCAATAGTGGCTTTTTATCTATTATTGCTCAGGCATCAGACGATGACGGCAGCAGCTTCACTTACAAAGTAATTCAGCCAGAAAACCAACATAATAAAGAAGTCGGTTATTTCGATTTACGGATGACACCCGATCAGGAACAAACAGTCATAATCAAAATGAATAATAGTTCTGATAAAGAGATCACTGTAAATGTTTCATTGAATAGTGCCAAAACAAATACAAATGGAGTCATCGAATACGGACCGTCGAAATTGGAAAAGGACAAATCACTGAAATATGATTTTGCTGATTTAGTCAAAGGGGATACAACGGTCAAGATTCCAGCAAAGCAAAGTGTGGATTATCCACTGACGATCAAAATGCCGGCAACTCAATTTGATGGTGTGATTTCTGGTGGTATTTATATGATCCAAAAGGGACAAACAGAGGATCAAGAAGCGATGATCAAAAATGAGTATGGTTATTTGGTTGGAATGATCTTAACGGAAACAGACATAGCAATAAAACCATCGCTGCAATTAAATAAAGTTTTTGCAGAACAGCAGAACTACCGCAATGCTGTATTCATCAATTACTCCAACACTCAGCAGGCGTATATCGATAACATGACAGTTGATGTTCAAATTATGGCAAAAGGTTCAGATGAAGTCTTATATGACACCAAACAAAATAAAATGCGGATGGCTCCGAATTCTCAAATCAATTTTCCTGTCTTGATGAATGGTGAAAAAATGGTAGCTGGTGATTATCGGGCACATGTATTGGTCACAACAGACAATGATGGTAGATGGGAATGGGAGCAAGAATTTACGATCACAGATGAAGAAGCAGATAAGTTCAACCAAGAAGATGTGAGTTTACTGCAGGAAAGTCGTGTGAACTGGCCGTTGATCTTAATTTTGGTAGCTGGTGCATTAAGCATGGTTTTGGGGATCTTCTTTGTGGTGCATTTCTTAAATCGGAAGAAAAAAAGAGCGAAGAAAAGGCGCAAAGGAATGAAACCAAGAAAAAAAAGAGCAGAATGACCCAAACAGTTCTTTGATTTTGTTGAATATTGGAGGATAGAAACATGACGATACTGGATGGGCTATTTATTGGGATACTTTCGACAGCTATCCTCTGTATGATTTTCGCTAGTGCCTTTTTTGTCTCTAGTTTCTTTATACGAAAAAAAATCAAGCAGTTAGAACAACGTAAACCTAAAAGCAAGAAAAAAAGGAAGTTTCTTAAAAAGAAGATATTTAAATTACGCAAAAGACGGAAAAAACGACTTCGGTCAGGTCTGATCCTTTTCATGCTAGGAGGGCTTTTAGCGGGAGGGACCGTATTTTCCCGTTATCACCAAGCAACAAATTTAAGTGATCGAGATTCTGATGGGATTGTAGAAGGGTATTTTTTATTAAATAAAACAGAGCAGCAGCTGGCAGCAGTAAAAGAAACGACGAATAAAGAAAAGACAAGTAAAAATTTACGGGAACTGGCTGCTAAATTATCCGGCTTTGGTGTTCGTTACGCAGATCCACGACTTACTTTAGAAGGACAAAAGCTGTTAAATCGCTATTATTCTCAAATGAAAGAGTTGGGATTGAATTTGAATAATCAATCTGCTGAAAGCTTACAAGAAAAAACAATTTATGATGATTATGTAGCAGATATCAAAAAAGTTCAAGCGACTCAAAAAAAGATTTTTGTTTATTTTAACGTCAACGAATCGGCACTTGAGCAAAAGAAATAGTGTTTTAGGAAATGGCTGTGGCTGAAATGAATAGAAAAAGAATAATTCATAAGAAAAATCGTAAACGTCAGAAGCACAAAGAACTTGGAAGAGAAGTAGCGATCACTTTTTTGATCGTCATTTTGATCGGACTATTGCTTTCACGATTTGTATTTTCCTTGCCTGAAAATGTTGGGTATGGAATGATGAACAGTCTAAGGGATGGAGATCGTGTTTATGTCAATCGTTTAGGTAAACTGCGGCGTTTTTCCTTGATTTATTTTAAGCAGCCGGATGGAAAAGGCACAGCCATTCGGCGAATCATTGGCTTGCCGGGAGAACAGGTGCGTTACACCAATGATGATCTGTATATAAATGATCGACTAGTAGTAGAACGTTTTTTACAAAAGTCATTGGCTCAAGCAAAATTGGCTGATGAAGTGATCACAAAAGATTTTGATTCAACTGATATTCTCAAAACGGATGATGGGACCATTCCGGATGGTCACTATCTTGTTCTCGGTGATAATCGTGGATATGCAACAGATAGCCGCTATTATGGAGTTGTTGATAAAAAGAAGATCATAGGAACAGTTGAATTGCGCTGGTGGCCGTTTTATCAAATCAGAAGCTACCGATAAAGGTATCAAGTAAATGTGAATTTTTTCTATGGGAGGAGAAAGTATGTATCGTATTGGTGTGGTAAACTTTGAAGGCGATGCGGCAGAATGGGCGCAGCTACAGGCGCAACTGCCGAATGATTGGGAACTGCATCAAGCAGTTTTGGATAAAGAGACTATTTTTGATCTGCTCATTTTGCTAGAAAACACGCTGGAACAAGTTGGAGCAACTTGCGCTCGATTACTACAGATAAACAAAGAAACAGGTTCATTGATCTGGATTTGGTCAAAGACGCAAAATGAAATGAATCGATTGGTGTATTTAAGACTTGGCGCGGACGGTGTGATGACAGAAAATATAAGTTTAGAAGAATGGACCTTGATCGTGTCCAATGCTTTACGGCGCAAAAAAAATCATCCGCAAAAAATAAGAGAAAAAGAATCAGGTGAAACGAGTAATGATGGGCTTGTTTTAAATATTAAAAATAGAAGTGTCATCGTTAATGATAATGAAGAGGTTCAATTAACGAATCTTGAATATAAAGCGATGGATCTTTTAGTACAGAATATGGGTGAAACAGTTACCTATGAAGAAATTTATAATGCAATCTGGGGAGATCCAGAAAGTGAACACCGGAAGCTATATCGCATCAGTAATTTGATTTTTCATATACGAAAGAAATTCGAAGCTGAGACAGGAACGTCCAAGCCGATCCGAACAGTCCGTTCAAAAGGCTACATTTTGACGTTTGATTGAATAAAAAAAGTTTGAACATACCGAAAGGAATGTGTTCAAACTTTTTTATTTTCCAGAAAGGATGAAAATTTTTCTATTCTATTGTAAAGTTTAGAAGCTTAGAAGACCTGATCAAAAATAATGAAGAAAAATAAACTATTTTGAAACCTTTAGGACAAAGTTGCCGTCTAATAGGTGTAAGGGAGGAGAAAAATGGAAAAAGATTTGCAAATCAAGCTGGTCAAAAAAGCAAAGAAAGGTGATGCGCACGCCTTTGTACAGCTTTGCGAGATGTACCAAGTTGTTTTATATAATGCAGCTTATAAGCTGTTGTTAAATGATGAAGATGTTGCTGATTGTTTACAGGAAACTGAAATTCGTGCTTGGCAGAAAATTACAAATTTAAAAAACGAAGCTGCATTTAACACGTGGATCTTTCGAATCATGGTCAACAGTGCGAAAGATATTTTAAAAAAGAGAGTCAAAGGAATCGAATTCGAAGAAAAGCATGTACAAAACGGAATAGTCGATTGTGAAATACCTGATTTAATCCAAGAATTGAATGCATTATCAGAGAACTATAGAATCCCGCTTGTTTTATACTATTACGCAGGTTTTAGCATCAAAGAAATCTCAGAACAATTAAAAATGTCAACGAACACAGTGAAAACAAGACTGATGCGTGGCAGAGTGAAATTAAAAAATCTATTGGAGGAGGAAAACAATGGATAAAAAAATAATCGATACACTTAAAAACGAAAAAGAAATTCCAAAAGAAGTTATGGAAAAATTGACATATAGTCGAACAGCTATTTTAAATAATAAAATAAAACAAGATAAAAAAATCAAAATAAGCTATATGTATAAAATCATCATTTCAATCGCACTTGCAGCGCTCGCGTTGTTGTTCATCATAACGAAAACGCCTGTTGGTGCAGCAATCGAGCAAGCCTTTGGAATCAGCAAAGATTCTGGTGTTGAAATAGTAGAGAACAATCAGATTCCGACACAACTGGATCTAACAAGCGTTTCTAACGGCAGAGAAATCAAGCTGACAAAATTTGTCTCAACGAAGAAGAAGTATGCGTTTGATTATCAATTTGAACTGAATGATGAAAAATTGAGGGCGTTATTAGAAAAAGATATTGCAGTAGGGAATAGCATGCAGTTTATTGATTTTGGTCTATTTGCTGAAGGAAGTTCAGAAGATTTGTTTGGAGGGGTAACACAATATCCTACTTTCCGCATTGAAGGAAATATGTTTTATGGCTCTGTAGTATCGACATTTACAAGAGAAAAAATCCCTGATGATGCAAAGTTGACATTGGTCATTAATAGATTATGGTGGCAGGATAATGATGATTTCATGGCTGCACAAGCAGCAGCTTTTGCAGATCCGGTTCATCCACAACCGTTTAGCGTAGATACAGCCTTGGAGTATGAGGGAGATTGGCGCTTTGAGATTGAGTATAAACCATTGACACAAACAGCGAAAACGAACATTACGAATATCAACAATATTACTGATATCAGAGTGAAAAATGATGCATTGCAAACGTCTGTGAAATTTATTGCTCCATTAAATGAACAGAGTAATCCGTCAGTAACACTCTTTAAGAACGGTGTCAAAAGTGAAAATCAAGTGGATCAGATGATATATGATCTTGAAAAGGGTGAAATAAACATCTCATTCGATTTCAGTGCACTGGATACAACATCAGTATATACCATTCAGCTAAACGAGGCAGATGATTTTACCGGCGAAGCACTGGAAGAAATTGGTCGTTTTGATCTTCAAAATGAAGCAGGACCGCCTAAATAGAGAAATAAAAAGTTCTGAACCATTATGATTCAGAACTTTTTTGATTTAAGTGATGTATCGACCAGTTGCAATGTTCAGGACTACTCAGATACCCTCTTTATATGATTATGTATACACATGTTCCGTTATTATCTGTTAATTTTTTGCAATAGAAATCAGAGGAGCAAGACAAATCAAGGATTCTTTAGTACAATAAGCAAAGAAAAGCGAAAACAGAGAATCAACTGACAAGAATAAAAGGAGGAATGGACATGAGAAAAACGGCGCAGGTCATTGTTGATGTTCCAACGATGCAGACGGATCAACCGTTTACTTATTTGATTCCTTTAGACTTAGAAGAACAACTTTCAGTAGGAATGCGGGTAGCAGTTCCTTTTGGCAATGGAAATCGCCATTTGCAAGGGTTTGTTCTAGAAATCAGAACCGTTTCTGAAGCTGAAATAGCAAAGCAAACATTTCAATGGAAGGAAATCCTTTCTGTATTAGATTTGAAACCCGTACTAAATACAGAGTTATTAGCCTTAGCAGACTATATGAAGGAAAAAACATTCGCTTTTAAAATCACCTGCCTGCAAACGATGTTACCTAGTGTGATGAGAGCAGATTACCGAAAATACATATATTTGACTGACGAATTAGAAGAAGCAATGCAGGATGAACTATTCTATGGATTAGATGAAATCGCTTGGGAAGATGCACAAGCACGCAATATTTTGCCTCAGCTGATGCAGCTTAGAAAGCTGCAGAAAGTCGATATTCGTTATGAAGTCAATACTAGAAACAAAGTCAAAACGATTCGGCAGATCCAAGCGACCAAAAGCTTTGAACAGCTGGAAGAAGCGCGAATGGCGCTTAGAAAAGGGGCACAAAAAAAAGAACAGCTGATCAATTATTTACAGCAGTTGGGCACAGAACAGCTAACGACCGTCAAAGAAATGAAAGAATTGGGTTTTAGTACAGCTGTGTTAAATGATGGAGCAAAACGAGGTTGGTTGATTTTTGTTGAAACCGAAGCTTATCGTGATCCATTTGCAGATCATACCTTTGAACAAACAACGGCATTATCATTGAATGAAGAACAACAGATCGCAGTTGATCAAGTATTGGGTTCGATGAATCAGGGAACAAGTAAGACCTACTTGTTAGAAGGAATTACTGGAAGTGGTAAAACAGAAGTCTATCTACAAATCATTGCAGAAGCTTTACATCAAGGAAAAACGGCAATGATGCTTGTACCGGAAATTTCGTTGACGCCACAGATGGTCCAACGCTTCAAGAGCCGCTTTGGTGATCAAGTGGCAGTGATGCACAGTGCATTATCTCAAGGGGAAAAATATGATGAATGGCGTAAGATCGAACGCGGTGAAGCGCAAGTAGTAGTAGGTGTACGTTCAGCTATTTTTTCACCGTTAGAAAATGTTGGTGTCATTATTATCGATGAAGAACATGAAGCTAGTTATAAGCAGGAAGAAACGCCGCGATATCATGCACGTGATTTAGCAATTTGGCGTGGGGAGTATCATCATTGTCCAGTGGTTTTGGGGAGTGCGACACCGTCCTTAGAGTCTCGAGCACGGACACAAAAAAATGTCTATGAACGCTTGGTCCTAACGAAAAGAGCAAACCAGACCGCATCCCTGCCGACGATCGAAGTCGTAGATATGAGAGAAGAAGTACAAAGGAAAAACACCTCTTCCTTTTCATTAGCGCTTCAAGAAAAGCTACGGGATCGTATGGCTAAAAAGGAACAAAGTGTTCTATTGTTGAATCGCCGAGGGTATTCTTCTTTTGTGATGTGCCGTGATTGCGGGTATGTTTTACCTTGTCCAAATTGTGATATTTCATTGACTTTGCACATGGATACGAAAACAATGAAGTGTCATTATTGTGGTCATGAAGAACGGATTCCACACCGCTGCCCAAATTGTGACGGGGATAAGATTCGTTACTATGGAACTGGGACGCAAAAGGTAGAAGAAGAATTGAAGCAGTTATTTCCGGAAAGTCGAATTTTACGAATGGATGTCGATACAACTCGACGTAAAGGCGCCCATGAGAAAATTTTGACAGCATTTGGCAACCATGAAGCAGACATCTTATTAGGAACTCAAATGATCGCTAAAGGACTGGATTTTCCGAATGTTACGTTGGTCGGTGTATTGAATGCTGATACCGCATTGAATCTTCCCGACTTTCGTTCCAGTGAGCGAACGTTTCAGCTATTGACTCAAGTCAGTGGTCGAGCAGGCCGAGCTGAAAAACCAGGTGAAGTGATCATCCAGTCTTTTAATCCAGAACATTATGCAATTCAGCTGGCTAAAGCACAAGATTATGAAGACTTTTATCAAAAAGAGATGTATGTTCGTCATCGTGGCGACTATCCGCCCTTTTATTTTACCGTCCAAATCACTGCCAGCCATCCAGAGGAAAACCAAGCAGCAAAGCAGATGTTTGAAATCGTTAAGGAGTTAAAGGCTGGTCTATCTGATCAAAGTATTTTGCTGGGACCAACGCCGAATGCAATCATGCGTGTCAATAATCGTTACTTCTATCAAGTGATCATCAAATATAAGCATGAGCCTAATTTACAGAATATGTTAAAGAAAATACTGACAGATACTCAAAAGGCTACAGCACACGGACTGAAACTATCGATCGATGCAGAACCGATGAATTTTATCTGATGTTGTCTAGGGCTTCAAAAGCTAACTGTTAATCAAAAGAAAAAGACTGAGTACAAAAATGAAGTCAGTCAAATAGAAAGGAATTTTTATGCGCTATCCTATTGTGATACATCCCAATGAACGTTTGATGCAAAAAGCAATGCCGGTCACTATGATCACGGATGAAACCATCACTATTTTAGAAAATATGTATGAAACAATGATTGCTCATGACGGAATTGGTCTGGCAGCGCCGCAAATCGGTAAAAATATTCAACTTGCAGTGATCGAAGTCGACGAGGAAACGGGGTTGTTTGAATTGATCAATCCTGAAATCATTGAAAGTAAAGGAACGGATGTCGATGTTGAAGGCTGCTTAAGCATTCCGGGCACCTATGGAACGGTTGAGCGGGCAGAAGAAGTCACGGTTCGGTATTTCGATCGTGAAGGAGATGAGATCGAAGTAACTGCCTATGGTTATTTAGCTAGAGCTTTTCAGCATGAAATCGATCATTTAAACGGAGAATTATTTATCGATAAGATCATCGAACCGATCAAACCGGAAGATTTAGATGCATATATGGAGGAACATTTAGATGACTAAACTTATATTTATGGGAACACCAGCGTTTTCAGTCCCTATTTTAGAAGGCTTGATCGAAAATGGCTATGAGATCCAAGCAGTCGTGACACAGCCTGATCGCCCAGTAGGACGGAAAAAAGTAATCACGCCAACACCAGTCAAAAAAGCTGCAGTCAAACATGGATTGCTTGTCTTACAGCCGGAAAAAATCTCAGGATCTGCTGAGATGGATAAAATCATCGAACTGGCACCGGATTTAATTGTCACAGCTGCCTTTGGACAGTTTTTACCAGAAAAGATTCTACAAACACCTAAATTTGGTGCGATCAATGTTCATGCGTCTTTACTGCCTAAATACCGTGGCGGAGCACCTGTTCATTATTCTATTATTGAAGGAGAAAAAGAAACAGGCGTGACGATCATGGAAATGGTAAAAAAAATGGATGCTGGGGACATCCTTTCGCAAAAAGCTATTCCGATCACTAAATCAGATGATGTCGGTACAATGTTTGAACGTTTAAGTGTTGTAGGCAAAGAATTATTGCTGGACACATTACCAAAACTCTTAAACAACCAAATCACGCCGATACCTCAGGCAGAAGATCAGGTGACTTTCTCACCAAATATCACAAGAGAGCAAGAACGGATCGACTGGAATAAAACAGCTGAACAAGTAGATAATCAAGTGCGTGGAATGCGTCCTTGGCCGACAGCTTTCACTACGTATAAAGAGAGCAATTGGAAAATTTGGGATGTTACACCTTTAACGGAGACGACAAAAGCTGCTCCTGGAACGGTGGTCAAACGTAGTAAAAAAGAGCTATGGATCGCTTGTGGTCAAGGCACAGTGCTTTCTGTGAATGTCCTTCAGCCCTCTGGTAAAGGAAAACTCTCTGTTCAAGATTTCTTGAATGGCGTAGGTCAAACAGTAGCAGAAGCAGATAAGGTGGGCTGATCAGAATGGGTAAAAAAATACCAGCACGAGTGAAGAACTCCGTACGTTATGTGGCATTGAGAACCATCGAACGTGTGGATAATGGAGGAGCGTACTCCAATCTATTATTAAATGAAATGATCAATAGCTCTGCATTAGGAGAAAAAGACAGTCGTTTATTTACAGAGCTTGTTTACGGCACGATCAGCCGCAAATTATTATTAGAATACTATTTAACACCTTTTATTCAAAACCCTAAAAAGGTCGATAGTTGGGTCAAGAATTTGCTTAGTTTGTCCGTATATCAACTCGTTTTTCTAGATAAAATACCCGATCATGCGATCATCAATGAAGCTGTCGAAATTGGAAAACATCGTGGAAATAGCGGCATCGGTAAATTTGTCAATGGTGTATTGCGGGCGTTTCAACGTGAAGGCGCGCCAAGCTTAGAGAAAATCCAAGATCCTATCAAACGCTTGTCGATCGAGATCAGTATGCCGCAATGGCTGACAGAAAAACTGATCAAGCAATTGGGCGTGGAAGAAACAAGAACGTTGGGCTTATCTCTGTTTGAAAAAAGCCATGTCAGCGGCCGTGTTGATACAAATGAAATCAGCGTTGAAGAGGCATTGGATGAGTTGAAACGTGATCATATCGAAGCTTCAGCGAGTCGGGTTTCGCCTTATGGTGTGGTGGCGGACAAAGGTTTTTTAGCCGGCAGCTATCTATTTGGCGCTGGACAGCTGACCATTCAGGACGAAAGTTCAATGTTGGTGGCACCAGCGATGCAAATCGAAAAAAATCATGTTGTGCTGGATGCATGTGCAGCACCGGGAGGAAAAACGACTCATATTGCTACCTTTTTAGACTCTAAGCAAGGTGGACGCGTAAAATCATTAGATATTCATGATCATAAAATAAAATTGATCAAACAAAATGCAGAACGTCTTCATGTGAAAGAGGTAGTAGACACTGAAAAACTAGATGCACGTAAGGTTGGCGAAGAGTTTCCTGCTGACTATTTTGATCGAATTTTAGTCGATGCACCTTGTTCTGGGTTAGGTTTGATGCGCAGAAAGCCGGATATCAAGTACCATAAATCAGCACAAGATTTTGAACAGCTGCCAAAAATCCAGCTGGAAATTCTGGAAAGTGTTGCCCCAACATTGAAACAATGGGGTATAATGGTCTATAGCACTTGTACGATTGCCGAAGAAGAAAATCAAGAAGTTGTTGCAGCATTTTTAGAGAAGCACCCTGAATTTAAAAAAATCGAAGTGAAAGCCAATGACCTTGTACAGACTGCTGTTAAAGATCAAATGCTGACATTATATCCGCATCAATTAGGGACAGATGGCTTTTTTATTTGTTGTATGCAGAAAGTTTGTTAAACGAGGTGAAGCAGAGTGGAAATCAATTTTCAAACAGATGTCGGACGGAGACGAAATACGAATCAGGATTATGCTGGTCTATTTGAGAATCAGACAGGTCTAGCTTTAGCGATTTTGGCTGATGGAATGGGCGGCCATCAAGCTGGTGATGTTGCTAGCCAAATGGCAGTGAATAATCTAGGGGCACGCTGGCAGGAAAGTCAAATTGAAACATCAGAAAAAGCAGCACAGTGGCTGATCAAAGAAATTCAAGATGAAAACGAGCGGATCTATCAAAAAGGACAGTCTCAACCAGAATATTTAGGGATGGGGACAACGATCGTCAGCGCAGTGTTGTTGGAGCAATCCTTTGTACTGGCGAATATTGGCGATAGCCGTGCCTATTTAATACGTAATGAGCAGTTGGTTCAGCTGACAGAAGACCATTCATTAGTGAACGAATTGGTAAAATCTGGTGAAATTACCCGTGAAATGGCAGCCAATCATCCGCGGAAAAATGTTTTGACCCGCTCGTTAGGCATGCCGGGGACTGTCGAAGTAGATGTAACGAATCATCTTTGGGTGCCGGATGATTATATTTTATTGTGTTCAGATGGGTTGACGAATATGGTTTCTGAAGAGGATATATTAGCGATCATACTTTCAGATAAACCACTAAAAGAAAAAGTGTCAACGTTGATCACTCAAGCCAATGAAGCAGGCGGAGCGGATAATATTACCGTTTTAGTAATCCATTTTGACGAACAGAAGGAGGCAAACCAATGATCGAAATCGGCAGAAAATTAAATGGTCGATATCACATTATTGGCAATATCGGTAGTGGCGGAATGGCGAATGTTTTTTTAGCTCATGATTTGATTTTGGATCGTGATGTCGCAATCAAAGTACTGCGTTTTGACTTCCAAAACGATCAGGCAGCGATTCGCCGTTTCCAAAGAGAAGCTTTAGCAGCTACCGAATTGGTTCATCCGAATATCGTCAGTGTGTATGACGTTGGTGAAGAAGATGGGCTTCAATACTTAGTCATGGAATATGTCAAAGGAATGGACTTAAAGCGATATATCCAGACACAATATCCGATTCCATATGCAAAAATCGTAGATATCATGGAGCAAATTTTATCAGCAGTTTCTCTGGCTCATGAACATCGGATCATTCATAGAGATTTAAAGCCGCAAAATATTTTGATGGATGAAAGTGGCGTAGTGAAAATCACCGATTTTGGGATTGCCATTGCTTTGACTGAAACATCGATTACACAGACAAACACGATGCTGGGCTCTGTTCATTATTTGTCACCAGAGCAAGCCAGAGGTAGTATGGCAACAAACCAATCCGATGTGTATGCAGTTGGGATCATTTTATATGAAATGCTGACTGGAAATGTCCCTTTTGATGGAGAATCAGCTGTGACGATTGCGTTAAAACATTTTCAAGAAGAAATCCCTTCTGTTAAAATGGTCGATCCAAACATTCCGCAATCATTAGAAAATGTGGTGTTGCATGCAACAGCAAAAGATCCAGCAGATCGTTATAAAACTGCGGAAGAAATGTCCCGAGATCTATATACGGTACTTGCGGCAAATCGTCTGAACGAACCAAAGTGGGAACCTACGGGCTTGATTGGCGAAACAAAGATCTTAACGCCGATCACTGATGAAATGAGCATGCCTTCAGCATTTGCTGCGATGGAGACACCTCCAGAAGAACGCAATGAACATGAAGAAATCGAGCAGCAAGAAGCAGAAGCACAAGTGAAAAAGAAGAAAAGAAAACGAAATCGAATCATTGTATTTGTCATTTTTCTTCTAGTTTTATTGATTGGTGGAGTTGTGTATCTAGCCAGTCAAGGAAGTAGTGAAGTCAAAATTCCAGATGTGTCAGGTAAAACAGAAGCGCAAGCTAGAACGACTTTAGAAGATGCTGGTCTGAAAGTTAAATCAGAATCGAAGCAAATACAAAGTGATGATATCGAAGAAGGAAAAGTAGTCAAAACAAATCCTGAGATGGACTCTACAGTCAAGAAAAATCGAGAAGTCGAGCTCTATATCAGCTCTGGGAATAAAAAAATCAAGCTAGTTGACGTGACAGGCGATAGTTATAAAGATGCTATCGAAAAGTTAGGTGAACAAGGGTTCAAAGAAAACCAAATCAAGATCACTAGAGAGACAGATACTGATGCAGATGAGGATGAAGTTATCAGTCAATCGCCGGAAGCTGGTGAAGAAGTCGATCCGAAAACAGATGAAGTGACATTAGTCGTTAGTGAAGGACCGGAAGATGTTTATTTGGCAGACTATGCAAGTCTAGGCTACAGTTATGATAGTGCTGTTGCAGAACTGTTGAGCTACGGCATCAAATCAAATCAGATCACACGTGTGGATAAGGCTAGTGATACAGTAGAAAAAGGTTTTGTTATGGAACAAAATCCAGCACCAGGTAATCCATTTAATCCGAAAAAAGGCAAAATCACCTTAGTGGTCAGCTCTGGACCGGATAAAACGACGCAAACAAGCTCCTCTGAATCAAGTAAAATTTCTTTAGATAATTACGAAGGACGTTCTTACAATAATGTGGTGGCTGATTTAGTCGCACTTGGAATCAAGTATGAACAAGTCGACGAAGCAAGCGATACGGTAGAAGAAGGCGTCGTTATTTCGCAAGAACCTAAGTCAGGAGCTTCGTTTGATACTAAAAGCGATAAAGTTATTCTACGTGTAAGTTCCGGTCGTGGAAACGGGACGGTACCAGATGTCAGCGGTTTGACTGCTGCTGAGGCTAAAGCTAAGATCGAAAGCAGCGGGTTTGTTTACGCAATTGGCTCTGGAGATGCAGCAAAAGGAAAAGCAATCAGCACATCACCAGGATCTGGCGGAACACTAAAAAAAGGTGAAACAGTTACTGTGAATTATGAAACTATAAGCGACGAAAATAGCTAAAATAAAAATGAAGCAATCTCTTTTCAGAGGATTGCTTCATTTTTTAGTTTAAAGAAGTTGCCTTAAATGTAGCTTCGATACCAAATTCCGTAGGCTCGCTTGCTGTCAAAAGCTCTTCAGTCAAGGTAACTGAAAATACATCTTGGGTACTATAAGGATTCAAGTAGTAAACAAGATCATCAACATCCATAATCGCTCGATATTGAGTATAATCAACAGATCCATCATTTTTGATATTGACGCCTTTTGGAATCGTGACATTATCTAAAATGTGAAAAACGGCATTAACAGCATCTCCCGTTGTTTGGCCTTTTTCAGTCAAATGACGTGTATAAACAGTTCGGGCGAATCGTTCAGGTGAGGTATATCCTCCAGGTAAACCAAAAGTGCCGGAGCCTTGTCCAAAAGGTTTAAGCTCATAGCCGTCAATAGAAGTCGCTGGGTTATTTGTTGGTTTGATAAAAATGTAATTATTCAAATTTTTCAAGTGCCATTCAAATTCAGGACTATTCGTCATTACGCCGATCGGATTATCTTTGATCTCGATCGTTCCGCTATTTGTTTCTACGACAACTGATTTTCCTGTTCGATCGGTAATGATAAAGTGCAATGGAACGGTGATCCCTAAAAGAGAGACAGGTGCATTCACAAGTACGATTTCATCTATACGTTGTTTTAGCTCATCGATCGTTGCGATTTCACCAAGAACCCAAAGAATGAATTCGTGAGGAGCAAGATTTAGTTTGTTCTCTACAGGTTCAGGTACGTATTTTGCTTCATCTAAAAAATATAGCTCAGCAATGGAAAGCCCTTTTTCATTCACACCATCAGCAAAGAAATATTCTTCCAATTTACGGCCGGTACCGACAAATCCGTATGGTGACTGCTGTTTTTGTCCGAAATGAGTTGTCCAAGCATGATTTCTAGGCATGACGATCGGTCTTCCGTCAAGCTCAAAACCAAAATCCATCGTTCTAGCTAAGAAATGATTTTTTTGTGTTGATTCAAAAGTTAAACTTGTGCACATATGTTTTCCTCCAAGCTAATTGATAATAAAACAATTATACAACGAATCATAAATATAGTATGTCTACAAACTCTTAAAAAGTAAAAAGAAACCATTCTTGAGTAATGAATGATATCGATATGAGAAGAAGTTCAATAACTTTTGGGAATGTGGTAAAATGAAACCAACAAAAACTAAGGAGGTGGCATTTCTGAAAGGTCAAATAAGAAAAGCATTAAGCGGATTTTATTACATTTATGCTGACGGTCAGACATATCAAACAAGAGCACGCGGCAACTTTCGGAACCGTAAAATCACACCATTAGTCGGTGATGAGGTGATGTTTGAAAGTGATAGTTTAATAGACGGGTATTTATTGGAAGTCTTTCCCAGACACAATGAATTAGTACGTCCGCCTGTTGCAAATGTGGATCAAGGTGTCATCGTTATGAGTATGGTAGAACCGAATTTTTCATACAATTTGCTGGATCGTTTTTTGGTGACGCTTGAGGAGAAGGAAATCACACCGATCATCTATTTAACGAAAATCGACTTGCTTACTGGCGATGAGACAGTCAAGGTAGCAGACATTCAACAAGTATATGGTGAGCTTTACTCAGTGATTGCAGCAACAAGTACAGGAGATGAAGAAGCCGTTCGTGAATTGGAGCAGTTTTTCCCAGAACGACTGACTGTATTTATGGGACAGTCTGGTGCCGGAAAATCAACATTACTGAACAAAATTTCTCCAGATCTGCAATTAGCAACGAATGAAATTTCTGAAGCGTTAGGGCGAGGAAAGCATACGACGCGCCATGTAGAACTTTTACCGTTGTTTGATGGTTTAGTTGCCGATACTCCAGGATTTAGTTCAATTGACTTTTTAGAAATGGAAACAACCGAGCTGCCAAAGCAATTTCCTGAATTTGTCAAAGCGGCACATTTATGTAAGTTTCGTGAATGCATGCATCGAAAAGAACCAGGCTGTGAGGTAAAAGCACTCGTGGAAACTGGTGAGATCGCGCAGACACGTTATGATAATTATCTCCAGTTTTTATCAGAGATCGAGAATCGCAAACCAATGTATAAAAAGAAATAACCAAATCACGTAATCAGAACATGAGGGAGGATTTTTTTATGAAATTAGCACCATCGATTTTAAGCGCGGATTTTGCAAATTTGGAAAGAGATATTCAATTGGTTGAAAAATTAGGAGCGGACTATATCCATGTTGATGTGATGGATGGGCAATTTGTTCCCAATATCACTTTAGGCCCAAATGTAGTTTCTGCGATCCGTCCAACTACAAAATTGCCGTTGGATGTTCATTTAATGATCGTTCAACCAGAAAATTATATTGAAGAATTCGCTAAAGCGGGTGCAGATATCATCACGGTTCATCAAGAATCTACACCTCATATTCATCGTGCTGTCCAAATGATCAAAGCATCAGGTGTAAAAGCTGGAGTCGTTATTAATCCCGGAACGCCATTATCAGCGATTGAATATGTGTTGGACTTAGTGGATCAAGTATTGATCATGACAGTGAACCCAGGATTTGGTGGTCAAAGTTTTATTGAAAGTTCATTAAACAAAATTGCCCAGCTAAAAGAATGGAAAGATACAAAAGGCTATACGTATGATATTGAAGTCGATGGCGGAATCGAGCCGGAAACAGCGAGACGCTGCAAAGAAGCGGGCGCTAATGTCTTTGTTGCGGGATCATATATTTATAACTCTGAAAGTCCTAAAGATAGAATTGCAGCATTGAGAGCTGTATTGGACTGATGAATATACTACTTGTGGCTGGCGGCTCGCCGAAAGAATGGCCGCAGTTTTCGCTCGAGCAGTTTGATTTTATCATAGGGATCGATCGTGGTAGTTTGTATAGCTTAGAGCGTGGCTGGAAACTTGATTTAGCTGTAGGCGATTTCGATTCGTTGAGGCAGGAAGAGTTTGAACGTGTAAAAAAAGAAGTAAGAGAAATCGAGCAGGCACAAGCTGAAAAGGATTTTACAGATACTCAGCTAGCGTTGATGAGGGCGTTTGAAAAATTTCCTGAAGCGGAAATGACGATCATTGGTGCGACAGGCGGCAGAGCGGATCATTTTCTTTCAAATCTTTGGTTGCCGTTAGAGCCGGAATTTCAAGCGTTTGCTTCACAAATTCAGTTGAAGGATCGGCAAAACAGTATTACGTATTACGGTCCTGGAAGCTATTCGATCACAAAAGAAGTTGGAATGACGTACCTCGCTTATTGTTGTTTGACACCAGTCAACAACTTAACCTTGACAGAAAGCAAATATACTTTGGATCATGTGGATGTTCCGATACCGACATCCTATGCCAGTAATGAGTTTGTAGGTAACAGCGCATCGTTTTCATTTGATTCAGGGATGATCGCTGTGATTCAAAGCAGAGATTTAAATAAAAAAAGCTGAACGGAAACGTTCAGCTTTTTGCATTATTTTCTATTAAACACGCTCGATTTTACCAGATTTCAAAGCACGAGTTGACACCCAAACTTTTTTAGGTTTACCGTCTATCAATACACGAACTTTTTGCAAGTTAGGTTTAACAGTACGTTTAGTAGCGTTCATTGCATGTGAGCGGTTATTGCCGCTGCTTGTCTTACGACCAGTAAAGTAACATACTTTTGCCATTTTTAGTTTCCTCCTTTGCTTTGATCTCGGAGCGATAGTTTTCAGCTCATACTAACTTAATTTATCATAGAAAGTAGATTTTGGCAAGCGTATTTTTTGGTCTGTAACAAAAAAAGAAAATAAGTTTAAGTATAAAAAAACAGTGATCTAAGCTGGATCACTGTTTTTTTTAGGCTATACTATTTTTTTATAGATCCGATCGATAAACATGAAGAGCAAAAATAGCCGCTAAGAACAACTGTAATAATAGCCAGTATCACTTTTATTGCTATTGGTTTAACAAAAATCGTTGCTGCTATAAGTAGAAATAATATGCCAATTATTACAGGAATATATTTTTGGTCCATAGTGAACGCCCTCTTTCTCTTTTCTTCATCTTTACGTGACAATGATTGCGACCCCAACAGCTGCGCCAGCTCCAACAAGTGCTCCAGCACCCATACACCAGCCGCAATTCAGATTTTTAACGGTACATTCAGTCATTTTGATTGCTTTCATATATGTTTCCTCCTCATCGATTAAGTTAACACAACGGCTAAGCCTGCACCAGCTGCAATAACGCCAGCGCCAATCCCAACACCAGTCCAAAAATCAGTGCCGTGTGAATTCAATGTTTTTTGATCTACCTCTACAAATTTGATTAATTTCATTATTATACCTTCCTTTCACCTATTAATTGTAATATTTTATATAGAAAATGCTTAGAATTTCCAAAACCAAATTGGCGGAATGATGGAAATTGGATATATAGCCCATTTCATAATGTTTTGCTCCTTTCTAATGTAGCCTCTTTATTTTTTGAGTAAATAAGACCTGATTGCGATACTTAAAGAGAGAAGCATGATTCCAGAGCAAACAAAAATGATCCGATGTTCCAATAGGCTGATAAGAAGTACGCCAATTCCTAAAAGAAGTAGAAATAGACTGACAAAATTTATTTCTTTTCGATTCATCGCTAGAAAACCTCCCTCTTTTATGGTTACGTAAGTGCTATGCCAATGCCAAAACCTACACCTAGAGCTGTTAAGTAAATCCCAAGGTAATCTCCATAATTACTCGTCAATCGTTTCAGTTCCTTTTCTTTAAAATACATATCGTTCCTCTTTTCTTCATTGGCTATTAGGTCAATATCGCTATAGCTGCTCCAGTAGCAAAACCTAGTCCGAGTCCGGATAAACCGCCCCATAAGAGTAGTCCATCGCCATTAAGTGTTTTTGTAGTAATCTCTTTAAAGTGAATGTTTGTCATTTTAAGATACTCCTATTATAATGTGAATTTTTTTGCTGATGACAGCGTGTTTCCTTTTTAAAACCGCCAAATTGGCGGAACGATAATTGAAATAGGAAAAATCCATCTCATGTTGACTCACCTCCTGATCAATTAATGCGGCTATCTATTAAGTTAAAACAATGATAGAACCTATCACTACTCCGGCGACTGTTCCACCAGCAACACCCTGCCAAAAACCATTCAATACCTTACTATTTGTTTCTTCAAACTTGATTTTGTTCATCTGTTTTTCCTCCTATGTCAATGCGACAACGACACCAATACCAATTCCAACGCCCACACCTTGCCAAAAACCATTTACTACTTTGCTTTCTGTTTCTTTAAATTCAATCTTGTTCATCTTGTTTCCTCTTTTCCTAAATATTTTTTTGTTGTGCACACTTAAAGTATAGGAGGAATTGGAGAATAATTTCTTCTTTTTCTTTAACTCATTTTTCCTTCCCTTATTCGTTTGAAATTGATCTTTCTTATACGTTTAAGCATTCATGAACGTCTGAAAAAACAGTGCGGACAAAAATTTAAGGACTTAAGAGAAAATGTCAATAGCGCATATTGCGTCGCTATAATTAGGTCAGTTAAATAAAAGGAGTGGTCGAAATGATTGGAATAACCTTAGTAGAAGAAAGTAATCATGTTTTAAGAAATGTTGAAGATGCAGCACTGTCAGATATTGTGAAAGAAGATGTTTCTATAGAAGAATTGAGTCTTGATACGTATGATTTTGATACAAACACTTTTTTGGACTTATTAGAATATACAGAGTTTCAAGAGTACACGGACTATATCTTTGTCAACTTTTCTAAGTCAAAACGAGTACCTAAAATCATTTCTTTTTTGAACACATTCAGTGAGTCAACTAGATTTCATTCTATTTCTATAGAAGATGGAGGCAACTTTGCGGATCAATACGTTGATCGAACCAAACTACAGAATTACGAAAAGAAAAGTGATTCATCGGAACTAATTTTAAAAAATGGTTTAATGGCACTCTTTACAGGAATCTATCCGAGAATATTTAGAAAAAATATAATTAAACATATTTACTTTGAACAATTGTCGGATGTAGAGCATCTTCATTCATCAGTGTATCTCAATTGCGCAATCAATCATGGATTGTATATCGACGAATTGGAAAAAGATTGGAGCAGTGAAATCCCAAGTATTATTACATTTAAAGATTCTTTGCAAACCTTTAGCAAAGAAAGTGAATTAGAAGAATGTTCCGAAAAAGAGTTACTAAAGCAATTAGAAAATTTTCAGGAAAATGGAACTATCGCTTGGCAAGAACGGAAAAATGGAATCATTGATTATGCTCAAATGCTGTCACTCGGATTAGAACGCAGGCTATTTATCTATACTGATGGAATCTACTTAGATTATCAAAGAACGAGCAAGTTATCGTCTCTAATTAACTCTACATTTTCAGAAATTGAATTAGCAAACAGTAGATTGAGTCATAAAAATAAAAAGAACGGACTTTATGAAGTTTATCCATTATTAGTAAGCATCGCTAAATCATTGGAAGATATGCATCTAACATTTATTACGCCATTCAATAAACATCGATTTGATTCCATCCAGCTAGAGAATTACCCGAGTGAATGGATAGTTTTTTCTGCAAGCGATACTTACTTTGCGCTACACGTACCCAGTAATCGAACGTTTGAGGTCAATCAGTTATTTGTAGAAATCTTCGAAGCTCAAATCAAAGAATGCATTGAACTAGCTAAAAGTAAAAATGGAGAAATCACAGATACAGTAATTGAAGAACAAAAGGAGTTGATGCTCAGTGTATAAAGAGGAGGCTGTCTTTTTCGGAACATTTAAAGAGAAGTTGAAAAATAAAAACCAAATAGATATTACAGATAATATCTATAAAGAAGCTGAATTTGCAGAATACTATGAAGCAGTGGCGCATGAATCCATAAGTGGAGATATTGAATACTATTTAACTATTTTTTCTAAAGGTGATCGAGTATTGGAAATAGGAACAGGAAATGGTCGAGTCATGAAGCCCTTGCTGCAGAGGGGAATCGATATCTACGGAATCGAACCAGAACAGGCGATGCTGGCATTTTTGAGTGAAGAAGAAAAGTCCCGTGTGTATGTTGGAGGCATTGAAAATATAGCCCAGTTCGATCATGTTTCAAAGTATCGTTACATTATTATTCCGGCCACATCTGTTTCATTGTTTGATGAGCAATGCTTTACAAATTTTTTATATGAAGCAAAAAAAGTGTTAGCTAGTGATGGCAAGATCATCTTTGACTTCATCAATCCAAATCAGATCGATAAGTTAGACGGAGCGGTTTCTATCGATAAAATCAAAAATCAGTTATTTATGTCTGGAAACTTTGTTCAAGGGAAAAAGTTTATCTATAATATTTACACGAAAACAGCTGACGGCAGTAAAAAACTAGGATACTCAGTAAAAAATATTTATACCATCGATCAAATCAAGCGCTTAAGTGAAGAGGTTGGCTGTATGGCAAACATCATAAAAAATCGACCTGATTACGTCATGATGGAGGTGCAAAAAATGAGGTATGATTATCTAGTCCCAATGGGCGATATTACAACCGTCAACGACGATAAAATCACTATTGTTCGAGCAGAAGAGGAGTATGTATTTGACGGAGAACAAAAGAGATTTGTAGATTTAAGAAGTGGTTTGTGGAATGTCAATTTAGGCTATAAAAAGGAATTGCATGCAGCAATCAGCCGACGATTCACAAATCAGCTATTAAAAAATTTAACCTACTTGGATATCCATTCCTTTCATCATCCGCTTTATCAAGAATATGCGGAGGGACTTTCCACATTTGTTGATAAAGAAGGAACATATACGCAAATCATTTATACAAATAGCGGTTCTGAGTGCACAGAATTAACATTAAAATTATCGCGACAAATCAACAAAGGAAAGAAAAAAACATTAGCTTTTTCTCAAGGGTATCATGGGACTTTTTGGGGCGGCATGTCAATCAGCGGATTAGATCAAGAAGTAACAGAAGTTTATTCGCCTAAATTGAGTAATATGGAATTTATGAAATTACCAGAGAATGATCTAGAAGAGAAAGCCTTTTTTGAACATATTGAACAGCATCATCGGGAGTACGGTGCAATGATCATTGAACCTATCTTAGGCTCTGCAGGAGTAAAAGTGTCTTCGATTCGTTTTTTGAATAAACTGGGAAGATTACTCCAAAAATATATGATCACAGTGATTTTTGATGAAGTAGCAACGGGCTTTTATCGGACTGGGAAACCATTTTATTTTCACTATTTAGATTTTAAACCAGATATGATAAATCTCAGTAAAGGAATCAATAATGGGATATTACCATTTGGTGTGGTCTTGTTGTCTAATGACATTGTGTGTAAATTGAAAAAAGAAGAGCTAGAGCATTTTTCTACACAAAATGGTAACTTGCTTGGTGTGATCAGTGCACATGAAACGTTATGTTACTATCAGCAGCATGAAGCAGAGATTGCTCAAAATATCCAAAAACTAAATGAACTTATTTTAGCTGAAATGAGCTTTAATGGCATCTCTGTTAGAGGAATCGGCTGTATGTTTGCAGTGCCGATAGATGATCCACAAGCGCTGTCTTTGATCATGCAGTCATTAGAGCAGGCTGGAATATTGTGTTATCAATATTTCAATTCTGTGGAAGATAATGGGCTTACGCTGATGCCATCATTTTATACAGATCATAAAAAGATGCAGCAGATCTTAAAACGTATAGCTAAGGCGGTGAAATCGTATGCTTGATGTGCGTCATTTAAAGGTTGAGCAAGTTCTTTTTGACTATATAGAATGTGACGAAGAGGTATATATCTTTAATACAAACAATGAACGAATGGTCCAATCGACAAGTGAAATGATTGACTATTTAAGAGAGTATGAGCCGGGAAATAATACAAATGATCCTGCTATTGATAAATTCATTTTTGGTGCAGGAAAAAGAAAATTACTAGAGTTCAAATTGAAAGGTTTTTCTATTTCTAAAACATTTTTTTCAGTATTTTTAAAATTTATGGATGCACCCGCTGTAACAACGATCCGATTGATCTTGACCGGACTAGGTATTCTTCTTTTACCGCTATTTTTTCAAAGAGGACTCGCGGACTATTTTACAGAGATAGAACGAATCGATTGGAAAGTGTTGGTGATCGTGTATATCAGTCAATTGATGATCACGATGATCCATGAGCTCGGACATTATTATTATTATCAGAAATATATTCGTTCGGATCAGTTTCGCTTTGGCTTTTTATTAAGATATTTTTTCTTATTCATGTTTTATACGAATGTAAATTTTATGGATCAGCTGTCAAAGAAAAAACAGCTGAAAATCATGCTGGCCGGTGTGCAAATTCAGCTGATGATCAGTGGAATCATCTGTTTACTGATGCTCTATGTTTCTTCACGCATATTAACTTTGTTGTTTTTTTTGAATGTCTTGAATATTTTGATCAATCTGGTTCCTTTTATAAAGACAGATGGTTATTGGATCATTAATCTGCTAATTGATTCTCAGGACTATATGAGCTCGTTTAAATCTTGGCTCAAAAGAGAAAAGAAGGACATCAAACGATCAGAAATTCTGTTGTCTTTAGTGAATGTTAGTGTTATTTTCTATATCATTCTAACGGGAGTGCTACAGTTGGTACAGTTGTTTCTCTAAACGAAGAAAGAAAGGAGCGAAAGTATGAAAAATTTATTGGTTATCGGGTCTGCCGGCTATTTAGGCCAATCCTATATAGAAGAAAATAAAGACAACTATCATTTTTGGGGAATCGATAAAGTAAAAAATACTATCTGTACAGATTTTATGAAAAAGGAATTTGTTGCAGATGTAACCGATCTAAAAAGCATTCGTAAAATAAAACAAGCGCTTGAACAAGAAAGGGTCAAATTAGATGGCTTGTTATTTTCAGTAGGGATTAACCCGATTCAAAGTTTCTATAGTATTGATGAAGAAATGTGGGATCATACATTTTCTGTGAATCTAAAATCCATTGTATTCATGATCAAAGAATTTTATCCGTTGTTTAAAGAGCAAGTGGCGATCGTTTTGATCGGTTCTCAAAATGGTGTTGTTGGACATGAACAGAGGATCGATTATGGACCATCTAAAGCAGCATTGATTCAATTAGCTAAAAATTTGACTTTGGATTTTGAAAAGGATAAAGAAAAAGATATCAAGGTGAACGTCGTTTCGCCGTCCTATATTTTGAATCAGAGTAATAAACAGCTGTTGACAGAATCTTTTGAAGGAAAAAAATTATTAAAGAAAATACCATTGAAAAAATTTGTTCAGCTAGAAGACGTTGTGGGAACCATCGATTTTCTACTATCGGACCGCAGTAAAGCTATTAGAGGGCAAAACATCATTGTAGATTACGGTTATACGATTGTTTAAAAGAAGGAGGAAGAAAAGATGAGTTTAGAAATCAAAAAACTAAAAAAAAGAATGAATGAGCGAGACATTATAAAAGGAGTCGATTTAACTATTCCAGAAGGAGAAATTTACGGCTTTTTAGGAGCGAATGGAGCCGGAAAAACAACTATTTTTCGACATATTTTGGGAATTTACACACCTGATTCAGGAGAAATTACATGGAAGGGCCGTAAAATCGACCGTTTCGATGCCGCAAAAGTCGGGTATCTTCCAGAAGAGCGTGGACTATATCCTAAAAGAACGGTAAAACAGCAACTGACCTTCTTTGGCAAACTTCATAAGATGAATAAAAGAGGAATCGAAAAAAGCATAGCGTTTTGGCTTGATTTTTTTGATATAAAAGAGAACATCGACCGGAAAATCAGCGAGTTATCAAAAGGAAACCAGCAAAAAATTCAATTCATCGCTTCGATCATCCACAGTCCAGAATTAGTTATTTTAGATGAACCATTTTCTGGTTTAGACCCAATCAATGCGAATCAATTAAAAGAAGCCATTCTCTTTTTAAAAGAAAAAGGCTCAACGATTATTTTTAGTTCCCATCAAATGGCGAATGTAGAGGAAATCTGTGAAAATATTTGTATGATCAAAAAGGGAGAAGTTCTGTTAAAAGGAAATTTACAGGAGATCAAGAATGGAACAGATAAGAGAAAAGTCATTGTGCAGGCTGATTTTGAAAGAGAGGCACTCAAACGAGAATTTGAAATAGCTTCTTATAAAGAAAAAAATAATGTTGTTTCATTTTATGCACAAGATGAATTTAGTGCAAAAAAAATTCAGAAATTTATTTTTCAATCTGAAAATATTCAACAATTCAGAATTGAGCCTGTGTCATTAAACGATATTTTTCTAGAAAGAGTAGGTGAGTAAAAATGAAAAATACACTAACGATCATTTTAGAAACATACAAACAAAAAGTCACATCAAAAGTATTCATTGTCATGCTGTTGATTTTGGTGCTGGGCACATTTTTTGGCATGAATTATGAAGGGATTTTTAAAAGAGCTGAACCGAGTAAAGAGACCATACTTGTTGCCTCAAATGACAAAGAAATCGTTACGACATTGAAAGAAATCGGTAAAGGAGCCGAGTTGAATTTTGTCAACGGTGGAAAAAGCTTAGCAGACGCTAAGAAAGAACTGAAGGAGACAGAGAGTAAAACTATTTTAAAACTTGAGAAGAACAACGCGGGCCTATATCAAGGGAAAATTTATTACGAGGGAGCCCTTCAACATAATATTTCTGAACAACTGCAAAGCATTGTAACTGCCGTCAATCAATCAATTAAACTATATCGATTAAATCTTGATGATACACAGCAGCAATTTCTGAACGAAAGTACAAGTTTATCCTTAGAATCCTTAGCTGGAAACCAAGATGACTCTGGGCAGACTTTATTGTTAGTCTATATTGTAGGATTTATTCTATACATTGCGGTTATGCTTTTTTCTACTATGGTCGCACAAGATATCGCAGTAGAGAAAAGTTCAAGAGTAATGGAAATTTTATTAACAACGATTACGCCCGTTCAGCATTTAACAGGTAAAATCATTGGCATAGGTTTGGTGGGAATGACCCAGGCAGCATCGGTCGGGGCTGCTGCCTATGCATCCTATAAAATCTTTGGGGATAGTACAGGACTGTTTAAATTCTTGAATGAAGGCAAGAACAGTCAAGCAATCATTTTAGCTATTGTTTGCTTTGTTCTAGGCTATTTGATTTATTCTGTTGCCGCGGCTATTCTAGGTTCAGTGGTTTCATCTGTTCAAGAGGTTCAGCAATTGATGTATATCTTGATCATCCCTTTATTCATTGCTTTGTTTATGGTAGTTATTCTGGCGACAGGATCTGGAAGTAACCAAGCCATTATCATTTCATCATATGTGCCGTTTTTATCACCAATCGTAATGTATGCTCGGTATATGCTTGGAGATGCATCTCTAAATGCATTTATTCTGGCAATGGGCATCAATATAGCATTTACTGTGATTTTAGCGCTTCTAGGAAAAAGTGTTTATCAAGGCGGAGTATTTATCTATAGCGGAGATAAGCTTACCAATGTATTCAAAAGAGCGTTTAAATCAGGAAAGTATTATGCCCGATAAATATAAAAAAAAGCCAGTCGCGATCATTCCCTATAAGACGTTAGAAATGATTCAAACAGCCAATGGAGAAGAAGTCTTGTTTTATGCTATTTTTAAATGTCTAGATGAAATGAAGCAGAAAGCTGTTGAAAAAAATACCTGGCAAATATTTTTATTATTAGAAGATCGTCTCTATAAAAAAGACCCATATTCCAATAATATTTTGGTTTTTGATAAAGAACACCGACTATTAGATACCAGTAAAACATATGTGATGTTCTTGAAAAAAGACCTAGCCTCTATTGCTGTAGACAAATATGTAGAGGCAATTCAAAATATATTGACATTCTTCGGACAAAGTTACCGAGAGGTCAAAAGGGAGAAAATTCCTGTAACTACGCTAGAAGGAATGAGGATTGTGCGAATGCTTGAAACAGATTTAGGCTATTAGTATCCTCAGGGGAAAATAAAGTGTAATAAAAATCGTTTGGATCTGAGTAATTAAACTAAAAACTGCTCAATGTGTTTTATGCATTGCGCGGTTTTTAGGAAGTTGCTGAAGAAACAGCCTTTTTTTTATAGTGTTTTTTCAGATTTTAGGTAGCCTCTACAAAAATCAAAGCGTTTTAGTCTGTTGACACTTGAGTAAAATAAATAAACGTTTAGGCGAACAAGAAAGAATATTCTGACAATTATGATCTGTTTAAGCTAATTTAGGCAAAAAACGTTTGTCGTGATCAACACTTGATAAAATTATAGTATCGAAGGAGGAGAGGATATGGCGAATATATGGAATTTATGGAATATTGAACGAACAGTGAGTCAAAGAATATTGAACTTGATCATTAAGGAAGAAATGGATCAAATCGATTTTCTAAAATGCAAGTTAGGATTAGAAGCGTTTGTTATCAATATAACAAAGTTCTTGATTGTATATACGGCGGCTCTCCTTTTTAAGGTCGCTATTGCTACTTCTATTTTTCACGCAAGTTTTCTTTTGATAAGAACTTTTTCCTATGGGAAACATGCGAAGACGAGTTTAGGATGTGTATCAAGCAGCTTGCTTTTATTTGTAGGGTTACCAGTGCTCTGCCAAAGTGGGATCTTGATTCCTACCTATCTATTATTTTACATACGACTACTATCGCTAGTCGTATTGCTAAAATTCTCTCCAGGTGTTACCGACAAAAACAAATTATCAAAATCGAATCGGAAGAAGGCGTTGCGAGTTAAATCTATAGTCAGTTGGGGCGTGCTGAATGGTCTATATTTGATTACAGCATCTGCACTAACTGAAAATTTGATTGTTTTAGGGATGTTTTTTGCCAGTATGTATGTTATACCAAATAAATTTAAAGGAGTAGATAAAATATGAAAGCATTTTTGGTAAGGTTTTTTAGAAATTATGGAACAATGAATATTGCAATGTGTTGTAGTTTCTTTTATGACGAGCCTGAAGTTCCTGACCTTTTGATCAAAGAAAGTGAATCGAACTAAAAAAAGGCCGAGACATATTTATTCGGAATTAGAGTCTGGAACAAACTGATGTTTAGTTTTGTTCCAGGCTCTCTTTGATTTTTGAAGAATACTTGCTTTACAGTTTATTAGAGTATATAATTTTTTTACTAATAGAAATGTAAGGGGGTTCTAATGTATTGGAATTCATCTTTATTATAAGTAATGTTATGGCGATGTTACAGGTGATTTTTAACTACATAAACTTCAAATTACTGATGCTTAATAAAAAGATTCGTTTTTCTGAAATCCTAAGCTTAGTAGTTGTTACTATCCTGAATGGAAAAGTGTTCTCTATTCTAGGTGTTTACGGCATCATATTTATGTTTTTTTGTATAACGATCTTAGGCTACCATTTTATTTCTAAAAATCTTATTCAGGTGCTAGGTGTGAATTCTTATGTGGTTATTATTTCAGTTATAAGTGATCATTGTGTGTCAATTATAAGAAAAAATATATTCGGTACAGAAATGAGCTCTTCTGGGAATTTAAATATGTTTATACAAGTAGTGCTTAGCTTGTTGCTGTCTGTAGTCATCACATTCATGATTGCTAAAGAGGCAAAAAGGCTAGGAGAAAAATTTCCTGTCATTAACGAAAGTGCTCCGTTGATTCATGTGATTGGAATAGTTACGATGATCATATACTATGTGAGTATTTTTTTCGGTGTTTATCTAGGAAATAATAATGAAATCGTAACCGTCAATTTGATCTTCTTCCTATTATATTTAGCCGCTTCATTGGTCTCTTTTTTTATGTATATCAGCTCACTGAAAAATAAATATGATACGCAACAAAAAGAAAGAGAATATTTAGAAAATCAACGGTACATGGAGGTAATGGAAAATCAATACAAGGAAATCCGGAAATTTCGGCATGACTATAAAAATATACTGAATTCGTTAGAAGATTTTATTGTAGACAGGGATTATGAAGGTCTTAGTGATTACTATTTTAACAAAATAAAAAAGACTTCGACACTTATTGATCAAAATGATTTCAAGCTGGAAGCGATTGGGAATATCAGAGTTAGAGAAGTAAAAAGTATCCTTGCCTCTAAATTGATTTCAATGCAGGAAAAAGGAATTGATACACAGCTGGAAGTGAATGAAATCATAGAAGAATTATCGATCGACTCAATTTCCTTAGTTAGAATCTTAGGTATCTTTTTAGATAATTCTATAGAAGAACTTGAATTTTTAGGTGAAGGTAAGCTTGCAGTGGCAGTCTACAAGGATGTATCGGCTGTTCATATCATCATCCAAAATTCTTGTAGATCAGATTTACCTAAGTTTCATATACTCAAGCAAAGAGGATTTTCACTAAAAGGTGCCGGCAGAGGAGAGGGATTGAGCAATGTTCAAGAGCTGATTCGAACTTTGAAAAATGTTCGGCTGGCTACGTCCATCAGTGATGGAATGTTTACACAAAAATTAACAATAGAACATAGTGAAAGGGTGTGAGTAAAGTGATATCTGTTATTATTTGTGAGGATGACTGGCGGCAACGCCAAACGATTGAGATGTATGTCAAAAATTATATAATGATGGAAAGTCTGGATATGGAATTGGCATTTTCTACAGGGAATCCCTTAGAAGTAATCGAGTTTGTCAAAAGTAATCCTAAGATCATCGGTCTGTATTTTTTGGATGTTGATCTACAGCATGAGATGTCAGGATTAACACTAGCAGCTGAAATCAGAAAGTATGACGATTTAGGCAAAATTGTTTTTGTTACTACGCATGGGGAACTATCATATCTGACTTTTACGTATAAAGTCGAGGCTATGGATTACATCATCAAGGATAATAAAGATGATCTTCAGCGAAAAATTTGTGAAAATATCCAATTAGCCCACGAACGGGTGACCAATGAGCGAGGCAACCAAAAAAGATTATTTAAGCTCAAGGATGGTGACACGATTCGTTCTGTGGATATGGGAGAAATCATTTTTTTTGAATCTTCTTCTGCCTCTCATAAAATCGTTCTCCATTTGGAAAATGGAGAGATTGAATTTTATGGTTCTTTAAAAGATATCGAAGAACAATGTACCGACTTTTACCGCTGTCATAAATCCTATTTGATCAATCGGAATCATATCAATAAAGTTATAAAAAGTGAGCGGATCGTCGAGATGAGTAATGGTGAAGAATGTTTAGTGTCCGTGAGAGCAATGAAAAATTTATAAAAATGTAAATACAAGATCTGATGAATAGAGTCAGTTCTTGTATTTTTTGTGTAATTGACAATTTACCGTAAACGATGTAAATTATACAAATATTGGCGAATATGGTGAGACACTCTATAATATTCTAATTAACTTCCTTTTCATTGAGAGATTGCTATGTTAAAATATTATAGAAGAAAATAGGGCAATTATGCTCTTTAAGGAGGCTTTCATCAATGGCTGTAAAAATAAAAACACCAGCAGGCACCATTGAGATTACCAATGAGGTTATCGCTACTGTAGTTGGCGGAGCTGCGACAGATATCTACGGAATCGTCGGGATGGCTAGTAAAAACCAAATCAAAGATAATTTAAATGGCATTTTGCGCAAAGAGAATTTCTCTAAAGGTGTAGTCGTACGTCAAGAAGAAAATGGCGTAGCGGTCGACGTATATACAATCGTAAGTTATGGAACAAAGATTTCAGAAGTTTCTCGAAATGTACAAGAAAAAGTCAAATACAACCTTGAGACATTACTTGGTGTCACTGCTAATTCTGTCAACGTTTTTGTACAAGGTGTTCGTGTGCTACCTGACTAGGCAGCCGACTGTTAAATAGAAGAAATACTTTTCGTCTATTAGCAGCAATCTAAAGGAGGATTTTTAGGTGAATGTAACAGAAATCAGTGCAAGTCAGTTCCAAGAAATGGTTCAGGCTGGTGCGAGTCGTCTGCATGTCAATGCAGAGTATGTCAACTCATTGAATGTTTTCCCTGTGCCGGATGGTGATACAGGAACAAATATGAATTTATCCATGACAAGTGGAGCAAAAGCTGTAGCAGATTCTCGTTCTGAAAAAGTTGGAGAACTAACAACAGTCCTTTCAAAAGGATTATTGATGGGCGCTAGAGGAAACTCTGGGGTTATTTTATCGCAATTATTCCGTGGTTTTTCTAAACAAATTCCAGACGTTGTTACGCTGAATGCACAAGACCTAGCCGCAGCGTTTACTCATGGAGTAGAAACTGCTTATAAAGCTGTAATGAAACCTGTAGAAGGAACAATTTTGACTGTTTCTCGTGAAGCTGCCCGTTCAGGTGAACGTAAGGCAAAAGAAACAGATGATTGTATTGAAGTGATGGAAGCTGTTGTTAAAGGTGCTAAACGCGCGTTAGCTAAAACACCAGATCTTTTACCTGTGTTAAAAGAAGTCGGTGTTGTAGACAGTGGAGGTCAAGGGTTACTATTTATCTATGAAGGCTTTTTAGAAGCATTATCTGGTAACTTTTTAGCTACAGAAGTATATGAACCAACACCAGGCGAAATGGATGAAATGGTCAATGCTGAACATCATCGCGGGGTTAGCGGACACGTTGCCACAGAAGATATCAAGTTTGGTTATTGTACAGAGATCATGGTACAAATCGGTGAAGGTCCAACTGTAGATAGTGATTTCGACTATGACACATTCAGAAATTATCTGAATGAACTAGGCGATTCTTTACTGGTTGTCAACGACGATGAAATCATCAAAGTTCATGTTCATACAGAACATCCTGGTGAAGTCATGAACTACGGACAAAAATTCGGATCATTAGTTAAAATCAAAGTTGATAATATGCGTTTACAACATGAAACATTGGTTGAGCATGATGCACAAGCTGCAGCTGCGCCAAAAGCACGTGTTCCTTATGCGGTAATTGCGATCGCAGCTGGAGAAGGCGTTCAGGAATTATTCCGCAGCCTTGGAGCAAGCTACATCATCAGCGGTGGTCAAACAATGAACCCAAGTACAGAAGATATCTTGAAAGCAGTGAAAGAAGTCAATGCTGATCAAGTGATTATTTTACCAAATAATAAAAATATCTTTATGGCAGCCGATCAGGCAGCTGAAGTAGCTGATATTCCTGTAGCCGTTGTCCCTACGAAGACAATTTCTCAAGGAATGACAGCGATGCTTGCTTTCAATGATCAACAATCTCTTGAAGAGAATAAAGCAACGATGACAGAAATGATCGAAAGTGTTGTCAGTGGTCAAGTTACGACAGCTGTACGTGATACAACGATCGATAACGTTGAGATCAAAAAAGATGACTACCTAGGAATGATCGATGGAAAAATCGTCGTTTCCGAGCCAGATATGGCCAAAGCTTCATTGGATACGCTAAAACGTATGATCGACGAAGATACTGAAATCGTCACGATCATTGTCGGTGAAGGCGGAACAATGAAGGAAGCTGAGCAATTTGCAGAAGCGTTGACTGCTGAATTTGAAGATCTGGAAACAGAACTTCACGAAGGCGGACAGCCGGTTTATCCGTACTTGTTTTCAGCTGAATAATCAAGAAATCTAAAAGAGAATGGGACAGAAATGTTCGACTCTTAGTGCTTTAGCACTTAGAATTTTGCTCGTTTCACTTTGCTGTTTGAACAATAGTGAAGCTGGATGCGTTAGCTGATATGATCGAAGCGCAGCGAAGTAGTTACTTCTGCTTCCGTCATTCATTCATTTTAAAGGGATTGGGTTGTAACTCGTAGAGTTATGTCTCAGTCCCTTTTTTTAAAGGAATAAAAATGCTATATTAATATCAATGAAGAAAAATTTCGTATTTTAAAGATGAGAGGAGGGACGTAAGTGGATTTATCAGATGACATCAGTGTCTTATCGGGTGTAGGACCAAAGCGTGCTGAGAATTTGAAAGAGCTGGGGATCCAAACGATCGAAGATCTGCTGACTTACTATCCTTTTCGCTATGAAGACATTCAGGAAAAAGAGTTAAATGACATTCAGGATCAAGAAAAAGTGACGCTTAAAGGCCTCGTTGTTTCTGAACCTGTTGTTAGCCGATATGGGTACAAAAAGAGCCGTCTGATGTTCCGGATGATGCAGGACCATGCAGTGATCAACGTTTCCTTTTTTAATCAGCCATACTTAAAAGACAAAATCGTAATGTCAGAAGAGATTGCAGTCTATGGAAAATGGGATGCAAAAAGAAAGTCATTGAACGGCATGAAGATCTTAGCTGCGAAAAATGAAGGGGAAGATTTTGCGCCGATTTATCATGTGAACAAAAAGGTCCGGCAAAGCAGTTTGATCCAGCTTATTCGTGCTGGTTTTGATAGCTATGGAGAACTGATCCAGGAAATTTTACCAGAAGAATTGTTAGAGAAATATCGCCTGATTTCAAGAAAAGAAGCGATTTTTGCGATGCATTTTCCGCGTGATCCAGAGGAAAGTCATCAAGCTAAGCGTCGAGTTGTTTTTGAAGAGTTTTTCTTTTTCCAGTTAAAAATGCAAGGGTTGAAACGGCAGGAGAAAGCAGAGAAGAACGGGTTAAGTATTCAATATGATGTTGAACGTTTAAAGGAATTTACAAAAAAATTACCATTTGAATTGACTGCGGCACAAAAGAAAGTGACAAATGAGATTTGCCGAGACTTGATGAGTGCCAACCATATGCAGCGTTTGCTTCAAGGAGATGTAGGAAGCGGGAAAACAGTCGTTGCGGCGATTGCTTTGTATGCAACGATGACAGCTGGTTTTCAAGGCGCACTGATGGTGCCGACTGAAATTTTAGCTCAGCAGCATATGGAAAGTCTCCAACAACTATACGATCCTTTGGAGGTACGTACAGCTTTATTGACAGGTTCGACGAAAACAAAGGAACGACGTGACATTTTAGCACAACTGGCATCAGGAGAAATCGACATCATCATTGGCACACATGCATTGATTCAAGAAGATGTTATTTTTCATCGTTTAGGACTAGTGATCACAGATGAGCAGCATCGTTTTGGTGTAAATCAACGGCGGATACTTAGAGAAAAGGGATTGAAGCCGGATGTTCTATTTATGACAGCGACACCGATCCCTAGAACGTTGGCTATCACAGCTTTTGGGGAAATGGATGTGTCGATCATCAATGAAATGCCCGCTGGACGAATCCCGATCGAAACACGTTGGATCCGCCCGCCACAGTTAGATACGGTATTGGAATGGATGCAAAAAGAACTCGCGCGCGGTCATCAAGCGTATGTCATTTGTCCTTTGATCGAAGAATCTGAGGCACTGGACGTCAAGAATGCAACAGAGATTTTTGAACACATGTCTGCTTTTTTCAATCCTGACTATCAAGTTGGTTTGCTTCATGGAAAAATGAAGAACCAAGAAAAAGATGAGATCATGCAGGAGTTCAAAGAGAATGATCTGCAGATACTCGTTTCCACGACGGTAATCGAAGTCGGCGTCAATGTCCCAAATGCTACGGTCATGTTGATCATGGACGCAGATCGTTTTGGTTTAGCGCAGCTGCATCAGCTGCGTGGTCGTGTTGGTCGTGGCTCGGATGCATCCTACTGTATTTTAGTCGCCAATCCTAAGAATGAAATGGGCGTTGAGCGAATGAAGATCATGACGGAAACGAATAATGGTTTTGTACTAAGTGAAAAAGATTTAGAGTTGCGTGGACCGGGAGAAGTATTCGGTGCGAGACAATCTGGGATTCCGCAATTTGCCGTCGGTGATATCGTCACAGATTTCAATATTCTGGAAGTAGCACGGCAGGAAGCAAGTGCGATTTGGAAAAAAGAACAGTGGTGGCTGCTGCCGGAGTATCGTGGAGCGGCTGAGAAAATTAAACCTCATGAAGCGGAGCAACAGTTTTTTGATTAGAATTTTTTGATAAATGACCTGAATGGAACAAACCAGATTTTTCAATAGATAGAAAAAATAGGAAAAGATGGAGAACTTCTTTTTGTCTTTTTCTTAATTTGTTTAAGGACTAAATGGGCTTGCACTTCTTTTTTGATTTAGCTACACAAAGCAACTCTCAAGGAAAATAGATAATCTGTCAATGGAACAGAGAGCGTTTCAGTGCCAGATTCCTAATTTTCAAGAGAGTAAAACGCTTTGTTCCGCTTTTCTATGATCTAGCTGCACAAGCCAGACCTTTAAACAAATAGATAAAATGCTGAAAAGATAAAAAGCATCTTTCCATCATTTTCCTAATTTGTTCAAGGTCTAAGCGACTCGTTCCGCTTTTCTCGATCCAACTGCATGAGCCAGTCTCTCGGAAAAAAGATAAATGAGGAGTGAGACAAAGAACGTCTCAATCATCATTTTCTATTTTTCTTTTGAGACTAAGCAGGCTCGCTCCGCTTTTCGTGATCCAGCTACACAAAGCAACTCTCAAGGAAAATAGATAATCTGTCAATGAAACAGAGAGCGTTTCAGTGCCAGATTCCTAATTTTCAAGAGAGTAAAACGCTTTGTTCCGCTTTTCTATGATTCAGCTGCGCGAGCCAGACCTTTCAACAAATAGATAAAATGTTGAAAAGATAAAAAGCATCTTTCCATCATTTTCCTAATTTGTTCAAGGTCTAAGCGGCTCGTTCCGCTTTTCTATATGTTATACTACTTACTGTACTTATCTAGGAGGGACTATTTTTATGAAGATTGCTGTTGATGCAATGGGAGGCGATCATGCACCTCAGGCTATTGTTGAAGGTGTTATGCTGGCTAAACAGGATTTTCCTGATGTTGAGTTTTTACTTTATGGGAAAGAAACTGAAATTAAAAAATATGTAACAGATGAAAAGAATGTCACGATCATTCATACGGATGAAAAAATCAGTAGTGATGATGAACCGGTCAAGGCGATTCGTCGAAAGAAAACAGCATCGATGGTTTTGGCTGCTCAGGCAGTAAAAAATGGTGAAGCAGATGCGATTTTTTCTGCAGGGAATACAGGAGCACTTCTAGCTGCGGGATTATTTATTGTCGGACGGATCAAAAATGTTGAGCGTCCGGGGTTGATGTCGACTTTGCCTATAATGGGTCAGGCGGATGGCGGATTTGATATGCTGGATTTAGGAGCGAATGCTGATAATAAGCCGGAGCATTTAGTACAATACGCAGTTTTGGGCTCTTTTTATGCCGAAAAAGTAAGAAATGTAAAAAATCCCCGTGTAGCTCTTTTAAACAATGGAACAGAAGCCACAAAAGGCAGCGAGCTAACGAAAAAGGCTTTTGAGCTGCTTTCAGAAGAAGAAGGGATCAATTTTATTGGCAACGTCGAAGCGCGTGATTTATTGAGTGGGGCTGCGGATGTTGTTGTTACTGATGGTTTCACAGGGAATGCGGTGCTCAAATCGATCGAAGGAACAGCACTAAACATGATGAGCTTGTTGAAAACGTCTATTTTAGCTGAAGGTGTTAAAGGGAAAATGGGCGCACTGCTCTTAAAGAATGCTTTGCGTGGGATGAAAAGTGAAATGGACTATTCAAAACATGGCGGTGCAGTACTTTTCGGATTGAAAGCACCTGTCATCAAAACGCATGGATCGACCGGACCGGAAGCAGTTCGTTATACGATCCGTCAAATTCATACAATGCTGAAAACAGAGGTTGTACCGCAGCTTGTAAGCTATTATGAAACAAAAGAATAAGAGGGTTCGCAACCAGAATGCAACCATTCTGTAATAAAGTTGCAAAAAAAGATGGACAAATCGATCATTTGTGAGTACAATGTATCATAGCGTTTAACACTAAAAGCAAAACGTTGTTCAAAAACAGTGGAGGTGAACACAGTTGACTCGTGAAGAAGTATTGGAAAAAGTAGCGAAGATTATCTCAAACCACTTTGATATTGAAGCTGAAAAAGTGACAGATCAATTAAACATTAAAGATGACTTGAATGCAGATTCGATTAGTGTAATGGAATTTGTTTTAGAGCTTGAAGATGAATTTGGTACAGAAATTTCAGATGAAGACGCAGAGCAAATCGAAACAGTTGGTGCTGCTGTAGATTATATTATGAATCACTTATAATAATTAACAAAAGTAAGCGAAGCAAAACGATATCCGTTTTGTTTCGCTTTTTTAGTATATATATTCTTATTCTTGCCAAAATGTTGCAATTCTTTCAATAGTTATATACAATTGGTTAAAATGATTACAGGAAGATTAAAAGCATAAATCCTCGTGTAATGTAGAAAGAGTTTAAAGTAGGTAATTTATAGAGGGGTGCACAAATGTGAGTAAGGAAAATCAACTTCTAGATGTTCAACACCTGCATACAGCGTTTCGTTTAAAGGACGAGTATTATGATGCAGTAGATGATGTATCTTTTGAATTAGGAGCAAATGAAATTTTAGCTATCGTAGGTGAATCAGGTTGTGGAAAAAGTACATTAGCAACAACGATCATGGGACTTCATGATGCGAAAAACACACGCATAAACGGAGAAATCATCTATAAAGATTTGAATTTAACAACATTTAATGAGCAACTGTATAATAAAATTCGCGGGAACGATATCGGAATGATTTTTCAAGATCCCTTATCTGCATTGAATCCTTTAATGCGGATCGAAGATCAAATCAAAGAGAGTCTAACCTATCATACAGATATGACAGCTGAACAAAAGCAGGCACGCGTGATCGAACTACTTGAACAAGTTGGCATACCTAATCCTGAAAGAGTAGGCAAACAATATCCTCATGAACTTTCGGGCGGAATGCGTCAGCGTGTGATCATTGCAATTGCGATCGCTTGTAAACCAGCAATCATTATTGCAGATGAGCCGACCACAGCATTGGATGTGACGATTCAAGCACAAATTTTGGACCTACTCAAAGATCTACAGGAAGAAACAGGTTCCGGCATTATTTTGATCACACACGATTTAGGCGTCGTGGCTGAGATGGCGGATAAAGTTGCTGTGATGTATGCAGGGCAGTTCGTAGAAGTAGCTTCTGCTAAAGAGCTATTTGACAATCCAAAGCACCCATACACTCGCTCACTACTACAGTCGATCCCACAAGAAAATTCTGAAAATAGTCAATTACATGTGATCGAAGGAGTTGTTCCTTCGTTAAGTAAACTACCGCGGACAGGCTGTCGCTTTGCTCCCAGAATTCCTTGGATACCGGAAGATGCGCATGAAGAAACCCCTGTTTTGCATGAGGTTGAAGAAAATCATTTCGTTCGTTGCACCTGTTATCAACATTTTCAATTTAGAGATGAACAGGAGGAAATGTAATGGCGGAAATTATTCAAATCAAAGATCTGAAAGTTCACTATCCTATTCGCAGCGGCTTCTTTAATCGGGTGACAGATCATGTTTTAGCAGTTGATGGTGTCGATTTTATTATCGAAAAAGGCAAGACTTATGGTTTGGTTGGAGAATCTGGTTCAGGAAAATCCACAACAGGTAAAGCGATTATCGGTTTGGAGAAAATCACTAGCGGCAGTATCCTTTATCAAAATAAGGAAGTAACACAAGCGAGAACACGAAAAGCAATGAAATACAACAAAGATGTCCAAATGATCTTTCAGGATTCAATGTCCAGTTTAAATCCTAAGAAACGAGTTTTGGATATTATTGCGGAGCCGATCAGAAATTTTGAACGTTTAAGTGATCAAGAAGAGAAAAAGAAAGTCAAAGGATTACTAGATATCGTTGGAATGCCTGAAGACGCATTATATAAATATCCGCACGAATTTTCAGGCGGTCAAAGACAGCGTCTGGGAGTGGCGCGTGCGGTTGCGACTAATCCCAAATTGATCATTGCGGATGAACCAGTTTCAGCATTAGATTTATCTGTTCAAGCGCAGGTATTGAATTTTATGAAAAATATTCAGGAAGAATACGGGCTGAGTTATTTGTTTATCTCTCATGACTTAGGTGTTGTAAAACATATGTGTGACAATATTGCGATCATGTATAAAGGCCGATTTGTAGAAATCGGGACCCGTGAAGACATTTATAATGATCCAAAGCATATTTATACAAAGCGTCTGTTGTCTGCGATCCCTAAAATCGATGTTGCTCATCGAGAAGAACACAAGGCAGAGCGTCGTAAAGTTGAGCAGGAGTATATTGCTCGTCAAAGTGAGTATTATGATGAAAACGGCCGTGTTTATGATTTGCGTAAAATCAGTCCAACACATCAAGTGGCGTTGAAAGATGGAGGTGCAGTGTAATGTGGAAAACGATTTTACGACGAGTACTTTTCATGATTCCTCAAATCCTGATTTTAAGTGTCTTGATTTTTGTTCTTGCTAAAATGATGCCGGGCGATCCATTTACTGGGTTGATCAATCCGAACACGGACCCAGCAGTCATTGAAAAAATGCGGGAAGCTGCAGGGTTGAACGATCCTTGGACAACACAATATATTCGCTGGATCGGAAATGTTTTCCATGGTGACTTTGGAGAGAGTTTTATTTTTAAATTACCAGTAGCAACTTTGATCGGTAATCGTGCAGTCAATACGATTCTTTTGTCATTATTGACGGTTGTGATCATGTATGCGATCGCTTTACCGCTTGGGGTTCTATCGGGTCGCTATCAAAATTCTATTTTAGATAAATTTGTCGTTATTTATAATTTTATTAGTTTTGCTGTACCACCATTTATTTTTGCACTTGTGATGTTGTTTATTTTTGGCTATCGTTTGGACTGGTTTCCAACAACAGGCTCTGTTTCTAGTGGTGTTGATCCTGGAACAGCAGGATATGTCTGGGACCGTTTCTATCATTTGATATTACCCGCACTTTCTCAAGCTTTATTAGGGACCGCGATAACGATTCAATATTTGCGTAATGAAGTGATCGATTCGCAATCATTGGACTATGTGCGTACTGCTCGTTCCAAAGGTGTGCCTACTAATAAAGTCTATACTCGACATATTTTTAGAAATGCTTCTTTGCCTATTGTTTCTCAATTAAGTTATGAGATCACAGCTTTGATCAGTGGATCAGTCGTTATTGAACGGATTTTTGGGTATCCAGGTATAGGTAAGTTGTTTATTGATTCGATCGGTCAACGGGACTATGCAGTAATTACATCCTTAGTATTGATTTTAGGTGTTGCGACGCTTATCGGAAATCTGGTTTCAGATATCGTGATGAGTATTGTAGATCCGCGAATTCGGGTGCAGTAAAAATCAATTTTAAGGAAAGGATGAAATAAAATGGAAAAAGATGAACAAGTAACAGTAATTACTGAACAAATTCCTCCGATGGGCTTTCGCATGATCGCAAGAGAATTTAAAAAAGATAAATTAGCTATATTTTCGCTGACGTTATTGATCATTATTTTGCTGGTTGTTTTTATAGGTGCATTGTTGACTGATCAAGATAAGGTAATGACCGTTAGTATTTTAGATAAATATGCTGAACCAGGCGGTAATTTCATATTAGGGGCAGATGAAGGCGGCCGTGATGTATTTGGGCAATTGATCATCGGTGCCCGGAACTCAGTAGTGATCGGTTTTGCAATCACGATCATCACATCGATCATTGGTGTTGGAATTGGGATCATTTCTGGTTATTATGGTGGGTTCTTTGATAACGCTGTGATGAGGGTCGTGGACTTTATCATGATTTTACCGATCATGATGATCATCATTGTATTTGTGACGATAATACCTAAATATAATGCTTGGTCGTTTATTTGGATTATGAGTGCCTTTTATTGGGTTGCAAAAGCCAGGTTGTTTAGAAGTAAAACATTGTCGGAAGTTCGCAGAGATTACGTTAGTGCCTCTAAAACATTAGGTACAAGCGATTTCAAAATTATGTTTCGTGAAATCATGCCGAATCTAAGCTCGTTGATCATTACGAATTTAACGATCAACTTTGCAGCGAATATCGGTATTGAAACGACATTGACATTCTTAGGGTTTGGTTTGCCAACCAATGTTCCTAGTTTAGGGACTTTGATCGGTTATGCCAGTAATGGAGATGTTTTGGCTAATAAAACATGGATTTGGGTACCAGCATCAGTGCTGATCTTAGTAATGATGTTATGTATAAATTATATCGGTCAAGCGTTTAAGCGTTCAGCGGATGCCAGACAACGTTTAGGCTAAAATGAGGAGGAAAAAGTGTGATAAACAAGAAATTTTTGGGCGTACTTACTGTAACTGCAGCTTTAACAATGACATTAACCGCATGCGGTGGCAGTAAAAAATCTGATTCAGGGAATAAAAACGTTGATACAGAAGACATCAGTAAATTTACGATGGTAGTAAAAAATGATCAGGATCCGATCAAAGGCGGAACATTGGAAGTTGCTGTAGCATCAGATACACAATTTAAAGGATTGTTTTCTGAAGTTTACTATCAAGATGCTTATGATAATTATTACATGAGACCATCTCATGAAGGGCTATTCTCGTATGATAAAGACTTTGTTATTACGAAAGATGGCGCTGCGACCTTAGATTTAGATGTCGATAATAAAAAAGCAACGATCACGTTAAAAGATGATATCAAGTGGTCAGACGGCGAATCTGTGACAGCAGATGATCTGATCTATCCTTATGAAGTGATCGGGAATAAAGAATATACAGGTATTCGTTACGATGATGATTTTACCAATATTGTCGGAATGGAAGAATATCATGATGGTAAAGCAGATACGATTTCTGGAATCAAGAAAATCGATGATCAAACAATTGAAGTGTCTTACAAAGAGATGAACCCAGGTATGCTACAGTTGAGCGGCGGCGTCTATACGAATGCAATGCCAAAGCATATCTTTAAAGATATACCGATCAAAGACCAAGAAAAAAGTGATGCGGTCAGAAAAAATCCTGTCACTTTCGGTCCATACTATATTAGTAAAATCGTAACAGGTGAATCAGTAGAATATTTACCGAATGAACACTACTATAGAGGTAAACCTAAACTAGATAAAATCGTATTTACAAATGTACCGACAGCTTCAATCGTTGAAGCGCTGAAAGCGAAAAAATATGACATGGTTTACTCAATGCCAACAGATAACTACCCAACATATAAAGATACGGAAGATTATCAAATGCTGGGTCGTGAAGAGTTAGCGTATACCTATATTGGGTTCAAATTAGGAACATACGATAAAGATAAAGGTGAATCCGTTCTAAACCCTGACGCAAAAATGGCTGATGTGAAATTACGTCAAGCAATGGGCTATGCGGTAGATAATGATGCGATCGGACAAAAATTCTACAACGGCTTGCGTTCAGGAGCAACAACATTGATCCCGCCAATTTTTGAAACATTGCACAATTCTGATATCAAAGGTTATCAATATGATATAGAAAAAGCGAAAAAACTTTTGGATGACGCAGGCTATAAAGACACGGATGATGATGGCCTAAGAGAAGATCCAGATGGTAAAAAATTAACGATCAATTTTGCTTCAATGGCAGGTGGGGAAACGGCTCAACCATTAGCTGATTACTATTTACAACAATGGAAAGAAATCGGTTTAGATGTGAAATTGGCTACCGGCCGCTTGATCGATTTCCAAGCATTTTATGATAAAGTAAAAAATGATGATCCTGAGATCGATGTATTCCAAGCAGCTTGGAGTGTAAATAGCGCGCCTTCGCCAGCTGGATTATACAGTAGAAATGCGGCATTCAACTATTCACGTTTTGTTTCAGAAGAAAATGACAAATTATTGAGCGCAATTGATTCAAAAGAATCATTCGATGATACAAAACGGAAAGAAGCCTATGACGCTTGGCAAGAGTATATGTTTGAACAAGCACCAGTTATTCCAACACTATACAGAAACGAAGTTATGCCAGTGAATAATCGTGTAAAATCTTTCACTTGGAACTATGAAGATACAAGAGATTTTTATGGGATTGAACTTACAGCTGAAAAACGCTAAAGAGTAACTAATAGGGATGAACAGAGCCGTTTTATGGCTTTGCTCGTCCCTTTAGTGTTTATTTACATGAATAAAAGGTATACAGAGTAGTCATTCCGAACAAGACGCTACTCTTTTTTTGTCACTTATATACTAGACAGATTCCAAGAGTGGTGGTAATCTCTTTGTTAAGCGTTTTCATTATCGCGTTGTAACTATTGGAGGGAAGTTGAATGGAACAAACATTGATCATTATCAAGCCAGACGGAGTGAAGCGTAAATTAGTGGGAGAAATCCTGCAGCGCTTTGAAAGAAAGCAGTTGATTATCCGCCAACTGAAAGTGGGAATAATGACTCGGGATTTAGCAGAGGAACATTATGCCCATGTGAAAAAATTTGACTTCTTTGAAGATATGATAACGTATATGACATCTTCTGAAGTGGTCTACCTCATCTTAGAGGGGGACTCAGTCATAAAGACAGTTAGAACGATGATTGGAGCGACCAATTGTTTGGAAGCTGCACCTGGGACGATTCGTGGAGATTATGGTAATAATAGCTATCATAACATTATCCATGCTTCAGATTCCCTAGAAGCAGCTCGTATCGAAATCAATCGGTTTTTTGGCAGCTAGCTAGACTACAAAGCGTGATAGGATTTGAGAATCCTATCCGCTTTTTCTTTTTATCTAGAAGAGAGACAGGATGTTTTATCGTAAAAATGGCAGAAAAGCTGTTTGAAACCAAAAAATGATGAAAAAACCATTCGAATCTGATGAATCCTTGTGTGAATTTACGGCAAATCTCCCCTAACCATTTAAAAATACTGGAAAAAAAAGTATAATAGAGAAGGTTGTAAATAAACTTAAAGGAATGTAGAAAATGGACAATCAGTTAACTACCGAACTAAAAGAACGTTACGGCATTGTTTTCCATGATGTCAACCTATTAGAACAAGCTTTTACGCATTCATCCTATGTGAATGAGCATCGCTATTTAAAGTTGTCTGACAATGAACGATTAGAGTTTTTAGGAGATGCAGTATTGGAGTTATTAGTCTCTCAATATTTGTATCAGCAATTTCCAGAAATGCCGGAAGGCAAATTGACGAAAATGCGTGCAGCGATCGTTCGTGAAGACAGTTTATCGAAATTTGCAAAAGAATGTCATTTCGACCAATATATCCTTTTAGGAAAAGGGGAAGAAAATTCTGGCGGCCGTCAACGTCCTGCCTTGTTATGTGATCTATTTGAAGCCTTTTTAGGAGCATTATACTTAGATCAAAAAGTTGGCGCAGCGAAGAAATTTATTGCTGAAGTGATTTTCCCAAAAATCGATGCTGGTGCTTTTTCACATGAGATGGATCATAAAACACATCTACAAGAAGTATTACAACGTCAAGGAGATGTAACGATCGACTATCGTTTAGTCAATGAAGAAGGACCCGCACATGATCGGATTTTTTCGATCGAAGTGTATGTCGATGGAAAATTGATTGGAACGGGACAAGGAAAGTCGAAGAAATTAGCAGAACAGGATGCCGCTGAACGAGCGCTGAAAAAACATCCTGAGTAAGCTTGGAAGGAGCCGTATTATTCGTGTATTTAAAACGAATTGAGATCGCAGGGTTTAAATCCTTTGCGGATCGAACCGTTATAGAATTTGAAAATGGAGTGACTGCTGTCGTTGGTCCAAACGGCAGTGGAAAAAGCAACATCACCGAAGCGATCCGCTGGGTTTTAGGCGAACAATCGGCAAAAAGTCTTCGCGGCGGAAAGATGCCGGATATTATTTTTGCCGGATCAGAAGGTCGTAAAGCATTGAATATAGCCGAAGTAACGGTTGTATTGGATAATAGTGATCATTTTTTACCATTGGATTTTACTGAAATCAGTGTAACACGTCGGTTTCGCCGGACAGGTGAGAGTGATTTTTTCATCAACAAACAAGCCTGCCGCTTAAAAGATATTCATGATTTATTTATGGACTCTGGATTAGGGAAAGAGTCATTCTCGATCATCTCCCAAGGGAAAGTCGAAGCGATTTTTAATAGTAAACCAGAGGACCGCCGCGGTATTTTTGAAGAAGCAGCGGGTGTGTTGAAATACAAGCAGCGTAAGAAAAAAGCCGAGCAGAAATTATTTGAAACAGAAGATAATCTAAGCCGTGTTCAAGATATCATTTATGAATTAGAAGACCAACTGACTCCTCTAGCTGCCCAAAGCGAAGCGGCGAAGGAGTTTTTAAAGCTGAAAGAGACATTGACCGAAATCGATGTAAGCTTGACCGTCACAGAAATCGAGTCGGCCAAGGCTGTGTGGGAAGTCAAAACAGCAGAATTGACGGAAATCGAAAGTAAGCTAAATGCAGCAAGTAAAAAAATCCGTGATTCAGAAGATGAGTTGTTCCAACTTAGAGGGAAACGCAATAAGTTGGATGAACAGATTGAACAAGAGCAGCAGCAATTGCTGCAAATCACAGAAGCATTGAAGCAAACAGAAGGACAAAAAGACGTTTTAGTCGAACGCTCAAAACACACGTTGCAGACAACAAGTGAATATCAGCAATCTTTAGAAGAAAATGCTGAAAAAATCACTCGTTATCGTGAAGAAGTGCAGGAGCTGCAAAATAAAGTAGCAGAAAAAAAAGCTCAACGTGAAGCATTCGTTGAAGCGATCAATGCTTCAGAGCTGGAAGTTGAAAAATATAGCAAATCGTCAAAAGAATTACTGGAAGAACTGCGTAGTCAATATGTTGAAGTGATGCAGGAACAAGCAAATACAACGAATGATTTGAAGTATTTGGAACGCCAATATCAGCAGGAAACAGCTAAAAATCAGCAATCGATCCAAAAGCATGAAGCGTTAGAAAAACAAATGACGGAAGCTTTAGCTGATAAAGAACAAGTGACTGCTGATTTAGCGGCTTCAGAACAGTCACTAACGGAGCAAAGAGAGCAATATGCTCAGCTGAAACATCAGCTGGATCAAAAGCAAGGTCAGTTGGCAGCTAAACAAAAACAAATGTATCAAGCAATGAATCAAGTCCAACAAGTCAAAGCTCGTCAAAAAAGCTTGCAGGAAATCCAAGAAAATTACTCTGGTTTTTATCAAGGTGTTCGTGCAGTTTTAAAACATAAAGAGCAATTGACAGGAATCGTTGGCGCTGTAGCAGAATTGATCGATGTTCCAAAAGAATATACAGTTGCGATCGAAACAGCTTTAGGAGGTGCGGCACAGCATGTCGTGGTTGAAACGGAAAAAGATGGCCGTGCTGGAATTACATTTTTAAAGCAACAGCATAGCGGCCGTGCCACCTTTTTACCATTAACGACAATCAAGCCTAGAAGTGTCTCTAGTGCTGTTCGTGACCGTGTTGGCAATGTAACAGGGTTTTTAGGAATTGCGAGTGAAGTGGTTCGTTTTCCCGATGAAGTCAGCAACGTTATCCAAAATCTTTTGGGTGTGACTTTATTAGCGGAAAATCTCGAAAGCGCCAATCAGCTAGCAAAAGCGGTCAATTATCAATATCGCGTGGTTTCTTTAGAAGGAGATGTCATGAACTCCGGCGGTTCAATGACCGGTGGTGCAAATAAGCGCGGCAATCAAGGGAGTCTGTTTTCTCAAACACAAGAGCTTCAAACGTTGACTGAACAAATGGAACGTGTGGAAAAACAGCTGGCAGCGACTGAAAAAGAAGTGCAGCAGCTGACAGATGAAGTCAAGCAGTTGAATGAAGAGCTTGAGCAATTGCGTTCAACGGGTGAAATCAGCCGTTTGAAACAGCAGGAACTTCAAAATAAATTGACCAATCAGGAAGAAACGATCACTCGTTTAACAAAAGAACAGCGTCTTTTTGAATTTGAAGCACGCGAGCTGCATCAATTTTTAACGGAATATCAAGCGAAAAAAGAAGAATTGACGGAACAACAGCAAAAACTTGATCAACAGAGAAACAGCTTAGATCAGGAAATAAAGCAGGTCGATCAAGAAGCGAGCCAGATGGAAACTTTACGGGCAGAGGCGTTTGAACGATACAATCAGATTCAGGCTGATCAGGCAGTTGCGGCGGAGCAGCTTGCTCATTTGAATGAACAACTATCAGAGAAGCAAGCACAGCTAGATGAATTTTTAGCACGAGAAACAGCTTTACGGCAACAATTACAGCAATTGAATGACAACTCGACGGATCACCAAGTCACCGAGGAGAGCTTGGCAATTCAAATGAAACAGTTAGCTGGAAAAAGAGAACAGCTGCAAAACAGCATTCAAACAGCTAAAACGAATCGTCAGCAACTGCAAGAGCAGGTCGATCAAATCGATACTAGTTTAGCTGAAGAAAATAAACTACAACAGCATCTATTGACAGAACAAACAAAGATCGAAGTCGAGAAGAACCGTTCTGAAATCAAATTGGATAATTCTCTGCAATATTTGCAGGAAGAATATAGCTTAACTTTTGAACGCGCCTTTGAAGATTATGAACTAACGATGGAGCAGGATCAGGCTAAAATCGAAGTAAAACGATTGAAACGAGAGATCGAACGTTTAGGACCAGTCAATCTGAATGCGATCGAACAGTATGAGCAAGTCAATGAACGCCATGAATTCTTAGTCTCACAGCGAGATGATTTGCTGGATGCTAAAGATCAATTATTTGAAACGATGAGTGAGATGGACGAAGAAGTTAAAACACGCTTTAGTGAAGTATTTGAAGCGATTCGTGCACAATTCAAAGTCGTATTTCCAAATATGTTCGGCGGTGGTCGGGCAGAGTTGATTTTGACAGATCCTAATGATTTGCTGAATACAGGTGTTGAAATCGAAGCGCAGCCGCCAGGCAAGAAGCTGCAGAATTTAAGTTTACTTTCAGGTGGAGAACGTGCTTTAACAGCAATTGCCTTGTTGTTCTCGATCATCCGTGTACGTCCAGTACCGTTTTGTGTCCTTGACGAGGTGGAAGCGGCGTTGGATGATGCGAATGTTTCACGATTTGGTCACTACTTAAGTGAGTTTGAAGACGATACTCAGTTCATCGTTGTCACGCACCGTAAAGGAACAATGGAGGCTGCTGATGTACTGTACGGGGTTACGATGCAGGAATCAGGTGTGTCTAAAATTGTTTCGGTTCGATTGGAAGAAGTCAAAGAAGGCGGAGCGATCGTGGCGGAAAGCTGATATAGAATAGTACAAGACTTTGGAAAGAAAGTGTTGACCCTTTGTCTTATCCAGCTAGACAAATCAATCCTTAGAAAAATAGATAAATTGCCAGTGAGACAAAGAGCGTCTCAAAGTCAATTTCCTAATTTTCTACAGGATTAGACGATTTGTTCCGCTTTTAAATTGTCCAGCTACACAGGCTAGCTCTTCGGAAAAAAGATAAAAATAGAGTGAGACAAAAAGCGTCTCAATCGATTTTTCCTATTTTTCTGTCAGAGCTTGAAGAGCCTGTTCCGCTTTTAAATTAAGGAGGTTTTTATTTGATTAAATTGGTTGCCATTGATTTGGATGGGACGTTATTAGACAGTAAGAAGGAAATTTCATCTAGGAATAAAGCTGTTTTAGCACAAGCAAAGGCAGCAGGTGTTAAGGTCGTTCTTTGTACAGGGCGTCCGTTAGCTGCGATAGAAGGATATCTTGAAACATTGGATCTGCGTGATAATGGTGATTATAGTATTACATTCAATGGTGGACTAGTCCAAAAAAATGATACGGGTGAAATCATTGAAAAAAATCCAATGCCGCTTGAAGATATTCACGTTCTGCATGGATTAGCTGAAACTCTGAATGTCCCTTTGGATATTTTATCTGATGGAATAGTTCTTCAATTACCAGTTTCTAAAGAATACACTTCCTTATACAGTCAGCTAAATAATCTATTGACCTTCGAACCTGTTGAATTGGTTGATTTGACAGCTGAACGCATATACAACAAAGCGGTCGTAGCAATCGATGAGGATTATCTGGACGAACAAATCAAGAAAATTCCTAGTGAATTCTATGATAAATACGAAGTCATCAAAACGAGAAGTAATTTATTAGAATTCATGCCGAAAGGAATCACAAAAGCGTACGGTATTTCTCTATTAGCTAAAGATTTAGCTATTGAGCAGGAAGAGATCATGACGATCGGTGATGAGGAGAATGATTTGCCGATGATCGAATATGCTGGCCTAGGTGTTGCTATGGAAAATGCGGTCCCTCGTGTAAAAGAATTAGCAGATGTGATCACAGATACGAATGATAATGATGGCGTGGCTAAAGCAATAGAGAAATTTGTTTTAGAACCATTGAAAGGAGGAAATTAAGTGGGATTTTTTGACAAAATAAAAAAAGCTTTTATGAATGAAAAAGAAACGAAACCGGCTGAAGTCGAAACAGATGAGACATTAGAAGAAGCAGAAGCCGGCTCAGAAGTTTCTGTTCCAGAAGAGACTGATGTTGATTCTTTATCAGAGCAATCTGAGCCAGAACTAGAAGCAGAAATAGATGTCGATTCAGTAGTAGAACCAGAACTTGAAATTGAATTAGAACCAAAGCCTATGACAGATGACGTGCTACCGGAAGAGGTCCCTGAAACAGAAGCAGCTGAAGAAATTCAGGAAGAGATCATTGTACAGGAAAAGTATGAAAAAGGACTGGAGAAAACTCGAAAAACCTTTGGCGAACGTTTAAATGAATTATTTGCTAATTTTCGTTCCGTTGATGAAGACTTTTTTGAAGAGCTGGAAGAAACCTTGATCGGTGCCGATGTTGGCTTTGATACAGCAATCAAGATCACGGACCAGTTGCGTCAAGAAGTGAAGTTACGTAATGCGAAGAAACCAGCTGCGATTCAAAATACGATCATCGAAAAAATGGTCGATCTGTATGAAGCAGAAGGTGTCGAAGAAAACAACGCGTTGAATATCCAAACTGATGGATTGACTGTTATGCTTTTTGTGGGTGTAAATGGAGTTGGAAAAACAACCAGCATTGGTAAATTGGCCCACGAATTCAAGCAAGACGGGAAGAAAGTGTTGATGGCAGCAGCGGATACGTTTAGAGCAGGTGCGATCGATCAATTAGTTGTTTGGGGCGAACGTGCTGGTGTAGAGGTTGTTCGCGGCAATGCTGGCGGTGACCCGGCAGCGGTCGTCTTTGATGCAGTAGAGCGAGCGAAAGCAGAAAATGCAGACATCTTATTGGTTGATACGGCCGGCCGTCTGCAAAACAAAGTCAATTTAATGAATGAATTAGAAAAAATCAAACGGGTGATCCAGCGTGAAATTCCTGATGCACCGCATGAAGTATTACTTGTTGTCGATGCGACAACGGGACAAAATGCCATGTCTCAAGCGAAGCAATTCAAAGAGACGACGGATGTGACCGGCTTGGTTCTTACTAAGTTAGATGGTACGGCCAAAGGCGGGATCGTTTTAGCAATCAGAAATGAACTGCATTTGCCAGTTAAATTAGTTGGTTTAGGAGAAGGAATCAATGATTTAGAACCATTTGATGCGAATGACTTTGCTGTAGGGCTATTTAAAGGTTTATTGAAAGAAGAAGACTAGTAATAAAAATAACCGTTACACCGGCTGAAACAAGAGTCGATGTAACGGTTATTTTTTTAAAAGATGGTTGGTACCATACCGCCATCCATTCGAATCGCTGCTCCGCTAAAAGCAGAGGCGTAGGGACTGCTTAAAAAAGCTGCTAAACGACCGATTTCAGTTGGATCGATCAAGCGTTGGATTTGTGAGAGCGGCCGATTATTGCTCATAAATAATCGCTCTTTTTCTTCTAAAGATAATTCAGGATCAGGATACATTTCTTCGATCATATCACGAACACCTTCAGTCATTGTTGAACCAGGCATGATCGTGTTAACGGTGACCAAAGTACCTTTAGTGAGTTTGGACAAACTTTTAGCTAAAGAAAGTTGCATTGTTTTAGTCATACTGTATTGCGGCATTTCGCCTGAAGGCATGATAGCTTCTTCACTAGCAATAAAAATCACTCTGCCGAAGTTTTCTTCAAGCATAGTTGGTAAGTAGAATTTAACTAGATCATTTGCAGCTAGCACATTGGTTCGAAAGAAACGTTCCCATGTCGCATCATCGATATCTTCATAAGCCATTGGTTGAAAAATCCCCATATTATTGATAAGAATATCGACTTTAGGAAATTGTGAAAATAATGTTTCACGTTGTTTCGGATCGACAATATCCCCAGTTGCTGCCTGCGGTGACGTTTCCGGGTAGTTTTCTTTTATTTCCTTTACTAGTTGCTGTACTTCTTGCTCCTTACGGCCGTTGATCAGTACATCCGCGCCTTCTTTTGCCAATTCTAAAGCGATCGCTTTACCGATCCCTTTCGTAGATCCGGTGATCAAGGCTTTTTTACCTGCGATGCCCATTTCCATATGATTTCCTCCTTTGTCTTTATTACATACTATTCAAAAAAGAAAGTATCCGGATGCGGTCCTACTCGAGTACCGTTATCTAGCTGGTCGATCAATGCTAAATCCTCTGTCGATAATTCAAAATCAAACAGATCTGCATTACTGGCGATACGCTCTTCTTTGATCGATTTAGGAATGACGATGATCTCATTTTGCACATGCCATCTTAAAATGATTTGAGCAGCTGATTTATGATATTTTTCTGCAAGAGTCAAAATCGTTGGCTCTTGTAATAGTTGTCCTTGCATCAATGGAGACCATGCTTCGATTGCGATCCCTTTTTCTTGTAAAAAGCTGCGCATTTCTTTTTGAGCCATTCTTGGATGAAGCTCAACTTGGTTTAATACAGGAGTAACTTTAGCTGTTTCAAGCAAGGTTTCCAAATGATGGATCTCAAAATTACTAACGCCGATTGCTTTGATCTTTCCAGCGATATATAGCTCTTCCATCGCTTTCCAAGAAGTTAGATACTCATTATTTCCAGGCCAGTGGGTCAAATACAAGTCTACATAATCTAACCCTAATTTTAGCAGGCTTTCGTTGAATGCGGTAATCGTTTGATCGTAGTCTAATTGGTGATTCCAAATTTTAGTCGTGATGAATAAGTCTTCGCGTTTTTTTCCAGTAGCAGCTAAGCCGCGGCGAATCCCTTCGCCAACACCTTCTTCGTTGCCATAGATTTGCGCCGTATCAATGCTGATATAACCTGCTTCGATCGCTTTTTGAACAGAAAAAATCGTGTCTTCATTGCTTACTTGAAACACACCTAAGCCAAAGCCGGGTATTTTTACGCCATTATTTAATAAAATTGTGTCTGTCAGTGAATGAATCATTTAATTCTTCCTCTCGCTTTTAGAATAAAACTATCGTATCAGCAATCGTTCTGTTTGAATAGTACGTACTTTAAAGTTTTATACACACCTAAAAGTAACTAATTGATTTAGCAATGTTTTTCTGTTTTAATAAAGAGTGAAAGGAAGCGTTGCTGATGGAAAACGTACAAACTATCGTCGAAAAAGAATATAACATTGGTGTAGAAGTTACTGTAGATGTGATTGGAGGAAAATGGAAACCGATCATTCTTTGTAATTTAAGACATCAAGTCATGAGGACAAGCGAATTGCTTCGGGCGATCCCTAAGATCTCACAAAAAATGTTGACACAGCAATTACGTGAATTAGAGCAAGACAATATCATCGATCGCAAGGTCTATAACCAAATTCCGCCTAAAGTAGAATATAGTTTGAGTGAGTACGGCGAATCATTAGGTGAAATTCTTGATTTACTTTGTTCATGGGGCGAAAAGCATGCAGAGCATTTGATCGATAATGGTGAAGCGATCAGCCTGAATTGTGATAAATTTAAATAAAAAAACAGATGTGTGTCAACGCGGACACACATCTGTTTTTTTGCTATAAATTATTTGTTTCAATTCCATATTCTTCAGCAATTTTCTTCAAACTAAAACCGCGTCCAAACACTTCACTTGCATTCATGGAAACAATAAAGGCTTCTTCATCGATTTCAAGTACACCTTCTTTGATACGGTTAAAGTCTTTTTCACTGATCACAGTCATCATCAGCATGCTTTTGGTTTGTTGGTAGCCGCCTTCGATTGGAATGAGCGTCATCCCTTTATCCATACCGATCAGGATTTTTTCTTTGATCTCTGCATATTTTGGTGAGATGATCAGCACATTTTTCGAACGAACAAATCCAACTTGGACCATATCGACAACACGCCCGATAATATAAAGACAGATCAATGAGAATAAAACAGTATCTGTACTAAAGACATATAAAGCAGATAAAATCACCAAACCATCAACAAATAAAATCGACACGCCTAAAGAAATTTTAAAATATTTATTCACGATTTGAGAAATAATTGCAGTTCCGCCAGTTGACGCATTGCCTCTAAATTCCAATCCTAAACCAACACCAGTCAAAATCCCGCCGAATAGCGTTGCTAGAAAAATATTATGCGTCAGCACAGGAAAATTAGCGGTGATTCCAACGAAAAACGGATAAATCAAACTCCCATAAATCGTTTTGATCCCCACATCTTTACCTAATAATAAAAAACAAAGCACTAACAGCGGCAGATTGATCGCATATAAGACAAGTGCCGGGCTGATACCGAAAAGGTGGTTGATCACAACGCTGATTCCATTTGCGCCTCCTGCAACGATTTTGTTTGGCAGCAGTACGGAATTGATTGAAACTGCCAAAACAAAAGAACCGATCGTCACATACAGTGCATCTTGAATCTGTCTTTTCGTAAATTTCATTTTATACATTCCTCCATAGTTAAAAATCTTGAAACTGAGAGAGTGAAAGGATGAAGCTGTTCAATCGCTCAATAAATATCCCTTAGCTATACTATCATGAATGACTAAGAGATATCATGAGATAATTTTAATTTTTCAGCCTATAGTTATGGTAAAATGGAACCAAGTAGAAAATGAACGAAATGCATTAAATAAAAGTCAAAAAGCGTTTATTCCATAATTGCTCATGGTGCTGGATGATCGTTTTGGCTCCAAGCAACTCATTATTTAAGGTGGTGCTAAGCCCTTTTTTCATGAAATTTGTGTAGCCTAACCCATGAGCCATTCGAATAGTCGTATCTACACAATACTCTGTCTGAGCACTGCAAAACTCAAGCTCAGTCACAGCAAGCTCATCAAGCTGCTGTTTAAGAACGGTTTTAAAAAAGGAATTAGCATGTGTTTTTCCAATATAATAATCTTCAGGGCGAGCATCTAACTGTTCAAATAATTGCCAATTGTGACTTTGTGGAATCAGTTCCTCATCCTCGTGTTGGATAAAGATGATTGGCAGTTGCTGCTTGCGGTATGCGTAAATTCGTTGATTGACACCAGTCAATACATCATTTAACTGAAACAAACCATTACCAGTTTGTTCAAGACCATTTTGCAAGTCAATTACGATCAAGGCTCGATTAGTCATTGATAGTTCCTCATTTCAATTTATTTTTTCTAGTATACAATGATTTTTTTGATGGTGAAAGTAGTAAATTTCGCCGATAGATAAGGCAATTATATTCTTTTTGACAAAATTAAGCGTAAATATTCTTTTTACCGCTCTTTTTTTATATAATGAGTAGTGATGAATAATAACGGGGAAGAAAGGCGACAAAATGAAATTTAAAGAGTTATTACAACAAAAAAGTGTCCGTCCATATACGGCAGAGGCACGCTTTGGTTTAGAAAAAGAAAGTCAACGTACGACATTTGATGGTGCGTTAGCAAAGACTGATCATCCAGCAATTTTAGGAAATCGTTCCTATCATCCATATATTCAGACAGATTTTAGTGAAACACAGGTAGAGTTGATTACGCCAGTAGCAAATTCGATCAATGAAATGCTGCGTTATTTAGCAGCGATCCATGATGTTGCACTGCGGTCTATGAATAAATCAGAAATGCTATGGCCGTTAAGTATGCCGCCAAAATTACCTGAAAAAGATGAGGAGATCAAAATTGCCAAGTTAGAGCAATTTGAAGGAATCCTTTATCGACGCTATTTAGCACGAGAATATGGCAAACGGAAACAGATGGTCAGCGGAATTCACTTTAATTTCGAATATGCGATTGAATTAGTTCAACAATTATTTGCTGTGCAAACAGAATATGAGACGATCGAAGATTTCAAAAATATTTTATATATGAAGGTTTCACGTAATTATTTACGTTATCGTTGGTTGATCACTTACTTATTTGGCGCGTCGCCAGTTAGTGAAGAGGGCTATTTTACAGAGAAGGAAGATCGTCCAAAAGAACCAGTCAGAAGTATCCGCAATAGTGCATTTGGCTATAAAAATAAGGAAAATGTCAAAGTTTCCTATGAATCGCTTCAAAGCTATATCGACGACATTCATCGAATGGTGGAAAATGGCATTTTATCAGAGGAAAAAGAGTTCTATTCGGCGGTTCGATTACGTGGCGGCAAGCAAATGTCTGATTTACCTAAAACCGGTATTCGTTATATCGAATTAAGAAATTTAGACTTGAACCCGTTTGCTCCTTTAGGGATCGAAGAAGAATCTTTGGAGTTCATTCATTTGTTTATGCTGTATCTGCTTTGGACGGATGAAAAAGAGACACCAAATGACTGGGTAGCAACCGGTGATTTGTTGAATGAACAGGTTGCTTTAGGTCATCCATTTGCCCAAGTAAACTTGGTAGCAGAAGGCGATCGGATCTTTGCAGAGATGGATGAAATGATCGAAACCTTAGGGTTGTTCAAATTCAAAAAAGTCCTTGAGATCCACAGAGGGCAGTTGAGGACTCCTGATTTGACGATCGCAGGAAAAATGTGGACGATCATCGAGAGTAATTCGAATCATGAATTAGGAATCGTTTTTGGGAAAGAGTATCAGGGAATGGTTTATGAAAGACCGTATCAGTTAGCGGGATTTAGGAATATGGAATTATCTACGCAACTCTTCTTATTTGATGTTATTCAAAAAGGGATAGAGGTTCAGATTCTAGATGAACAGGAACAATTTTTGAAGTTGACCCATGAAGGTCACGTGGAATATGTCAAAAATGCCAATATGACTAGTAAAGATAGCTATATCGTGCCGCTGATCATGGAGAATAAGACGGTAACGAAAAAAGTCTTAGCAGAGGCTGGCTTCAATGTTCCTGCTGGAGATGAATTTGATAATTTAGAGCAAGCAGAACAGGCGTACATGAAATACTCTGAAAAAGCATTCGTCATCAAGCCTAAAACGACCAATTATGGTTTAGGGATCACGATTTTCAAAGAAGGTGCTTCTTTAGCTGATTACAGCGAAGCACTGAAATTGGCTTTTAAAGAGGATTCTGCTGTTTTGATCGAAGAGTTTCTACCGGGAACAGAATATCGTTTCTTTGTGATCGATGACCAAGTGCGGGCGATCTTATTACGTGTTCCAGCTAATGTGGTAGGTGATGGCGTTCGGTCGGTCGAAGCGTTAGTAGCTGAGAAAAATTTGAATCCTTTAAGAGGGACGCATCACCGTTCGCCATTGGAGATCATTCAGCTGGGAGATGTTGAGCGATTGATGTTGAAGGAACAGAACTTGTTAGTGACATCGGTGCCTGAAAAAGATCAAGTCGTCTATTTACGTGAGAATTCAAATATCAGTACAGGCGGCGATTCGATCGATGTAACGGATGATTTTGACGAGAGTTATAAACAAATTGCGATTGAAGCAGTGAAAGCCTTGGGAGCAAAAATCTGCGGGATCGATTTGATCATTCCAGACAAAACGATCAAAGGCAGCAAAGATAATCAGACTTACGGGATCATTGAAGCTAATTTTAATCCGGCGATGCATATGCATACCTATCCTCATGCAGGGCAAGGACGTCATTTGACGATGGACGTTTTGAAATTATTGTATCCAGAAGTGTTTTAAAAAGAAAAAGGGAGTGCGGGACAAAACTAAAAATCAGTTTTGTTTCGCACTCTAAATCTTAATAAACGGTGGAAACAGAAGAAACTCCTTCGGAAATAAGCTGAAATTCACAAAAATATGAAGAGCAATTTTCATGAATTTCAGCTTATTTCTCGGAGCTTGACACTTCTGTCCCATCCTCTCTTTTTTCGGTTTTAGTTAGCACTATTTAGTATTCCAATTCCTTGATCGCGATGGTTTGTTTGGTTTCTTCGACTGCCAATCCAGTCTTGTTTTCCCACCATTGCTTCATTTCACGTTCATAGGTTGTCGGAAAAACGGCGATGACATCAATTAAATTTTTTCCCAGCAATCGGGCATAAGGATAATTCAGAATCAGGTTATATTTAAGTTCAGTCAGCAAACTGTAATATTGAAACATCATATAGTGCAGTTCCTCCTCATCGTCTTCAAGCATGACTTTGGGGGCATGTTCCAACATAAAACCAAAACTTCTCATCATAAAAGTAAATGCATCCATATGATCCTCTTCGATTTGTTCCACTTCTCTAAGTAAGGTAATATGAGCAGTCAGAGCATTTGCTAAATCTTGTTTTAGTAATTGTTGTTCGATCATTTCGAAGAACTCCTTTCATTAATTGAATAAATTATGCCAAAACCCTTTTTTCGCAGATGACTTTTCGTCAGAAGCTGTTTCTTTAGGGTATTTTTTTGTGATATCGATCGTTTCTACATTGACTGCTTCTTTTGCAGCCAAAATCAATCCTAGTGAATCGGGTGTATTCGTAACAGAATCATTGACCACCGTGAAGGGAATATTTCTTTCATTGATCGATTTGATATAACTTGATTGTAAAGCAATATCCATAGCGCCATTTAAAAGAACAGAAGTATCCGGATGTTGCTCAGCTTCATTCAAAAAGTGCTCTTTGTTGATTGGATCTTTCATTTGAGTGATGGTCATTGTTAGGTAACAGCGTTCTCGAAAAGTACCCATGTACTTTCGCTGTTCCTCTGGTTTTAGCTGCGGGGTGCCATACATTGCATTGTCTAAATGTTTTTGTAAGTCATCTTGAGCCATAGATTATCGAACCTGCTTTCATTCAGTAGTCTTAAACAAATTATAGCACAGAACACTTGAAAGCACTGATTTTATTCGTTGTTTAAAGAAGTTTGAAGAGTAAAAAAAGTGTTGCTTTTCTCACGAATTTCGCATAGACTAGTAAATAAGAATGAAAATCATTCTCAATTAGAAAAGCTGAGCATACTCGTTCAACTTCGACAGAAAAATAGGGGATCGTGAATGTGCATGCTTTTGGCACAGATAGGAGCCATCTTTTTTTCGAGAAGTTAGTGTGCAAAGCTAGCTCGATAGAAAAATTGTAAAATACCATCGCGGTTTTTTATTTAGAAAAAATGGAGAGAGTTTATGAAAAAATTGGGGTTATTTGTTCTCCTGCTTATTTTGATCGTGTCGTCTATTTTTGTTGGGGTCAAAGATATTTCTCTGGCTCAATTCTTTCAATGGGATGCACAGCAACAGTTGGTATTGTTGACAACAAGGATACCACGAACGATCAGCTTAGTGATCGCTGGCAGTACGATCAGTATTTCTGGTTTGATCATGCAGCATTTGACACAAAATAAATTTGTTTCTCCAAGTACGGCAGGTACGATGGACAGCGCGCGTTTAGGTATTCTGGTCGTTATGGTCTTTTTCCCAAGTGCACCATTGTTATTTCGCTCGTTTATTGCGTTTCTCTTTGCTTTTGGCGGGACACTGACGTTTATCTATTTAACGCGTTTTTTACCGGCAAAAAATCAAGTGATGATTCCTTTGATCGGCGTAATGTTTGGAAATATCATTGGTTCGATCGCTACTTTTTTTGCGTATCAGTTTCAACTGGTTCAAAATATGTCTTCTTGGCTGCAGGGGAATTTCTCCACAGTGATGAAAGGAAATTATGAACTATTGTATCTGACGATACCTTTACTGGTCGTCACTTATTTATTTGCCTATCGATTTACAGTAGTTGGAATGGGTGAAGACATGGCAACCAACTTAGGGATAAATTATCAGCGCATTCAGCTGTTTGGTTTAGGAATCGTCGCTTTATCCAGTGCAGTTGTGCTGATCATGGTCGGAAATATTCCCTTTCTAGGCGTTATCGTCCCAAATCTTGTTTCAATGAGATATGGGGACCATATGAAAAATACGCTGGCGATCACGGCGGTGGGTGGCAGTATTTTCCTATTAGCCTGTGATGTGTTAGCACGTGTGGTGATTGCGCCTTATGAAGTGCCTGTTAGTGTTGTTGTCGGCGTGTTAGGCAGCTTTATATTTATTGCTTTATTGATGAGGAGGAAAACAGCATGAAAAAATTCTTCCATTCATCAGCGGCAAAAATCATAGTTTTGCTTTTGGCTGTTTTGCTCGTTTGTACGCTTTATTTATCCTATAAAACGTATGGAAATTGGGCGTTTGCGTTAGAGCTTAGAGGGAAAAAACTACTAGCATTTATTTTTGTCGGCGTAGCCGCAGCTTTTTCAACCATCAGTTTTCAAACCATGACCCAAAATCATTTCTTAACACCAAATATTTTAGGATTGGATTCGTTATATGTATTCATTCAAACCTTATTGTTTTTTATTTTAGGTGGACAGCAGCTTTTAGGGAAAGAAACGATTGGGACTTTTTTGATCAATGTCTTGTTGATGGTCGCAGCTAGTATAGTATTGTCGCGCTTCTTGTTACGAAAAGGCAGCAATGATCTATTTTTACTATTGATGATCGGGATTATCTTAGGCACGTTTTTCAATAGTATCAGTACTTTTTTACAGGTAGTGATGGATCCAAATGAATATGATCTACTTCAAGGAAAACTGTTTGCCAGTTTTGGCAATGTGAATAGTCAGCATTTAATGATCGCAGGGGTCTTGATTACATTGTTGGTCGGATTTCTTTGGATGAAAAGTGCTACTTTAGACGTGTTACATCTGGGAAATGACCAGGCAACCAGTTTAGGTGTGGATGTGCCAAGGTTTCAATTTATCTTATTGACAGTGATCAGCGGATTGATCGGTTTGTCAACAGCATTGGTTGGACCTGTGACATTTTTAGGTTTTATTGTAGCAAATATGAGTTATCAATTGATGGGCACTTATCGTCATCGTGATTTGTTTTTAGGCGGCAGCTTATTGTCGATCTTATTACTTGTTTTTGGTCAATTTCTAGTAGAACAGGTTTTTCAGCTGAACACGACGTTAAGTATTGTGATCGAGTTTGGCGGCGGGTTGTATTTTGTCGGGAAAATAATTAGTGAAAGGAAGCAGCGCGGATGATCGAAATCAAAAATGTGTCAAAAAGATATGGTGAAAAGATTGTTGTCTCAGAGGTTCAGTTGCCGATCACAGAACAAAAACTGACCGCTTTTATTGGACCAAATGGAGCTGGAAAAAGTACTTTACTTTCAATGATGAGCCGCTTGATTCCTAAAGATACTGGTGAAATTTATTTAGATCATAATGAAGTGAAAACGTGGAAGCAAAGTGAATTATCTAAAAAATTATCGATCCTGAAACAAACGAATGGCATCAATTTGAAGATCACAGTCAGAGAATTAGTTAATTTTGGTCGTTTTCCATATAGTAAGGGGCGTCTGAAGAAAGAAGATCATGAAAAAGTCGAAGAAGCCATGAAAAATCTGGGGTTGCTTGATTTGGCAGATGAGTTGATCGATACGTTGTCCGGCGGCCAATTACAGCGTGTCTATATTGCCATGGTTTTAGCACAAGACACAGATTATATTTTGCTGGATGAGCCATTGAACAATTTGGACATGAATTTTGCGGTTCAAATGATGCAGACATTACGTCGCCTAGTAGATGAATTTGGTAAAACAGTGGTCATCGTACTTCATGATATCAATTTTGCCGCTAGCTATGCAGATGAAATCGTAGCCATGAAAGACGGTCGCTTATTCACTCACGGCACGACGGATGAAGTGATCCAGTCTGAAACGTTGAACAAACTTTATGATATGAATATCCGAATATGCGAAATCGAAGGCAAACGCTTTTGCATGTATTTTAGCTAGAAAAGCTGAATACGTTGCCCAGCTCTCAAGCAAATAAGGAAAAACGTTCAAAGGTGCTCTATGCCTTTGAAACGATTTTATCTATTTGTCGAAAGAGCTAACGTAGGAAGCTGGAATAAAGAAAAGCTGAATACGTTGCCAGCTCTCAAGCAAATAAGGAAAAACGTTCAAAGGTGCTCTATGCCTTTGAAACGATTTTATCTATTTGTCGAAAGAGCTAACGTAGGAAGCTGGAATAAAGAAAAGCTGAATACGTTGTTCAGCTCTTGATCAAATAATTTAATTAAAAAATCAATATAAATATAATTGGGGGAAATAGAATGAAGAAGAAATTTTTAGCAGTTGTAGCCGTATCAATGATCGCCTTACTAACGTTAGGTGCTTGCGGAAATAGTAATAACAATGCGACAGATGGTTCAGCAGCAAAAGAATCAAATACAGAAGAAACGACGATTACGGTAGAAGATTCAAATGGTTCTGTTGAAGTACCGAAAAATCCTAAAAAGGTCGTTGTTTTTGATAATGGTTCATTAGACACACTTGATGCTTTAGGTGTTGGCGATACAGTTGTCGGAGCACCGACCAAAAACTTACCAGAATATTTAGCTGACTATAAAAAAGTCGAATCAGCTGGCGGGATCAAAGAACCAGATTTAGAAAAGATCAATCAATTAAAACCAGATTTGATCATCATTTCTGGTCGTCAACAAGATTTCCAAGATAAGCTTGAAAAAATTGCGCCAACTATCTATTTAGCAGTAGATGCGAAAGACACATGGAATTCTACTAAGAAAAATATTGAAACACTTGCTGAGATTTTTGATAAGAAAGAGGAAGCGAAAACAAAAATCGCTGATTTAGAAAAAGAAATCGCTGATGTAAAAGAAGAAGCCGAAGCAAGTGATAAAAAAGCATTAGTTGTTTTAGTAAATGAAGGGCAACTATCTGCCTATGGTACAGGTTCTCGTTTTGGCATCGTGCATGATACATTTGGTTTCAAGCAAGCAGATGATACGATCGAAGCCTCTACTCATGGTCAAAGTGTCTCTTATGAATATGTCTTAGAAAAAAATCCGGATATTTTATTTGTAGTTGATCGTACGAAAGCAATTGGCGGAGATGATACAAATGATAATGTAGCGGATAATGAACTAGTAAAACAAACAAATGCTAGGAAAAATGATAAAGTCGTTTCATTGCAGCCGGATGTTTGGTATTTAAGCGGCGGCGGACTTGAATCTACTCGTTTGATGATTGAAGATGTTGCAAAAGCATTGAAATAAAAATAAAGCAGGTGAACCTTTGTAATGAAGGATCATCTGCTTTTTTATTAAATAGTAAATTCATTTTCTCTCTTTTTCTTTGTAAAATAAAAAACACCAAGTAAACCAAAACCAATTACAGTCAATGAGTTTGACATCTTCCTTTCACCTGTTTTAGGTAGCTGTGCCTGTGTGTAGCTCTTTTTCTGAATTAGAGGTGGTAAGAGTGTATTCATTTGTTTATTTGTTGTTACTTGGATAACGCTTGGCGAAGATGCATTGTCCTTTTTCCGACTACTTGTTTGCGTAGTTTTCACTTCAGGAAGAGTGCCAGGTACGGTAGTAGTTATACCTTCTGAAGGATCTGTAGTGCTGGTGATCTTTCTATAAGTTGCTGTGAAATATTGATCTTCTAAACCATAGATCCCTTCGATAGAAGTTGCTGTTGTTTGTGTAGCAGACAAAGAGAAGCCTAGAAATTCATAGCCAGCAATTGCCGGTGCATCAATAGTAAAAGAATCGTTAAATTTCCCAGGTTGTGAAACAGGCGTTCCTAAGGTCGTACCGTTTTCATCTACACAAACGATATTTACAGTCGTCTGAACACGATCATATTGATAGATAACAGTTTGTGGAGCCGCCGTGATCGTACCCGTTGCATTTTCTGGTGTAGCAGTTAAAAAATAACCTGGAACTGTGATCGGCATCGTGTTGTAGCTATCGCCAACAAATCCAGCAACAAAAAGATCAAATTGAGTGAGCAAATTGCCAAAATCATCAAGATGTTTGATGTTGACACTCCCAAAAGTTATCGTGACAGGTTTGCTGATCACAATGGACAATGAATGGATCCCTGTCGCAGAAGCCGGAAACGTCACTTGAACACTGAACTGACCAGAAGCATCGATGATAGGAACTGCCATATCAGATGAGCTAGTCACAATATCATCTGCTGCCACAGTCACGGGCAATGAGAAAACTTGAGTAGTATTGACTGAGCCGCTGAAAGAAATGTTTTGTGTAGTGCCGGATCGTTGATCTTCTAAAGAAATAATTACAGTCACTTCAGTATTCGTTTCATCTGCAGCCGAATTTTCTGTAAAAGTATTTTCTGAATCAGAAAGGATAGCTTCCGGTTCAAGCAATTGTTCGGCCGATCCGCTTGGTGTTGTCTCTAAAATGTTTTCTTCAGTAGTATTCACAGGCGTTTCTGGTATTTTTTCTTCATCAGCCATAAGAGTTTCGTCAATGGCTGATTGGTCTTGCTGTGTGTCTGTTCCTTCTTCAGCAAAAACAAAATGTGCATTCAGCAAAACAGGTGTTAGCAACAATGCTAAAAGTAATTTAGTAATACAGTTCTTCTTTTTCAAATTTTTTCCTCCTTTTAATCCAACAAAACATTAACAACTCTTTAACTTATAGTGTACCAGTTCCTTTAACGTCTGTCTTCATAAAATGAGAAGATAAACCTAGTTGAAATAGCTTTAAATAGTGCCTTTTTCCTGTTTTGAGTACATTGTTTTAGAATGTGTACATAATTTAGAATGAATCGAAATGACTATTGACTCGCTCTCTTTTTTTATGCTACAATCCTTATAATACATTATCTATTAAAATTAAATGTGAAGATGAGGAAAGTATTTTCTAGATAACTTAAAGAGAGTCTCGGCTGGTGGAAAGAGATAGTGACGATGGAGAAGAAAATGGCCTTTGAGCAAATTGGTTGAACACGTTAAAACCAATTCAGGTGCGCCTGTTATAGCGCCTCAGTATGATTGTACTGAATGAGTGGGTTTATCATTAAACCAATTGAAGGTGGTACCGCGAAAGTTTACAGCTCTCGTCCTTTTTTAGAGGATGAGGGCTTTTTGCTGTGAATCACTGCGACTGGCTACGCCAGAGCAGATGATGAACAGTACTTGGCGAGCGTAGCCGAGCGAAGTGACCAAACCAGTGAATCACTACACTGCGCTTTGATCGCATCAAATTCTAAGAGCTAAAGCCCTAAAGATTGAAGGAGTGTAACTGGCTACGCCAGAGCAGATGATGAACAGTACTTGGCGAGTGTAGCCGAGCGAAGTGACCAAACTAGTGAATCACTACACTACGTTTCGATCGCATCAAATTCTAAGAACTTTAGCTCTAAGAATTGAAGGCCTGCGACTGGCTTTGCCAGAGCAGATGATGAACACGTAATAACCTTCGTAGTGAATCACCCACAAAACACGATCGATCCACAAAAGTGGAAAGCTAAAGCTCTAAGAATTGAATCATTGTTTCTAGCTCAAATAGAGCAGTTGATGAACAGTATTCAGCAAGTAAGGATGTAATATTGAGCAGTTAGAGTAGCTATCAACAAGTGAGCGTTAAAGCTCAAGGATCAAAGTCCATCAGATGAATGCACCAAAGATAAAGAAGTAACTTTTGCTCACAACACTCAATATTCACAATGAATGGTAGGAGTAGCTAATGTATGAAATTATTGAAGGGGGAACTAGAATGAAAAAGAAATTACTTATCGCAAGTGCGGTATTTGCAAGCTTATTACTAACAGCCTGCGGAGGAAATGATAAAAAAGAGACGACTAAAACAGAAACGGAAGGCTTGGCAACAACTCAAAAAATCGAAATCAGTTCACCGGCGCCGTTATCTACATTAGATACGACGCAAACAATGGATAAAAATACCTTTACGATCGTCCAACACTTATTTGAAGGCTTGTATCGCTTTGAAGATGACAGTACACCGATTCCGGGCTTAGCTGAAAAAGTCGATATCAGTGAAGATGGCTTAACATATAAATTTACACTGAAAGACAATATCAAATGGAGCAATGGTGAACCGATCACTGCACAAGATTTTCTTTACTCATGGAAAAAGCTAGTCACACCTGAAACGATCGGACCAAATGCATACTTATTAGATAACGTAAAAAACAGTAAAGCAATCCGCAATGGTGAAAAATCAGTCGAAGAGATGGGGATTTCTGCACCTAATGATAAAGAATTTGTGGTTGAACTGGAACAAGCGCAGCCTTCATTTTTGACCGTTGTTTCAATCGGCTGGCTAGCACCTCAAAATAAAGAATATGTTGAAAAACAAGGAAAAGAGTACGCACAAGACAGCGATCATTTGATCTACAGTGGACCATTTATTTTGACCGATTGGGATGCCTCATCTGATACATGGACTCTGAAAAAAAATCCAGAATATTATGAAGCAGACAAAGTGAGCTTGGAAGAAATCAAAGTCAATACGATCAAAGAAGAAAATACAGGCATCAATTTATATCAATCAGGTGAGTTGGATTTAACTCGTATCAGCGGACAATATGTTGCTCAATATCAAGATGATGCAGGGTATGTGACTCATTCTGATGTAGCAAATTATTTCTTAGATTTCAATAAACAAGAAGGTACTGCGCCGGCAAATGTTCATTTGCGTAAAGCAATTGCTCAGGCAATCGATAAAGAAGCTTTAGCAAAAAGCGTATTAAATGATGGCTCAAAACCGCTAAATGGCTTGATTCCAAGAAATCTTTACAAGAATCCGGATACTTCAAAAGACTTCCGGGAATTTAGTGGGGATCACTTAGTGTATGATGTTGAAAAAGCACAAGAAGAATGGAAAAAAGCACAAGCAGATCTAGGCGATAAAGTGAAATTATCGATTTTAGTATCAGATGATGACAACGGGAAAAAACTCTCTGAGTATGTCCAAAGTCAATTACAGGAAAATTTGAAAGGCTTGGAAATCACGATCAACGCACAGCCTAAGAACAATGTACTTGAATCTAGAAAAAATAAAAAATATGAATTATCTTTATCTGGTTGGATCGCTGGCAGCAGTGATTTAGATTCATATTTTAATCTATATGATGGAACATCTTCATATAATTACGGCGGCTATGAAAATAAAGACTACGACAAACTGGTAACCGAAGCAAAAACAACACATGCGAATGATCCGGAAAAACAATTCGACGACTATAAAAACGCAGAAGATATTCTCTTAGATCAAGATGCAGCACAAGTGCCGCTGTATCAAAGTGCATCAAACTATTTGATCAATCCTAAAATCAAAGGAATCAGTTATCATTTATACGGGGATTATTTCAATCTTAGAACAGCCTTTTTAGAAGAGTAAGGAGAGCGAAATGGAGAACTTATTAGATCGTTTTATCCGTTATGTAAAAGTCAATACACGTTCTGATGCAGCAAGTCAAAGAGTACCAACGACTTTGGGACAAGTGGAACTAGCTAGAGTCATCGAAAAAGAATTGATCGAGATCGGTCTTTCTGATATTCATTATAATGATAAAAATGGTTTTCTGACAGCAGTACTGCCAGCTACGATCACCGAAGATGTTCCAACGATCGGTTTTATTGCGCATTTAGATACGGCAGATTACAATGCAGAGAACATCCAGCCAAAGATTTTTAAAGAGTATGATGGAAAATCGGTTATCTTGAATGAACAGCAGTCGATCACTATGGAAGTTGAAGAATTTCCTAATTTAAAAGAATATACTGGTCAGACGTTGATCACAACAGATGGAACGACTTTATTAGGAGCTGATGACAAGGCGGGGATCGTTGAAATTTTAGATGCAGTTGAGTATTTATTAGCTCACCCAGAAATTCCTCACGGAAAAGTACTGCTTGCATTTGGACCGGATGAAGAAATCGGTCGAGGTGCGGACCGTTTTGATGCGGCGAATTTTCCAGCAGCTTTTGCCTATACAGTGGACAGCGGTCGAGTAGGATGTTTTGAATATGAAACCTTCAACGCTGCGCAAGCGGTGATCACGATCGAAGGGACAAGTGTTCATCCAGGGACAGCCTATGGTACGATGGTCAATGCAATTAAAATAGGTGAACAATTGGATGCGTTGTTACCAAAAGAAGAAGTTCCAGAAAAAACACGCGGACATGAAGGATTTTATTTATTGACGAAATTCAACGGTAGTATAGATTATGCTGAATTGACTTACATTATTCGTGACCATGACAAAAACTTATTCAATCAGCGTAAGGAAGTTTTATTGGATCATGTGACTAAACTAAATGAGTCATTTGATAAAAAAAGATTGAATATTGAATTCGTCGATCAATATTACAATATGAAAGAAGTCATCGAAAAAGATATGACTTCGGTAGGATTAGCTGTAACTGCAATGGAAAATTTAGGGATCGAACCAGACATTCAACCTTTCCGAGGCGGTACAGACGGATCAAAAATCTCATTTATGGGCATTCCTACACCTAATCTCTTCACAGGCGGCGAAAATTTTCATGGACAATATGAATTCATCACATTAGAAGCCATGGAAAAAGCAGCCAAAACGATCGTCGAAATCATTAAAGAAAACACGATTCGCAGACAAAATGAAAAATAATATAAAAAATAGTTGACAATATTAGAGTTTTCTAATATGATTATCCTCAATAGCAAAGCTTTGAGAAAGAGGAGTAACAACACAGAAACTTTTCAGAGAGCTGGTGGCGGTGAGAATCAGCAGGGGATGTGTTGCGAATGGACTTTCGAGCAAAATGTTGAACAAGTAGTAGGCATTTTCGGGAACTCCCGTTATAGAGTAAGGTCGTTGATAGACGACTGATAAGAGGAAAGAATTTCTTTCAAACTTGAGGTGGCACCGTGATCATTCGCCCTCAAACCACAGATATATTGTGGTTTGGGGGCTTTTTGTTGTGAATCACTACGATTGGCTAAGCCAGAGTAGATGATGAACAATACTTGGCGAACGAAGTGAGCGAAGTACCCAAAGTATGAAACACCAAACGCAAGAGGCATAGAAAACAACTAACGTAAAACTAAAAAGAGCGTTGGATTTAAGCCAGAGCAGATGTTGAACAATACTTGGGAACTAAAAGCAATGAAGTTAGCAACCAATCACAGCCATCGGTGTAAGTGCTAAATCTCTCAAGTTTAAAAAAGAATCGATTTCCAATGAGGTGGTACCGTGGATACTATTATTCGCCCTCACAAGACAGAGTTACGTCTGTTTTGTGAGGGCTTTTTGTTTTATCAAAAATAGAAAAGAGGGAAATAGATGCAATTGATCAAAGAAATTCAGGCAGATTATTTAACAGCAGTATCAGCATTTCTACGAATCAAAGGAAAAAACAAATGCCTTTTGGAAAGCATTCCAAGAGACAAGAGCAAAGGTCGCTATTCGATCATCGCTTGGGATGCAGTAACTGAGATCACGTACACAGAAAAGCAATTGACTATCGCTGGCAAAACAATCACTACACATGAGCCGCTAAAAGAAATTGAGAAGTATGTTTTAAAAAATGAAGAAATTGCAGCAGATCTACCATTTCAGGGTGGAGCGATCGGCTATGTTGGCTATGATGTAGTTGCTTGCTATGAAGACCTAGGAGAGCTGCCTTTGGATGAAATGGCTATTCCTGATATCCATTTTTACCTATTTGATTCTTATTTGATTTTTGATCATGTGGGTGAAAAGATTTCTCTTGTTGAAGCGAATACCTACTCGAATCGCTCTGTAAAGGAACTAGAACAGGCGCTCCAACAAAAAAAGGATGAGCTTCAAATACCAAGTGAAGCAGAACAAAAAGATATCCAGTTAACACCGCTGAATTATCAAAGTAATTTTACAAAAGAAAGTTTTGAACAGGTAGTCAGTAAGGTAAAAGAGTACATCGGACAGGGGGATTTATTTCAGATGGTTCCTTCACAGCGCTTAAAAGCTGAGTTCAAGGGAGAGCCATTTGATTATTACCGTCGCTTACGTGTGACGAATCCGTCTATGTACTTGTATTTCTTAGATTTTGGAGCGACGTACGTCGTTGGTTCATCTCCAGAAAGTTTAGTTAGTGTGAAAGATGGGATCGTCACGACGAATCCGATTGCGGGCACCCGAAAAAGAGGAAAGACGATTGAACAGGATGCGGTTTTAGAGAAGGAACTTATCAATGATGAAAAAGAGCGGGCAGAGCATTTGATGCTGATCGATCTAGGGAGGAACGATGTTGGAAGAGTCAGTGAAATTGGGTCAGTAGAAGTGCCGGTATATATGACGGTGGAAAAATATCGTTTTGTGATGCATATCGTTTCTGTCGTTACAGGCAGGTTAAAAGCAGAATTATCTGCTATGGACGCCTTAAAAGTGACCTTACCGGCAGGGACAGTCAGCGGAGCACCCAAGATCAGAGCAATGCAGCGCATTTATGAATTAGAGCCGGTCAAAAGAAATATTTATGCTGGTGCAGTTGGTTATTTATCTAAAAATGATCAAGCAGATTTTGCGATCGCGATCCGTACGATGGTCATTCATAAAGGAATTGCATATGTACAGGCAGGAGCGGGGATCGTTCATGACTCAGATCCGGCAAAAGAATATGAGGAGACGTTGCAAAAGGCTAAGGCACTATTGGAGGTGAGCCAATGATTTTATTGATCGACAATTATGATTCATTTACATACAATTTAGCTCATTTATTAGGAGAATCTAGAGAAGTTATGGTTATGAGAAATGACGACAAGCAATTAGTTGATTTGGCAAAAGAGGCTTCGAGTATCGTCATTTCTCCTGGACCAGGAACACCTGCTGAAACAGGCCAAGTAAAACAAGTGATCCAAGACTTTCATCAAGAAAAACCGATGTTAGGGATCTGTTTAGGGAATCAAACGATTGGGGAAGTATTTGGTGCTCGAGTAGTTTTAGCTGAAGAAATTCGTCATGGCAAGCAATCGATGATCCAAACTGCACCAAACAGCCGTCTTTTTAAAGGCATGCCATCTGAACTGCCAGTAATGCGTTATCACTCTTTAGTGATCGATCCAAGTACATTACCGCAGGAGTTTGATATTTCTGCAACGGCTTTAGATGATCAGGAAATTATGGCGATCGAGCATCGGAACTATCCAGTTTTTGGTTTGCAGTTTCATCCAGAATCAATCGGAACACCTGCTGGTAAAGAAATGATTCAAAATTTTATTCAACTAATGGAGGAACAAAAAATATGAAGCAATTATTTGAGAAAGTATTCAGAAGGGAACATTTAACACGTCAAGAAGCGCAACAAGTCGCTGAAAAAATGTTTGAAGGAGAAATGACGGATAGCCAGATCGCTGCTTTTTTAACCGCATTGAAGATCAAAGGTGAAACAGCAGAGGAAATGGCGGGAATTGCTGAAACCATTCAAAGCAAAGCTGTGATGATCCCATGTCAACAAGAAAATGTCATGGATAACTGTGGTACAGGTGGAGATCAGTCTGGGAGTTTCAATATTAGTACGACAGCTGCATTTGTACTAGCTGCAGGTGGGGTAACAGTAGCAAAACACGGGAATCGAAGTATTTCTAGCAAGTCAGGCAGTGCAGACATTTTTGAATGCTTGGGACTGGATCTGACGCTTTCTCCCACTAAACTAAGCATACTACTCAACGAGGTTGGTCTGGCATTTCTTTTTGCGCCCCACATGCATCCTAACATGAAATATGTGATGAATGTTCGAAAGGAATTAGGGACTCCGACCATTTTGAATTTGATTGGCCCGTTGACAAACCCTGTTCATTTAGATTCTCAATTGATGGGAACTTATCGCCGAGATTTATTGGAAGAGACAGCTAAAACATTGGGCGGTTTGGGGCGCAAGCGGGCGGTCGTGGTCAATGGATCAGGAGGGATGGATGAGGCCTCATTAGCAGGAACAACGCATTTTGCTTTACTGGAAAATGATAGAATTTCTATGCATGAAATCAGCCCTGAAGAATTTGGCTATACTCGTTTGCCGCTGGAAGCTGTTCGCGGAGGCAATGCAGAAAAAAATACGGAGATTCTGCTATCTATCTTAAAAAATCAAGCCAGTCCTTACTTAGATACAGTTTTATTGAATGCAGGATTAGGATTTTTTAGTAATGGAAAAGTTGGGACAGTAAAAGAGGGTATTTCTTTGGCGAAAGACTGCGTTGCCAGCGGTGCAGCATTTGATAAATTACAGCAATTGATCCGCGCACAGCAGGAGGTAGCATAGATGGACTTTTTAGATAAGATTCTTACTGAGAAAAATCAAGAAGTGGCGCAAATGTCTAAGGAAAAACTTCAACCGCTTCGTCAAACTGTTTCATTCTATGAACGAGTAAAAAAGCAGCCGGAAAAAATGCATATTATCGGCGAAGTCAAACGTGCGTCTCCTTCTAAAGGGGCAATCAATCTAACCGTCGATATTCTTGAACAAGCTAAAGCGTATGAACAGGCTGGTGTCACAGCGATTTCGGTGCTGACGGATGAATCGTTTTTTAAAGGCTCGATCGAAGATTTACGAAATGTTGCAGCTGAGGTTGATGTTCCGGTGTTGTGTAAAGATTTTATCATCGATGAAAAACAGCTGATTCGCGCACGAAATGCAGGAGCAACGATTGTTTTACTGATCGTTTCCGCATTATCTCAGACTAAGCTCGAGTTTCTATATAATCAGGCATTAGCATTGGGTCTAGAAGTATTGGTTGAAGTGCACGATGAGCAGGAACAGGCGATTGCTGAAGCTTTAGATGCAGTTTTGATCGGGGTCAATAATCGTAATCTAAAAACGTTCGAGGTTTCTATTGAAGTCAGTCAAAAATTGGGCAAAAAACAACAGACAGACGCCGTTTATATCAGTGAATCAGGATTTTCAAGTGATAAAGAGGTTGCTTTAGTAAAAGATCATTATCAAGCAGTTCTTGTTGGTGAAGGATTGATGCGTCAAAATGATCCTAAGTCAAAAGTTAAGGAGTTGCAAGTGAAGCGATGAAAGTAAAAATTTGCGGATTGCAGACAAAAGAACAGGTAGATACAGCAGTCAAAAATGGCGCAGATTATCTTGGCTTCGTTTTTGCTGAAAGCAAACGAAAAATCAGTCCAGATCTCGTCAGAGAAATCACGAAAGACGTCCCGAAAACAGTCAAAAAGGTAGGTGTGATGGTTGCACCAAATTATCAGGAAGCAGAAGAGATCATCCAGCAGGCGAAGCTGGATATGATTCAAATTCACGGCATGGCGGCAACAGAGCATTATTCTGTACCAGTGATTCAGGCGATCACGGTCAATAGTGAGGAACACATCAAGATGATTCAAGCGGCAACGACCAATTATTTACTTTTCGATGCCCCTCCGCAAAAATTTGTTGGTGGAAATGGACAAGTATTCGACTGGAAAAAGCTTGATCTAGATCAACTAACAGATAAAAAAATAATTATTGCTGGCGGATTGACGATTGAAAACCTACAGGAAGCAAAAGAACGTTTTTCCCCTTATGCGGTGGATGTTTCCAGCGGAGTTGAAACAAATGGGGTCAAAGATCTAAAAAAAATAAGAGCCTTTTTGAAAAAGGCCAAGGAGGAATACGATGTATAATCAACCAAATAAAGGATTTTATGGAGAATTTGGCGGACAGTTTGTCCCCGAAACCTTAATGTATGCAGTGAAGGAATTAGAAGAAGTCTATGAAGCATCAAAAAAAGATGAAGAATTTCAAAAAGAATTAAATTACTATCTAAAACAGTACGTTGGAAGAGAAAACCCGCTTTATTTTGCTGAGCGATTAACTGACAAAATCGGCGGAGCGAAGATTTATTTAAAAAGAGAAGACTTGAACCATACAGGAGCGCATAAAATCAATAATACGATCGGACAAATTTTATTAGCTAAAAAAATGGGTAAAAACAAAGTCGTTGCAGAGACTGGTGCTGGTCAGCATGGTGTAGCGACTGCAACAGTTGCTGCATTATTTGGGATGGAATGTACCGTTTTTATGGGGGCAGTGGATGTTGCTCGTCAATCATTGAATGTTTTTCGGATGGAGTTATTAGGTGCCAAAGTGGTAAGTGTGACCTCTGGTAGTGAGACATTAAAAGATGCCGTGAATGAAGCCTTGCGATTCTGGGTTGCGAATGTCGAGGACACTCATTATGTGATGGGCTCGGTCTTAGGACCGCACCCATTCCCTGAGATCGTTCGTGATTATCAAAGTATTATCGGGATCGAAGCTAGACGTCAGATTTTAGAAGCGGAACAAAAATTACCTGATGCAGTTATTGCTTGTGTAGGCGGCGGAAGTAATGCGATGGGGATTTTCTATCCATTTATCAATGATGATGTTGCATTGATCGGAGTAGAGGCTGCGGGTTTAGGCTTGGAGACGGAATCACATGCGGCTTCGATCAATAAAGGAAAAACGGGTGTATTGCATGGCGCGATGATGAAACTGCTTCAGGACGGAAATGGACAAATTTTAGAAGCTTTTTCGATTTCTGCTGGGTTAGATTATCCTGGTTTAGGCCCGGAGCATTGCCATTTGAATGAAATCGAGCGAGCGACCTATGCCTCTGCCACCGATCAGGAAGCACTGGAAGCTTTTGAGCTATTATGCCAAACAGAAGGAATCATTCCCGCTTTAGAAAGCGCTCATGCAATCAGTCATGCGGTGAAGGTAGCAAAAGAGCTTGGGAAAGAGAAGCAAATCATCGTATGTCTTTCAGGGCGTGGGGACAAAGATGTGCAGCAGATCAAAGCATTATTCGAACAGGAGGATAACAAATGAAAACATTGACCAAGCATTTAAAAACAAAACAACAAAACGGTGAAACGATTTTTGTTCCGTATATCATGGCGGGCGCACAAGGTTTGGATCAATTGGAGAGTGAAATTTCTTTGCTTTCTGATGCGGGTGCTAGCGCAATTGAATTAGGGATTCCATTTTCAGACCCAGTGGCAGATGGGCCAGTTATTCAAGCTGCTGGTTTACAGGCACTTCAAAAAGATGTCTCTCTAGAAAAAATCATTGCACAATTAAAAAAAATCAAGACCACTACTCCTTTGATTTTGATGACTTATTTCAACCCCATTTTTTATTTTGGACTGGAAAAATTCATTCAAGAATTACAGGAAACGAATGTCAAAGGAGTGATTATTCCAGATTTGCCATTTGAGCATCAAGGATTATTGACCCCGCTTTTAAAATACAGCGATGTTGCATTGATTCCGTTAGTAGCATTGACGACGCCTAAAGAACGAATCGTCGAATTAGTGGAAGCGGGAGAAGGATTTATTTATGCCGTGGCGGTTAACGGCGTAACTGGTATAGGACGAGAGTATCAAACTTCTTTAGATGAGCATTTAGCTTATATTCAAAGTATCAGTGATAAACCGGTTCTCGCTGGATTCGGTATTTCTACCAAAGAGCACGTTGAGCGATTTAGACAAAATTGTGCTGGCGTGATCGTAGGCAGTAAAATCGTACAGTTATTGAGTGAAGGAAAAACGAAAGAAATAGAATTGTTTGTTAAATCTGTCATTTAGATTGTTTTTATGTTTTAAAAGTATTGTTAATCGTTCTGATTTGTTCTAAAATAGGAATGGTGATATTTAGACACAGAGGAGCGGTATACTATGATTTATTTGTTTTTTTTAATATTTTCAAGCATTAGGTTACTTTTTTTGAGATATTCAATCAAAAATGAAAAAGCAATTTTAGCGAATGGCGGAAGAGAGTACGGAGCAAAAGTTTCTTTTCTATTGGCGATCGTTCATACGATCATTTACTTTTCTGCCTTTTTTGAGGGAATCGTGAGAAAGGTCAGCTTAGACACAGTTAGTATGATAGGACTGTTATTGATCGGGTTTTCATATAGTGTTTTAGTTTATATCATTCACTTGTTGGGTAAGCTTTGGACGGTGAAACTGATGGTTGCGAGTGATCACGTGTATGTTGATCATTGGTTGTTCAAAAAGATCGAACACCCAAATTATTTTCTTAATATCATTCCTGAATTGATAGGGATAATACTATTTTTTCATGCTTGGCTGACAGGGATCATCGGCTTACCTATTTACATGGTTATCCTTATGTTGAGAATCAGAGAAGAAAATGAAGTGAATAAGCAATTTAAAGAGGAAATCTGAGTATCATCAACGACTATTTTTTACTTTGTTCAAAATTAACTTGCATGGCGTTTCGTCTTTCTGTAAAGTAGTATAAAAAGCAGGTGACGATATGGAATTAGTGATCAATCGTAATTTGATTTTTGCCCAGAACCAACGATTGGAAACAGAGCGCTTGATTTTACGACCAGTGACATTGGATGACGCTATAGAGATGTATGAGTATGCCTCTGATGAGGAGACTGTCACTTATGTTTTTCCGATCCATCAATCGCTCAAAGACACCAAAGAAAGTATTGCGAACTATTTTGTCTGTGCTCCTTTAGGAAAATATGGCATAGCCTTAAAAGAAACGGGTCGGTTTATCGGGACGATCGATCTGCGGGTAGAAGAGAAGCACAATAATGGTGAAATTGGTTATACGCTGAATAAAAAATTCTGGGGCAAGGGCTACGTGCCAGAAGCGGCCAATGAATTGCTGCGTCTTGGTTTTGAAGAGCTCAAGCTGATTCGAATTTGTGCGGTCCATGATATCGATAACCCAAAATCAGGACGTGTGATGGAAAAGATCGGGATGAAAATTGAAGGTACGGTTCCTAACGCCCGGATGTGGAAGGGCAAGGTCGTGACCGATGTTTTGCGCGGAATTACGGTCGAAGAATGGCAGCAGCTGCAAGAGAAAATAAAGAACTAGTAAGAGGAGAAATGACGGCAATGTTGATGTTTACTGAAAAAGATTTTGATGTGTTCACAATAGAAGGATTAGATGCAAGAATGGAGGGCATTCGGGCTTCGATCCAACCAAAATTTCAAGAACTGGATGACTATTTTGCAGCAAAATTAGGAGACCAGCTGGAAACAGAATTTTTTGTCCATATCGCCCAGCATCGACGTAGAACAGTTTACCCGCCAGAAAATACATGGTCTGCATTGAGCCAAAAAAAACGCGGCTATAAAATGGACGCTCATTTCCAATTAGGCATTTGGCCGGACTATCTATTCATGTGGCTATCTTTGATCGACAATCCTAAGAACGAAAAAGAAATTGCGCAGGCCTTTTTAGACAACCAAAAATTGTTTAAGCAATTACCGGATGATTTCTATATATCGATCGATCATACTCAGCCCAAAATAGAGTTGCTAAAAGAAGCAGATTTAGAAAAAATCCTGATTCGTTTTAGAGATGTGAAAAAAGGGGAATTTCAAATTGGGCGAATCATTGAAAAAACAGATTCTTTACTGAATGACCCAGACAAGGCACGTGAATATATGCTGCAAACCTATGAAGCATTACTGCCGCTATATCGATTAGCTAAAAAACATCAGTAAAAAAAACATTGAAGCAAGAGGAATCATTCCTCTTGCTTCAATGTTTTTTGTCGATTATTGTAAGCCGATCTTATTTAAAGGATAGTAACGGAAATAAACGACTCCATAAATATCCTTTTGATCGACAAAGCCAAAATAACGGCTATCATCTGCGCGTCTTCGGTTATCCCCAAGAACAAAAAAATGTCCGTCAGGAACCACTTTTTCAGCACCAACGTCAATCGTGCTTAGAGAGAAATCTTCTGTATAAGGCTCCCCATCCGTCAATTTCGCTTTTGCTTCATCTAAGTAAGGCTCATCATAAGCCTTGTCATTAATGTAAAGCTGGTCATTTTCGACGCGTACCGTATCTCCTGGAAGTCCAATAATTCGTTTGACGATCCTTTTTCCGTTTCGAGGACTAGGGAAAGTCGCATTGTCAAAGCGCTGGGGCTTGATCAGCGAACTTTGCCATAAACGATCAGATTCATGATAAGTAGGCTCCATAGATATACCTATGACCTCTACCGGTGTCAAAACGAAATTTCTAAGAAACACAACGAATGCCACGGCAACAGCTAGATGAATCACTGTGTATAAATGAGGATGCTTTTTCTTCATTATAACGCCTCTCTTTACGTATAGTTATGGATTTAGTATATCAAAGAAAATAGGGGAAGAAAACAAGACTTAAGGAGTAAAAATAATCAAATACAAGGGGAGGTATTTTTATTCAAGCAGATTTTTTGTTGTGTAAGTCAAAATTTGCTATAATTTTTACAAAACTTATCGATCGATAAGGAGGAGGATAAAATGTTTTTAGCATGGAATGAAATTACACGATCAAAATTACGGTATGCCTTGATCATCAGCGTTATGTTTTTAATTTCTTATTTAGTTTTTTTCTTAACAGGGCTTGCCTATGGTTTGGCACAAGACAATCGTACAGCTGTGGATAAGTGGCAGGCAGATGGGATCGTTTTGTCTGATGAATCCAATACAAATATCAATATGTCGATGATTCCGTTGAAGTCATTGGATGATGTGACTGCCAAAGAAAAGGCAGCTTTGGGGCAAACAGCGGCAGTCATCCAGCTGGATAAAAAAGGAGCTGAAAAAGTCAATGCTAGTTTCTTTGGCATCAATAAAGATGAATTTCTGATGCCTGATATTGTCGAAGGAAGAGCCTTCGATACTGATGATGAAACCGTCGTAAATAATAGCCTGAAGGAAGAGAATGGGTTCAAATTGGGAGATACGATCAAACTTGCCGGTAATGAGAAGAAGCTTAAAATTGTCGGGTTTACAGAGAATGCAAAATTCAATGTGGCACCAGTTTTGTACGTTTCGATCAATACGTTTCAAGAAATCCGTTTTGAGAAAGTTGATACGACAGAGAATGCTCGAATCAATGCAGTCGTCGTTCGTGCAAAAGAAGGTGCGATGAAGAATGTTGATTTAGCTGGTAATGATTTGAAAAGCTATGGCATTCAAACATTTATCAATAAGCTTCCAGGTTATAATGCTCAGGTTTTGACTTTTGGATTTATGATCGGTTTTTTGATCGTGATCGCGGCGATCGTCATAGGGATATTTATTTATGTACTGACGATGCAAAAAGCAACGATTTTCGGCATCATGAAAGCACAAGGGATCTCTGGAAAATACATTTCAATTTCGGTCATCGTTCAAACCTTTGTATTAGCTGTATTAGGAATAAGTTTGGGCTTATTAGGAACAGTAGGAACTTCGTTTGTTTTACCGACAGCAGTACCGTTTCAAAGTAATTGGCTGTTTTTCTTAGCGATCGGCGGAGCAATGCTGGTGATTGCTGTTTTAGGGGCATTATTTTCTGTACGGACGATCGTGAAGATCGATCCATTAAAAGCAATTGGTTGATAATAAAAAAGAAGTAGGTGACGAAGATGAACGCAATTGAGTTTTCAGCTGTGGATAAAAAATTTCTTGATGGAGATACAATGATCGAAGCATTAAAAGAAACCAACTTTTCTGTGGAAAAAGGGAAATTTGTAGCAGTGATCGGTCCGAGTGGCTCCGGAAAAAGTACATTTTTGACCCTTGCAGGCGGGCTTCAAACGCCAACAAGTGGTGAAGTTAAAATCAATAATGCCGCTTTCAGTCAGGAAAACGAAAAGAAGAGAGCCAAGATTCGTTTTGACGAAATCGGTTTTATTCTACAGGCATCAAATTTAGTACCGTTTTTAACTGTGGAAAAGCAACTTCGTTTAGTGGATAAAGTAAAAAAGGTAAAAACAGATACCGCTAAAGTGAATGAGTTATTAACACAGCTGGGGATAGAGAAATTAAAACGCAAGTATCCTGATGAAATTTCTGGAGGAGAACGTCAGCGTGTAGCAATTGCTAGAGCGCTGTACAATGATCCTTCGATCATTTTAGCAGATGAGCCAACAGCTAGTTTAGACTCCGAGCGGGCGTTTGAAGTAGTCAAGATCTTGGCTAGAGAAACCAAAGAAAAAAACAAAGCCACGATCATGGTAACTCATGACCAGCGGTTGATCGAGTATTGTGACGACGTCTTCGTGATGAAAGATGGCGTGCTTACGAAGCAATAGAAAGAGGATGGGAAAGAAGTGTTCAACTCCAAGAACCAAGTAGGGACTGTGCAACACTGTTTATCTGCGACGAGTCTTTGACGAGAAAGCATCAAATCGTTCCTCGTTGTGTTTTACAGCAATTTCAGCTTATTTCCGAAGCCTTCAATTCTTAGTGCTTTAGCACGTAGAATGTTGCTAGCTTCACTTTGTTCTTTGAACAATAGTGAAACTGTATGCGTTAGTTGATGTGAACGAAGCGAAGCCCTTTAAATCTAGCATGTTTCATGCGTAGAAGTTAATGAGATCGAAACGAAGTGTAATGTAGTAGTTACTTCTGCTTCCACCGTTTATTCGTTTTAAAAAGGACTGGGGCGTAACTCGTAGAGTTATGTCCCAGTCCCTTTTAGAAAATAGTTATGTTAGTAAGTAGGTACTTGCTAGTTTGGTTTCAGACAGCACGCGGATTCACTTTTCACACTAGCTCTTTTTTTGTTCTTCTTGTTCTTTATGCTCTGAATATCCTGATCGAATCAAATAAATGGTCCATGCAGAAAGTGGGATACCGACGATTAAAGAAAAAATAAATGACTCGTAGTCTTTTTCAAAGATACTTGTGATTGCCATATTTAAGAAAATTAGTGACAATCCTATGTTAAAAATATAACCAAAGAGTATTCCTAGATGTTGTAGTAGAAATTTTGGGAAAATAAACATGTTGTGTCTCCTTTCAAGGGACTGACCATTTGATTGATGAGTTATAGCTTGCTAGCCAAGTTGCAAATCATATGGTAAAGTGATTTTCATTTTTGTTTTATTTTATTTTTTTCCAAACTTAAAAATTGGTGAAATCTATTGACTAAATCTTCTTTTGAAGTAGGTTTTTCTTGAGGCATATAATTTATAAATTCAACCATATCTTCTGGGTAGCCATTATTTCCATAAAATTCTGCTATTTTTTTTAATAAATCATCAGTATCATTAACTGCTTCGTTTAGTTTAGAAAGATAAACGAATCTAAGTTTTCGTTCTTCTATTTTATATTTCTCACTGCCTTCTTCTAAATCAGGAAAGTATCGATTTTTTAATTCAAATAATACTTGTTGTAAATTATTAGAATCAATACCCCAAGCTAGCTCGATAATAAAGTCATCTTCATCACCACTTTCCAGCAATTCTATTGCATAATCGGAAATTATTTTTGATTCAAAGAACTTTTGATTAACTCCGATATAGATTGTTTCCCAAGTATAACTTACTTGATTGTTTTTTAAATCTATTAGTTCCATTTTTTTCTCCTTTTATTTTTTAGGTATTTGATTTGGTTTTCCTGTTAAAACACCACCATCAATAAATCTTCTGTGGCTTATGTCTCCATTGGGCTCAACAATCCATTCGAAAACACCACTGTTACCATTGTTACGACCTTCAAGTTGAAAGAATTTTCTATCAATACCATCTCCTCCAACTAAAGGATATTCATTTGTAGCCGTTGGATAATTATCAATTATATCAGGAAATCCATGTTCTTTAGCAACTTGTGGAAATTCTTTTTCTATAACAGGTTTTCCTTTTGGATCTTTCCCCCACACAGGTTTTATGTCATCAACTTTTGCACCACTTTCAACTCGCCGTCCATTTAAAACAGGACTTTCAAGGTCAGAAATAACCTTCTGATTAGTCCCACCAGACTTTTTAACAGCTGTCTGCGCATTCCTCACCGCAGCCACTGTCAGTCCAACACCCCATGCAGCATCCCAAAATCCAGATTCTTTCAGATCATTTACGGTACTTTGTATGTAGTTTAAGCCGTTAAAACCAAACATATTGACTGTATCGCCACTGAAATAATCTTTTCCGCTTTTTTGAAATTCGGTCACTCGGCGGTCCATTTCTGTCGGACTTAATTCTACCACATCTAAGTTGTATTTTTTTATGAGCTTTCTTAGATTATCGGACAACTCCTGCTCACTTACTGGATAACGACGACCAACATATCCGCACCATGGTTTTTATCATGTATAAATACTTTTATAGTATATAAAAAAGATATCAGTAGATTCTTCTGATATCTTATTTAATAATATACAACTTATCGGACTAAAATTTAAAAGAATGCTCAAAAAATTCTTGGGAGTTTTGCCCAATAAATATGGCTAGCCTTTAGTAACTTAATTGGTTAGTTTATTTCTTGCTAGTCTTGTGATAAAGCGTCTTTTCTATTTATCTGAGTTCCTTTAACCTCGATAACTTCAATTGTTTCATTATCTAAATCTACAAATTCTACTTCATACACTTCATTTTCTGAATCTAATATCATCATAATTACACCTTTAGTTCCCATCGGAACTCTTTTGTCTATTTCTACTGTGCTATATACAACATCGTATTCTTTAAACATATTGACTCACCTACTTTTTCGTTGGAATCGAGGTCACTAAACGAACAACTCCATCATTATTTTTTATCCAAACAAATTCAACATCAATAATTTTTCCGTTGACTCCTTTAATCGGAATGATTTGACTATACTTTGTTCCGTAATCAGTTACAGATGTTTGAACGGCTGTCGATTTATCAAAGGTAATTTGCTTACTTAATTGCTGACTATTATTTCTATTAAAGCCAAGTGCCTTATCAAACCAATTAGCTTTTGAGCCTCCAACTGGATGTTCCTTATTTAACAGATAACCATCCAATTTAGAATTGATACTTTCTTGAGTCAAATTAGGATTTTTAAGTCCACCAGCTTTCTTACCAGCTGCCTGCGCATTCCTCACCGCAGCCACTGTCAGTCCAACACCCCATGCAGCATCCCAAAATCCAGATTCTTTCAAATCATTTACGGTACTTTGTATATAGTTTAAGCCGTTAAAACCAAACATATTGACTGTCGCACCACTGAAATAATCTTTTCCGCTTTTTTGAAATTCGGTCACTCGGCGGTCCATTTCTGTCGGACTTAATTCTACCACATCTAAGTCGTATTTTTTTATGAGCTTTCTTAGGTTATCGGACAAATCCTGTTCACTTACTGGATACCGTCGACCATTTTTTTCAAACATATACATATCCACACCGCGGTCGGCATCGATGATGTGGATGATCGTGCAGCCATCAAGTATTTTCCTATCCTTGACTTCGATGGCTTTTTCACGCTTGGTCCAATTTTGATTGACATTATTAATCCAAGTTCGATCGGTTAAGGAAAAGCCTTTTCCATTCCAAGCACATGGACCAACATGTCCTTTTTCACTGACACCCAATGCCTGCATACCTTTAGCCACTAGCGATCCAGTATCCTTTATCCCAGTAAAATAACTAGTAGACTGTCTGCAGAAATCAAGGAACTTCTCTAATTTTTCTTGTATCTTTGCTTTTTTCGCTTGATTTCGTGTAATTCCCGCATACATACTGGCGATTGCCGCTTGAAAGACTGCTCCTAGCAGTTGCTCTTTTTCGTCTGATAAGCTTCTTTTTTGTTGGGCGTAGTTTTCTCTCGAGCTTTGGAATCCTTGAATCAGCGCGTTGGCTTCATCGATTTGCGCTTGTAATTCTTCGGAATCTAAATCTTCACTACCGCATGTTGAAAGATAGCCTTGCACATACCGTTCATTCGCCTGCACAACTGCTTCACTGTGCATGATCTCCGCTTTGCAAAGCGCTGGATAGACAGTGGAAAGGTAGTCTTTGATCGACTCCATACCTGCACCATTCAAGCCGACTGCTAATTGTATGCCTTGCGTGGCACTAGTCACTGACTCTAACGCTTGGCTATATGCTTGCCCAAATGCTTTGATTTCTGTTGTTTGCGTTTGGACTTCACCAATGATCATTTTGACCATCAACCTCATCCTCCTTTCTCAGCTGTTGCAGCTCTGCTTCGTAAAGAAGGTCGCTTTCATCTTCTAGGCGACGGTTTTCTTTGTGTAATGTTTCTTGTCCGTCCGTCATTGCATCAAAGAAACGGCGTTCGGCTACACGTGATTCTTCTGTGAGTTCTTCAAAAAGGTGGCCTTCTTCCTGCCGATGAAAGTAAGTGAGAACTTGGTCGTTATGGTGACGTTCTCTGGTAAATAAGTGCTCTGTCTCGCTCATGTTTCGTTCCAACAACGTGTTGAGCGTACGATTTTCCTCTTGTTTTTCTTCATTTTCTCTGCGTTTTTCTTGTAACTCCTTTTGGGTCATTCCTTCTCTCCTTTGTTACGGAAGTCGTGTAAATAGCTGCTTCGCTTGTTGATCTGCTCGTTTAAATGCTGCGACTGCAGTTTGGATAGAAGCTACATCTCTGTTGAGTAGTTGCTGGATCGTTGCCGGGTTTTTCTTCAGCTGTTGAAAGGTACTTTCAGCCGTGGCATTGCCGAGAACCGTCGTCCCCGAAGAAAACGTCACTGTTTTTGAAAGCGACAAGCGATCGTTCGCCAGCACGATTTGAGTGGCTTGTTTCTGGGTTTCTGCTTCATTTAACTCGATCATAAAATCACCTCATTTCGTTATTTAATATTATCTTTTTAGAATAACACACTTCGCATTACAATGCCTACAAAATGTATTATAATTCTATTTAAAAATAAACATTACTTTTCTTACTTATGGAGCAATTGGCATCAAAATTGATTTCATTATAGTTCAAGCAAGGAACCGTCGATTTTTGGAAAATTGGGTAATGAGCATTTGTTTCATTTGTGCGCATCGACTAGGGCAACTCGTCGGTGTCAGAGCAGCTTTCACTGCTTTTAATAAACGGTGAGAATAAAGCATCTACTACGCTACGCTTCGATCTCATCAAATTCTAAGTGCTAAAGCACTAAGAGTTGAAGGCTTCGGAACTAAACCGAACATCACAAAAATTTTTAAAGCAATTTTCATGATCTTCTTCTTAGCTCTCAGAGCTGAACGCTTTTTTCTCAACCTCTGTACACCCAAAGAGCTATTTGCTGTTCACTCTTTCGGTGCGACTGCTTCCTTGCTTGACCGATAGAACGAAAAAAACACGGTATCAGCTACCCGCTGATACCGTGCAAAAGTTCAATAAATAAGCATCGATCTGTTATTTAAAAACGCAATTGAGGTGCAAAAAAAGCTAGTAATTCACACGAAAATTGAGTAAAATAAATACAGTCAATGAAAATTGACTTGGGCAACTTGTACGATCAGCGTTATCTGATTGTATAAGGCTCTGTAGGTCGACGCCAATCTTCCTGCAGAGTGCCTTTTTATTTTGTCTAGCAATGCTAGATTTCCTTCGTTCTATCTGCCTCAATTCTACCCTTAATGACAAACCAAAGTCAATGCTTTTTCAACATAATTATCACTTAAAGTAGGTTTTATATTTTTGTTATACAAAGAAAAAACGACTGAAAATCGTAAAAGATTTTCGGTCGTTTCTTTTTGACTTGCGTCCAAAGATTCCCAAGAAGTGAATCTTAAAGTTTTTGGTTGTAGTATTCAACGACAAGTGCTTCGTCGATTTCAGGATATAATTCATCACGTTCTGGTAAACGAGTGAAGCTACCTTCTAATTTTTCAGCGTCAAAGCTTACAAATGCTGGACGTCCAACAGTTGATTCAACAGCGTCTTTGATTGTTACAACGTTTTGAGATTTTTCGCGAACAGAGATCACTTGACCAACTTCAACGTGGTAAGAAGGGATATCTACACGTTTGCCATCTACAGTGATGTGGCCGTGGTTTACTAATTGACGTGCTTGACGACGAGTAGTTGCAAGACCTAAACGGTAAACAACATTATCTAAACGTTGTTCTAGTAAGATCATGAAGTTAACCCCGTGTTTACCTTCTTTGATTTTGCTTGCTTTAACGAACAAGTTAACGAATTGACGTTCGTTCATACCGTACATATGACGTAATTTTTGTTTTTCAGTTAATTGCATACCATATTCAGAAACTTTACCACGGCTGTTTGGTCCGTGTTGTCCTGGTTTGTATGGGCGGCGTGCTAGTTCTTTACCAGTTCCTGATAGAGAGATACCTAGACGACGAGAGATTTTCCATGATGGTCCTGTATAACGTGACATTCAAAATTCCTCCAATAAAATAAGTTTTTTGGAGTAAAATAATCTTCTGAAAAATTCATAATCGTGCAGTTCATTCTTCAACCTTCACCTTTGCAGCCGCGGTTACGCAGTCGAACCTGAAAAGCTGATCAGACGTTTTAGTCTGGAAAGCTCAACAATAAGGCAATGAACTGTTGACGAGTCTATTATTTTTCTGCTGCTTATTTTACACAAAGGTTAGTATACCTCAGAATAGTGGATAACTCAAGCTTTTTCTTGCATAAGTCCAAGTAATTACCACCCGCCTGAGGCACCGCCTCCACCAGATGAACCGCCACCGAATGAGCCCCAAGACGAACCGCCGCCGTCAGACCCATTACTGCTGTCAGACCAGTTGGCAGAATTATAGTTAGACGTAAGGTAAGTTGTGGTTAATACATACCCGTCTCCTGAATAAAGGGTATCGCCGATCAAGACCCGTCCAAACGCTTTTCTTTGTGCTGAAGGATGCTTCAATAAGCGACCTTGAGCGATCGAACGGCGTAATTTTCTTTTTGAAGCGATCAACGAACTGCCGCTTAACATCAGGTGGTAGAAGTTTGTTTGTTTCATTTCAGCGAGTTGTGTTGCTGCATCTTCATTTGTGAAGTCTGAAATTCGGTTTTGATAGTCGCCATAGGTTTGTTTTAAAGCTTTTCCTGCAGAAAGACTCCGGATCACTAGGATCAAATTCGTCAATAAAACAAAAAATAGAAAGATCCCTAATGACCAACGACCCCATTTAGCAGCACTTTTTTGACTCTCGACTTGATTGATTTTAGAATCGACTAAAGCAGTTTTGGTATTCATTAGAGGAAATACTTGATCGAGCACTTGGTTTACTGCTTGGTCATATTTTTCATCTTTAAATGCATCAACGACATCGTCATCATTGATGATCGAATCAGCCGTTCCATCAGGGATCAATCCTTCTAATCCGTAACCAACTTCTAAACGAAATTCGCGGTCATCCAAGGCAATCAGATATAAAATACCGTTATTTTCATTTTTATCGCCGATCCCCAGTTGATTGAATAATTTATTGGCGTAAGATTCGATATCTTCCCCGCGTGGTAATTCAGGGATAGTGATGACTTCTAATTGTGCTCCGTTGGTACTGGCAGCTAATTGTTTGTTTAGCTCATAGATCTTCTGTTTCGTTTCTTTATTTAGCATATTTGCATTGTCTGAAATAAAAATATTGTTTTTGTTGAGTGTGATTTGACTGTTCGTTCCTTCAATAGAAATCGTATAATTATTTTCTGATTGAGGGTACTCTTTTAAGTTCGCCAAATTTTCTTGTAAAATCGTGTCAAAGGATTTCTCAGCTGTGATGATTTTTCCAGATTCGATCGCAGCTTTTTCTTCTTGAAGAGTATTGAGCTCTTGGTCAAAAGCAGTCATTTTTTCGTTATAGCTAGCGCTCGCTGAGAAAAATAGGCTGAAAAGACCTATAAAAATCATTAAGACAACCAAGAGAATGACTGAGAATACGTTGTTTGTTGCTCGCATGGATTTATACTGGTTTTCGATTCGTTGATTTAATTTCTTTACGTTAGTGTCCTGTCCTTGTTTTATCATTTCGTTCACCTTACTTTCCCCATAGTTTGGCAAAATCTTCCTCCAAAGGCTATCTATTTTTTATAAAACAACCCGATGTCTCTTGTTCAATAGATAACTTAGTTCTATTTTACCAGTAAAATGCAAATTCTCATCGGTCTTCGGAAGGATTTTCTCATTGTTTTTTCATAAAAAGAAAGGAAAGTAGCGAGAAAGAATGAAAAGGAGTAGAGGATCGACGTACTTTATCACTTGTTTTGCTCATAATAGAAAAAAGTGTTACTTTGTATGAAAAAGCACTAGACAAAATGCGTAGAGGTCTTTAAAATAGTAAAGGATGTTTTTGAAAATATAAAATGAAAACAATATGAAAAGGAGAAACAAGATGAAACCTGTATCGCCGTTATTTGAGCAGATCGATAAATCAATCAATAAAAAAATGAACTTATTCCAAAGTAGTTTCTTACGCTATGCTTTTCGTGCCATGCTTGCTTGTATGTTTTTAACGCTAGGAACAGCTGTGGCATTCGCTATTGCGATGAAAGGTGAGGATATCGCACATGGACTTGGCAAAATGTTGTATGCCTTTATGTTCAGTTGGTCACTTGTGATGATTCTTTATATGAATGCTGAGTTAGGTACGTCAAATATGTTGTATATGACTGTCGGCGTTTATCGAAAAAAAATCAATTTCTCCTTTGCTGCAAAAATTTTGTTTACCTGTATTTTCTTTAATTTAGTCGGTGGGGTATTATTCGGTTACTTGATTTCGTTGACGGTACCTTATCAAGACCTAGCACCAGATAGCTTCTTCTTTACATCGATCGCTGGTAAATTGAACAAGACGACGGTCCAGATTTTGGTTGAAGCCATTTTTGCCAATATCGTTGTAAATACAGCTGTTTTAGTAAGTATGCGTATGAAGGACGACGCGGGTAAAGTCGCTGCGATCATTTTCATCATCTTCATTTTCGCTTTCTTAGGCTATGAGCACGTTATCGCCAATTTCCCTGCGTTTAGCTTAGCTTATTTTGCTTCACACGGAACAATGGCCGCGATGACTGTCGGCAGTGTTGCGCACAATCTGTTCTTTGCTTTGATCGGTAACTTTATCGGCGGCGGCTTAGTGATGGGCTTGGGCTATGCATGGTTGAACAATGCGGACACAACATATGTAGATTAAAAAGTAGAGTGCGGGATTTTTTCCCCACTCTTTTTTGCTGTTAGACGTAAATTGTTTTAAGATGGAAGAAAAGACAAAGGAGTAAACGTGTGGACGAAATTATTTTTACTAAAAATGAAGAGAAGTCGCAACAAATGGCTGCTTACATGAAAAATTTATTCCCCTTTGCAGGTGTCCCTGCACCAACACGTGCGGCAATGGAAAAAGAGCTTTTAAAAGCCAGTAAAAAACTGCCGTTTGCAGACCTTTTTGAGCTGGTGAATGTTTATTATGAGAAACCTGAACGGGAATATCAGTATGTTGCGATCGATCTAGCAACGGTAAATGTGAAGCGTTTGAGCTTTGAAGAAGTATTACAGTTCAAACCACTAGTCATTGAAAAAGCTTGGTGGGACAGCGTGGATGCTTGGCGTAAATTTTTTGCCTTATGGGGTGCGAGTCATTTTGAAGAAATGCCTCGATTATTTGACGCTTTTTTCGGAGAAAAAGACTTCTGGCATCGACGGATAGCAATCAATTTACAGTTATTGTATAAAGACAGAACGGACACCGAGCTGTTGAAAAAAGCGATTATTTATGATAAAACTACAGATGAGTTCTTTATTCAAAAAGCGATCGGCTGGTCATTACGCCAGCATAGTAAAACAGATCCTCAATGGGTTCAAGAACTGATCACGACGATGGAACTAAGTCCATTAGCAGTTAGAGAAGGCAGCAAATATTTGCCAAAATCATAGAAAGCGAGCGAAAATAATACGCCATGAAAAGAAAACTTTTTGCATTTGATATCGACGGAACATTACTGGGAAGCGACAAACAACCACTGGAAAGTACAAGAGAAGCATTAGCACTACTTAGACAGCAAGGTCATCTGGTGACTGTTGCTACAGGGCGTAGTCGTTTTATGGCGCAGGATATTATTTTAGACTTAGGTTTTTCAAACTATGTTCTTTGTAATGGTGCTGCTGCATTTTTAGATCATGAGCAGTATTATCAAAATTTATTGGATGAAGAAGAGCTGCAGCGTTTTTCATCTGAATTGGAAAAAAGAGAGATCGGTTTGGCGTATGTCGGCTTAGACGATGTGAAAAAAAATAATCATCACCGTCAGCTACAAATGGCGGAAGCAATGGGCTCTATTGATTTTGCAGCTCCTGAATATGATGGAGATTTCCATAAGGAAAACGATGTATACCAAGGCTTGGCTTTTTATGATGAATCGTATGAAGGCGTATTTGACAATGAATTCTCTAAGTTTCGCTTTGTCCGTTGGCATCCTCAAAGTGTAGATATCGTTCCGAAAAATGGCTCGAAGTCTGCCACATTATTGAATTTAGCTGATCGTGTAGGAATTGAGCGGGAAAATATCATTACCTTTGGTGATGGCGAAAACGACCGGGAAATGCTAAGAGAAGCAGGGATCGGTGTAGCAATGGGCAATGCACTGCCGCATATCCAAAAAGAAGCGAAGTTTGTGACAGATACCAACGATAATGATGGGATTTGGAAAGCGTTGAAAGAGTTAAAGGCGATTTAGATAGAGATTAGTAGTACAGACTGCAGATAAAGTCTTTTTAGACGTTTAGCTGCAGTCTTTTTTGTACGTGTTAAAATAAGATAGGATGCAAGATTGATGGTGTAAAGATTGCTGATAATAATATATGCTTGAAGATGGTTTCAGTTGTAATCTACTTAATTTTTTTAATACCTGTTTTTATATAGACAAAGGCTGAATTTTTTCTTTGTTTTTTACCTATCTAGTAACAGTTTTTTTGGATTTATCATAAATATGTATATCATAGGAATAATCATAGATATAATTATTACGAATATTATGAAAAAATATGCAGTTAAAATTTTGGGCTTTGAAATTGATACTTCGAAATTTTCTTCAGTTTGCTCTACGTCTATAACGGAATTACCTAAACTATTATATTGTTGAACTTCTGTCTCTTTTTCTATAGTCCATTCTTCTTCTTCAGCATTATTAAAGAAGATGTAGGATAGTTCTTTAGCTGCTAAATGACTAGGAAACACTGAAATGGATACGGCTACTGTTGCAATTGTAAGTATTTCAATCATAATTAAGGAAATTATTTTTAATTTTTTTTCTCCTAAAGATAAATATACGCCAAATTCATATTTTCTATCTCTCAACAGTAAAATAACACTTAGGCTGATTATGCAAATAGATGTTATAAACATTAGTATCATGGTGTTATCTACTATTTTTTTTAATTTTACAAAAGTTGGATTTATACTGTTGTATTGATCTGTAGATATAATCACATTATAGAGTTTTGTCCCAAGTATGTTTTCCGCCTCTTGGCGAAAACTTTCTGTATATTTTACATCTTTCAACTCATAATAAGCATCATACTCTTCAGAAGGAATCTCTAACCCCTGCTCTTCATAAAAGACAGTTCTTCTAGATACTAAATTTTTATTGGGTATATACAACGTGTTTGAGGATCGAGTATTGTTTACTAACTCTTCAAACTGAAAATCATTTTTAGGCTCATTTACTTTCTTTTTTGTATCAAATATACCTATGATTTGATACTTTCCTATGTGATGTTCTTTCTGAGTATCATCTATACTAAAAACTCGATCTAATGAAAAGACTTCATTAAGTGCCAAATTATTTTCTTCAGCAAATTTTTTAGAAACAATTGTTACATTGTCTGAAGATTCGATTTCTTTTTTAGAAAAAGACCTACCTTCTTCCATGGTAATTTTACTTGAAATTATATCAAAAATCTTATTATTGTTAACTCCCTTTAATAAAAATGTATTCGTCCAATCTCTTTCTTCAATTTCTATGTCAGCTATTGATCTCTGGCTTTTCAATTTGTTACTTTGAATAACATCATATTCAGAATAATCATATTCTTTAACATACTCTAAATCACCTATCTTTTTATATTTTTCTAATTTGATTGGCGCGACTAAGTTGTCTGGGTTGTTACTTAGATAGTCTTCTTGCTCTGTGTAGTTATTTATAATTGTTGCTGTCAAAGGAAGTTTATTTTTAATATTTGATTCATTTTTTGTATAGGCTTGCTTCAACGATAGTGCCCCAGAATAGATAAAACTTAATATTATTAATATAAGCAGTAGACTCAAACTGCTTTTTTTGTTCCTTATGATGCTTAAAAATGATCTTTTGAATGTATTCATAATCTAATAGTAACTCCTTTTAAAAAAAATGTATTATATTGCTTTAATATAGTATATAATATTTATTGTAATAAAGTTCAACTATTTTTTAAGGGGGATACAAAAATGAAGAAAAAAGTTATTGTAAGTTTACTCATGTTGGTTGGGGGAATAGTATTGTTTTTCGACTCTGCTGATGCAGCCACTGTATTTAGTTATGATGGAACAGGAATCAGAAATTGGGATTCTAAAGGTCGTAATAACATTGCCAAAGGGAAAAAAGTATCGGTTAAGCATACTCAAAGTAAGTGGTCGAATTCAAATACGCAACAAGCTAAAACAATGAAAATCACGCTTCGTCGAAAAAATACAGTTGGGTATACAAATGTTGGAAATGTTAGTTATTCTGGTAATGTCACAAACTCATCAAAAGTATTAAATAGTAAACTAGGAACAGCAGGGACTCATTATTTACGATTTGATTCAACGAAGCCTGCTGGGGCAACTGCAAATCCTACAGCAAATATTAAAGGAGTTTTATCAACAAATTAATATTTAGAGTTACTAATATAAATATGCTATTAGTAACTCTCTTTTATTAATATTATTAAAAGGAGTTGTTTTTGTGATAAATAGACATAAATACATATCGATGGCATTAGGTATTTTTATTGGGTGCTTTTTTGTGGTGACATATATATATCAAGAATTTCTATCATCTAGACTTTTTACTTATATTACAAATATATATTCACCTGAGGAGGGAGATTTTTGGGTCTCATTCACGATTATTTTTCTCTTGAGTTTTTATTTAGCTTATTTCATCTTTGTATTAATAACACATATAAATTCTCGTCCTGTTCTTCTCTCATTCTATTTTTTTTATTTCATTACTTTGATTTATTTTCTCTTTTTTAAAAGTATTGGAATTAGAGGAATTTCGCTTAATCCATTAGATTTTCTATGGGGAATAGGAAATGGGGAAGGGACAATCGAAACCTTGTTCAATATAATTTATTTTATTCCATTAGGTTTTTTAGTGGGCAAGAAAATAATTTCTTTTCTTATCTTTATTGTTCTAGTTGAAATTGTTCAATATACGTTTTCTTTAGGAATTTTCGATCTTAGCGATATTCTTCTAAATTTTATAGGCTTTTATATAGGCTTGATTTTACAAAAAACATTCTTGTATAAACTATTTTCACTTCAACTAAAAAAAAGCATCAGTACTAGGGAACAATCCAGTGAAAACGTCTAATGATCACTTAATAAGTGTTTCATATTGAGGTGAAGGCCTTACTAAAAAAATTCTGATTTATACAAAAAAATCCCAGCAATCAGGCAAATTGATTGCTGGGATTTTAGATAATGATTATTTCTTGAACGTTTTTTTCAAGCTCTTACTCAATCACCAACACGCCATCTTTCAAAGCAAATGGGTTTTGTTGGTTGATATGATCATAAAACATCACACCGTTTAAATGATCGATCTCGTGTTGAACGACGATCGCTTCATAATTCTTCAAACGTATTTTTTGTTTTTCTCCTGTGATGTCTGTATATGAAAGCGTGATTTTGTTATGACGTACCACATAACCTGGGACTTCACGATCTACAGATAAACAGCCTTCACCTTCACCTAAGCAAGCATCCTGAACAGAATGGCTCAAAATTTTAGGGTTGTACATTACAGCACTCAAGGTTGGTTCAGGATTTTCTAGATCATTGCTTGGTACATGGACTGCGATGATTCGTTTTGAAATATCTAATTGAGGTGCAGCAAGACCTACGCCGCCGCGTAAAGCCAGTTCTTCTGCTTTCACAGGATCTTGGCTGTTTTTTAAAAATTCCATCATATCTTCGCCGAGTTTGATATCCTCGTCAGTTAGCGGCACAGACACTTCTTTTGCCACTTCTCTAAGTGTGGGGTTTCCTTCACGGATAATATCCTCCATGGTGATCATGGGATAATTCCTCCTTCGATTATTTAAAAGTCTAAAAGCAAAGACAGACCTATTTGGTTTATCCTGCTGTTTGATTAGCTTCATCTATTTATTTGCTTATCTAGTTTATCACAAAATGCTGATAAATGGGATAAATTGCTGAAAAAACACTAGTGGACATCAGCTTAGTCTTGCATTTTGACCTTATATCCTGTAAAGTATCACTGTATGGAAACATACCGTCTTTTACTTGGTTGTGCGAATCACCAACGCATTACTCAGTAGTGAGATGACTACTTAAAGAAGAGGTGAAAAACATGGCAATGTCTAAAGAAAAGAAAAACGAAATCATTAAAGAGTATGCTCGTCATGAAGGAGATACTGGTTCACCAGAAGTACAAATCGCTGTATTGACTGCTGATATCAACCACCTTAACGAACATGCACGTGTTCACAAAAAAGATCATCATTCTTACCGTGGACTAATGAAAAAAATTGGACACCGTCGTAACTTGTTAGCTTACTTACGTAAAACTGACATCCAACGTTACCGCGAATTGATCCAACGCTTAGGATTACGTCGTTAATCATTGAGAGGCTGAGCCAGAAGCGCCTAACTCTGAGAAATTAGGAAGGAATTCACGAAAATTTTTACAAATTCTTGTGTAGTTCATTTTATTTTCAAAAGAGTTGCTTCTGACTCGCCATTTTTGGCTTTTTAGTCTATTTAAAAAGGTTCAGTATCCTTGAAAATACTAAAATAATCGGATCTTTGGAAAGGTTACATAAATCTACTAACCAAATAAAAGGACTCAAATTTTTGAATCTTTTCATTTGTTTAGTAGCTGTCTGACTTTTCCAAAGAATAAAGGAGAATCGATACATGTCAGAAAAACAAGTATTCAAAACAACATGGGGCGGACGACCGCTACAAGTCGAGATCGGTCAATTAGCTAAACAAGCAAATGGTGCTGTTTTAGTTCGCTATGGCGACACTGTTGTCTTAACTGCAGCAGTTGCTTCGAAAGACGCAAGAGACTTTGACTTTTTCCCATTAACAGTCAACTATGAAGAGAAAATGTATGCCGTAGGTAAAATCCCTGGCGGCTTTATCAAACGTGAAGGACGTCCAAGTGAACGTGCAACGTTAACTGCTCGTTTGATCGACCGTCCAATTCGTCCAATGTTTGCAGAAGGATTCCGTAATGAAGTACAAATCACGAATACAGTAATGAGCGTAGATCAAGATTGCACCCCTGAAATGGCGGCAATGTTTGGTTCGTCTCTTGCTTTAGCGATTTCGGATATTCCATTTGACGGACCGATCGCAGGTGTTGATGTGGGTCGTGTAGATGGCGAATATATCTTGAATCCAACAGTGGAACAAGCGGAAAAAACAGATATCGAATTAACAGTTGCCGGTACGAAAAAAGCGATCAACATGGTTGAAAGCGGTGCAAAAGAAGTATCAGAAGAAGATATGTTAGGCGCTTTGCTGTTCGGTTTTGACGCAATCAAAGAATTAGTGGCTTTCCAAGAAGAAATCGTTGCTGCTGTCGGCAAAGAAAAAATGGAAATCAAGCTATTACAAGTAAATCCAGAATTAAAAAAAGAAATCTTCGATGCGTATTACGGTACGATGAAAGAAGCCGTAATGACAGAAGAAAAATTAGCGCGTGAAGTCAATATCGATGCGATCAAAGATCAAGTCAAAGAAGCGTATGCAGAGAAATTTGCAGGTCATGACGATGAAGATCAAATCGCTAAAGAAGTGAAGCAAATCGCAGAAGATCTTGAAAAAGATGTTGTACGTGAATTGATCACGATCGATAAAATCCGTCCTGACGGTCGTAAATTAGACGAAATTCGTCCACTGGCTTCAGAAGTCGGTATTTTACCGCGCGTTCATGGTTCAGGCTTATTCACTCGTGGACAAACACAAGCATTGTCTGTTGTAACCTTGGCGCCGCTTGGTGAACACCAAATCATTGATGGATTAGGTGTAGAGGACAGTAAACGTTTCATCCATCATTATAACTTCCCGCAATTCTCTGTTGGTTCAACAGGACGTGCAGGTTCACCTGGTCGTCGTGAAATCGGTCATGGAGCTTTAGGCGAACGTGCGATGGCGCAAGTTATTCCTGATGAAGTAGATTTCCCATACATGATCCGTGTCGTTTCAGAAGTATTAGAATCAAATGGTTCCTCTTCTCAAGCAAGTATCTGTGCAGGAATCTTAGCATTGATGGATGCAGGTGTGCCGATCAAAGCGCCTGTTGCCGGTATTGCGATGGGACTTGTCAGCGATGGCGAAAACTATACGATTTTAACCGATATTCAAGGATTAGAAGATCACCTTGGTGATATGGACTTTAAAGTAGCCGGTACCGAAAAAGGAATCACAGCTCTACAAATGGATATCAAGATCCAAGGAATCACTGAACAAATCTTAACAGAAGCTTTGACGCAAGCGAAAAAAGCTCGTATGGAAATCTTAGCAGAGTTGACTTCTACTTTAGCTGCACCACGTCCAGAATTAAGCCAATATGCGCCTAAGATCGAAATGATCCAAATCGCTCCTGCTAAAATCAAAGACGTGATCGGTAAAGGCGGAGAAACGATCAATGGTATCATCGATGAAACGGGTGTTAAAATCGATATCGATCAAGATGGTAATGTAAGCATTGCTTCTGCTGATGCGGATATGATCAAAAAAGCAATCAAGATCATCGAAGAATTAACAAAAGAAGTTGAAGTTGGACAAGTTTACTTAGGTAAAGTAGTTCGTGTTGAAAAATTCGGTGCTTTTGTTAACCTGATCAAAGGAAAAGACGGCCTGATCCATATTTCTCAATTAGCGAATGAACGTGTGAACAATGTTGAAGACGTTGTTAAACTTGGTGATGAAGTACTTGTTAAAGTAACTGAGATCGACAAACAAGGCCGTGTGAACGTGTCACGTAAAGCATTATTAAACGAAGAGAAAAAAGAAAAATAAACAAATCGATAAACAATAAAACAATGATCAAAGCAGAGTGAGGCTTATGCCTGCTCTGTTTTTTTGTCTAAAGCAAGAGATATTTAGTAAAAAAGTGTAAAGTCGTACCACAGCTCTTTTGTTTGTCTGAATTTAGTGGTAAAATTATTGCTATCAGTCTAAAGATTATTCGAGGTGTCGATGTGAAAAAGTTTAATCCAAATAAAAATATAATCATTACGTTGATCGTTGTGATCATCGTAGTAACGATCATCAGTTTGACCGCTGCCAACCGAGCAAATAAAGGGAAAACAAATTTAGGTCAATCTGCTGTGAATGATAGTGTAGGATTTATTGATAAAGTAATCTCTTTTCCCGCGAAAGCAATTGGTGGCGGAATTTCATCAATCAGCACTCTTTTCAACACGTATGATGAGAACGAACGCTTGAAAGAAAGAATCGATAGTTACGGTGAATTGTCGATTCAAAATGATAACTTGAAGAAAGAAAATGAAGCACTGAAAAAAGAGCTAGGGCTAAATGAAACGTTAGGCAACTATGAAAGAGTAACAGCTACAGTTGTCACACGGACACCTGATATGTGGCAGGATATTTTGATCGTTGATCGGGGATCAAAAGATGGAATTGAACCTAATATGGCTGTATTATCTCAAAAAGGATTGATCGGCCGCGTCATCGAAGTTAGTGCAGCTACTTCGAAGGTGGAATTATTGACTTCAAAAAATCAAAATTCAAATCATTTTCCTGTTCAGATCAATTCATCAAACGGCGACTCATATGGTCTTTTGAAAACGTACGATGATAAAGAAAACACCTTGATCGTTAGCCAGATCGTAGGAGACTTGGATATTAAAGAAGGAGATGTTGTCCAAACATCAGGTTTAGGTCAAAATTCTCCAGCTAATCTGCCAGTCGGTGTAGTCGAAAAAGTGAAACCGGACAGCTATGGATTGGATCGGGAAGTATATGTAAAACCTTATGCTGAAATGTATAATATGCCTGTGGTTACGATCATTAAGAGATTAGCAGGAGCGGGGGAGTAACATGCAGATGATCAAAAAAGAAAATGTGAAATACTACGCGCCTGTAGTTTTCTTTTTACTGATGCTGATCGATGGACAGTTGACGCATGGTGTTGAAAATTTAATGGACAACATTTATTTTCCTAGTGCTCATATTTTATTGTTGGCTTTTCTAATGGCCGTACCAAATTTATCTAAACGTTATTTATTGATCGCTTCGTTGGTTTTGGGTTTAGTTTGTGATAGCTATTATTTGGGTATCATCGGAATTTATACAGTGGCCTTAGCTGCAACAGTCATGATGATGTTCCGTTTTCAACGTGTGGTACATACAAACTTATTGACTGCATTTTTTGGGATGATCATTTTTGTGACAGCGTATGAATTAATAGCAGTTGGTCTGCAGGTTATTTTTTCAATATCAAAAGTAGCACCGATTTTATTTGTCACAAAAGTGTTAGGGCCAACATTGATTTTTAATATGCTGCTATTTGTTTTACTTTCATATCCATTAAAACGACTATTTGCTAATGAATAGTCGCTTTTTATTGGCACTGTTAGATAATAAAGCAAGATAGTCTTACGGTCATGAAACAATTTTGTAATATCTCTTTTATCTGCATGTCATACAGCTATGATACAATAATGCCATTGACTAAATAAAAATAATTTTGATTTATATAAACGAGTCCAGCACATACCGGAGGAATTAAAACGTGAAAAAAAGTCTATTATCAGCATTGATGGTTTGTTCAGTCACTCTTACAACAGTTGCTTTACCACTTGCAGCAGTTGCCGACGATTATGATACAAAGATTGAACAACAAGATAACATCATCAATGACCTAAAAACAAAAGAATCACAGGCAGCAGCTAAGTTAGCAGAGATCGAGTCAGATATGTTAGAAACGGCGACAAAGATCGATGAACTGACAGCTAAGAAAAAGACCCTTAAAAACGAAATCACAAAATTATATAACGAAATCTCTGATTTGAATGTTCGTATCCAAAAAAGAGAAGTTCAAATGCGTAATCAAGCACGTGATGTTCAGGTCAGCGGAACTAGCACTAGTTATTTTGATGTGATCCTAAACTCAGAATCTATCGGAGATGCGATCAGCCGTGTTCAAGGTATCACGACATTGGTCAATGCAAATAACGATTTATTAGAACAACAAACAAATGATAAAGAAGATGTTGAGAAGAAATCTAAAAAAGTTGAAACTCAAATTTCTGTTTTAGAAACATCGACTAAAGAGTTGAATGCAAAACAGGCATCTTTAGATACGCTAAAATTAGAACAAGAAATCGCTAAAAATGAGTTGGAAGCGCAACGTACGACAGAAGAAAATAAAAAATCAGAATACGTTGAACAAAAAGCAGCCGCTCAGAAAAAATTAGAGCAAGAACAAGCAAGAATAGCCAAAGAACAAGAAGCACAAAGAAAAGCAGAGGCAGAAGCAGCTGTTAAGTTAGCGGAAGCACAAGCAGCGAACCCCGGTCTTGTTAAAACCAATGTTGTAGAGAGTAATGGAACAACCACTGCACCATCCACTCCAGTTTCTGAAACGCCAACAGGTAATACAAATAGTATCGGTAGCGGTAAAGTATCAGAAGCGAAGAAAAAAGCAGCACAAATTGCTTTGAGTTCAGTGGGTCAAACAAATCCTACTGGTTGGGGACAAAGCGGTGAATGTATCGTTGCTGTTCAAAATTGGCTGAATGCTGCTGGAATCAGATTTACACCAGGTGGTCCTCACAGCGGATATACACAATCCGGTGCGGTTCAAGTTTCTTGGTCTGATGTTCAGGTAGGTGACGTTGTCCAATATGAAAACGCGCTTAGTCCTGATTCATGGCTAGATGGTGTCCATACAGTCCTAGTAGTAGGAGTTAAAGGAGACCAAGTTCAAATCGTTGAGTCAAACAATCCGGCAGGTTCTGGATATGTTTCAACAACGACAGGCTGGACACCAAGTCCGTATGCTGCAAACTTTAGAGCTGTCGTATGGCGCTTTCCAGGCTAAATAAGTAAATGTTGAATCCCAGAGAAAATCTTCTCTGGGATTTTTTTGAAGAAAGGACATTATAAAGGAATCAAAACTGTATATTCTAAATCATGATGATTGTATTCTTTTCTTTAATAGAGTACCCTAAAATAGTCGTTGGCATTTCGAATCATTCTCTAAATAAAAAAGATACCATTAGGAAATGGTTGAAAATGCTATTCTATAGGCATTTCAGGTGTTAAAATAGCGTGTTCTTATTTGTTATATGTAGCTTTCAAAAATGAAATACTCCTGTAACATTATTATTATATGTATGACATGTGACTATGATACAATGATTTCGTTGTTAATAAAAGAATGTAAAATACTCATACGATGAAGATTATATTATAAGTAAAATTTCGGAGGAATGAATAGTGAAGAAAAGCTTATTACCATTACTAATGATTTGCTCATTAACCCTTTCAGCTGTAGCATTACCAGCAATTTCTAATGCAGATGAAGTGGATTTAAAGATTCAACAAAAAGACCAAACAATTAGCGGACTAAAATCTCAAGAAGCTGATGCTCAAAATCAATTAGCATCTGTACAAAACGAAGTGGCTTCTATTAATGAAAAAGCACAAACTTTGATTGCTGAACAAGGCAAATTAAGAAGTACATCTACAAAATTAGAAAAAGAAATCACTCAATTGACAAAACGTATCGACAAACGTGAAAAAGCGATCCAAAACCAAGCTCGTGACGTACAAGTTAACGGAAATAGCACAAGCTATATGGATGCGATCTTGAATGCCAAATCAGTTTCAGATGCGATCACTCGTGTAACAGCGATGTCTACGATCGTTAATGCAAACAACGACTTAGTGAAACAACAACAAGAAGATAAAAAAGCCGTTGAAACAAAGAAAACTGAAAATGAACAAAAATTACAAGATTTACAAGATAACCAAGTAGCTCTTGAAGCTCAAAAAGGTGATTTAGTAAAAGCTGAAGCTGAGTTGAATGTATTACAAACAACTTTAGCTGCAGAAAGAGCAACAGCTGAAGACCAAAAAGCTGGCTTAGAAAAAGAAAAAGCAGATGCGATCGCAGAACGTGCACGTATTGCTGAACAAGAAAAAGTAGTAGCAGCGAATGCGAAGAAAGCAGCTGAAGAAGCAGCTGCAGCAAAAGAAACAGCGCCAACCACTACAACAGCATCATCAACTGAACAATCTACAACAGGTTCAACAGAAAATCAAACAACACCAAGTACAGATAATGGTAATGGCGGGAATGTAACACCAACTCCAGATCCAACGCCAACGCCGGATCCGACGCCAACACCGGAACCAGTTGAGCCAGATCCTGTGTTACCACCATCAACTGGCGGTTCTGCAATTTCAGTTGCAGCAGCACAAGTTGGTAAACCATATGTATGGGGTGCTAAAGGACCAAACAGCTTTGACTGTTCAGGACTTGTCTACTATGCATTTATGCAATCAACTGGCCGTAATGTCGGTGGATATACTGTAGCACAAGAAAGTGCTGGTACACGCATTTCTGTAGGTGAAGCTCAAGCAGGAGATTTATATTTCTGGGGTAGCCCAGGTGCTTCTTACCACGTAGCGATCGCTACAGGTGGCGGCGGTTATATCCATGCTGGTAACGAAAGTACAGGCGTTGAATACAGTAACGTTGGTTCATTCACACCAAGCTTTGCAGTACGTATGTAATCACATAAACTTAACTATTTAAGAATCAGACAGTTGTCTGATTCTTTTTTTATAAAAAGGGACTGGGACATAACTCTATGAGTTACAACCCAGTCCCTTTAAAAAACGAATAAACGGTGAGAACAGAAGTAACCCCTTCGGAAATAAGCTGAAATTCACAAAAATTTGAAGATCAATTTCCATGAATTCCTTCTTATTTCTCGGGGGTGAACACTTCTGTCTCAACCTCCTCTAATCGTTAATTAAAAGAGGGTATTTTTTTATTTATTGACGTATGGCTCAGTTAATTCCATAAACTCATTTACATCTTTGATGACTTGGTCGATTCCTGCTTGCCAGAAATCAGGTTTAGTCAAATCAACGCCAAGATGTTTCTTAGCTAAGTCTTCTGATGTCATCGATGCAGTATCACGCAGTAATGCAATATATTGATCTTCAAAGTCACTACCTTGCTGATTCGCATAAGCATAAATACCCATGCTGAATAGGTAGCCGAAAGTATAAGGAAAATTATAAAATGGTACATCATCGATAAAGAAGTGCAGTTTACTTGCCCAAAAATGTGGATGGTAAGTACCAAGACTATTTTGATAGCTTTGTTTTTGTGCTTCAAGCATTAGTTCTGTGATGTCATCTTCACTTAGCAATCCTCCTTTTCGTGCTTCGTAGAAGTTTGTTTCAAAAATAAAACGGGCATGGATATTCATGAACATTGCAATGGCATTTTGCATTTTTGTATCTAGCAAATTAATTTTTTCTTCCGGTGTTTCAGCTTCTTTTAGTGTTGCATCTGCTACGATCAATTCAGCAAAGGTACTTGCCGTTTCAGCTACATTCATTGCGTATTCTCGATCAAGTGTAGGAAGATCCCACATGACACTGCTATGAAAAGCATGGCCTAATTCATGAGCTAAAGTAGCAACTTCATTGATCGAATTGCCAAAGGTCATAAATATTCTGGATTCTTTTGTTTCAGGTAGCTCGGTACAATAGCCGCCTGGACGTTTGCCGGGTCGGTCTTCTGCTTCGATCCAGCTTTTCTCAAACGCGGTCTTAGAGAATTGAGCCATTTTAGGACTAAATGTTTCAAAGTTTTTCAAAATAAATTCAGCGGCTTCGTCAAAGCTGAATGATTTTTCTATAGAGTCGCCTAGAATGATCGGTGCATCCTGATCTTGCCAGTCCATTTTTTCTTTGCCAAATAGTTGAGCTTTACGTGTTAAATAGTCAATGAAAGGCTGTTTATTTTTCTGGATCGTTGCCCACATAACATCCAAGGTTTCTTTTTGCATACGATTATAATTTAGAGGTTCTTCAAGAAAATCAGTTACACCATGCAAATTGTACTGACTCAAGCGAAAACCATCTAAATGATTCAATGTATCGGCTAGCAAAGGAGCTTTTTCTTTCCAAGCTTTTTCCCATGCAGTGAATAGCTCTTCTCGAACTGCTTTGTCAGGATCACTCATCATACGATTAAATGCTTGTCCAGCTGAAAGAACTGTTTCTTTGAACGGGATAGCAATGCTTGCGACGATCGTATCGTAATGGCTGCTCCAAGCGTTAAGACCATCGAGTGATAAGGTATTGATGATGTGTTCTTCTTGTTCAGAAAGTAGTTTTTTTCCATCTCGGCGAATCTCATTCAAGCGAAAAGCAATTGCTTCAAATTCAGAAGAAGAAAGAAGTGTCGTCCAAACATCCTCTGAAATTTCTGTTAATTTTTTTGTGAAGATCGTTTCAGCTAATTGGATAGCTGGCAATAAAGCATAAAGGTCACCTGAAAGTGTTTTTGCTTTTTTATCTGAAGTATCAGCGGATAAAAGTGCATTGATAAAACTATTGCATTGTCCAAAACCATCTGAGATAATGCTTTGTAATGATAAAATTTGTTTCAATTCTTGATAGTTAGTATCTTTTTCCGGTTCCCAACGGTCAATCAATTGATGGTAGTCTTTGCTTTGATTCTGCAGCTCAAGCATCCGTTGCTCTAATTGAGTCGATTGGCTACCTCCTGGGAAAATACTATCTAAATCCCAAATTAGTGAATATGTCATAAACGTCCCTTCTTTCTTTAAATTACTTCTATAGTATAGCACAAGAAAAAGAGTTGATGATTCGTTATGTTAGGGAAATAGAGCTATATAATAGAAGAAAAGAGGAGATATTTTGAAAAAACAATTAAAAAATAGCAATTTATACATAGCTTTTGCATTTCTGATCATGGCTATCTTGTTTTTTAGCTCATCACAGACTTATGAACAGCAATCTCAGGTTGGGCTATTAGATAATGTATTGAGCAGCAAGCCGTTTGCAGCACAATTAAAAGGAATTTCATTTAGCTATGCGGGCAGTGAAGTTAGTATCAAAGCGATGGGCTATGCTAAATTTATTGAATTCTTTATTCGCAAAGGTGCACATTTTGGGACATACTTTTTGTTGGGTGGAAGCTGGTTTATTGGGTTGAATATGAAGTTAAAACAGCCGCTTCTAGTGGGAGTGGTTTCTTGGTTGGCTGCAACAGGCTATGCTGGGCTAGATGAATATCACCAGATGCTGACAGGAGGGCGTAGCCCGTTGTTTCAGGATGTCATGCTGGATTCCTTTGGTGCATTAAGTGCGGTATTTTTATGTTTGATCGTTCTTGGAATCAAGCGTTTATCTAAAAAGCGGTGATCATCATAATGCTGAACGAGTTAGATCCAAAATATAATTGTTTTATTGAAGAAAAGTGTATTTTTTTTATAAATATGCTTTTCTTTTTTTGATACTTATTATTATTATCTTATTTCAATTTCATGTATGATAGATGCCATAAGAGGGTGGAGAGCATGATTAGAAATAATTTAGGACTGATACTTTTTGATAAATAAGCAAGAACGAAAGTCCAACTGATCAGTCACTTTGATCGGTCTAAGCAATGGTGGACGATGGAAGAACTTGTGGAAGAAACAGGTATGAGCAAACGGACGATTGAAAAATATTTACTACTTATACAAGAGGAATTAATAGTGTATGATCCAACAGGTGAGTCGCGATTGATCTATGATAAGCATTTTGGTTGTTCATTGTATTTTAAGGACTCTGGTGAGATAGAGTCATTCTTGTTGTTTATCATGCAAAACACCGTGTGTTACCAATTAACATATGCGATATTTTTTGAAAATATTAGTTCAGCTGTTCAATTTGCGCAGGAAAATTATACAAGTGAATCTACGATTTGGCGAATGATCCGAGATTTCAGAGAAATTCTACAGCAATATGATCTAGATATTCAAAAAGGAAGCTTTCAATTGATCGGTGATGAATACCAAATCAGAAAGTTTGCTCATTCAGTGATTTGGAATCTATTTAAAGGCAAGCAATGGCCATTTTCACAAGTAGCCATTCAGCGAGTAGATCAAATTCTCACTAGTGTTGAAGCTTTTTTTAAAGTTGAATTGTCTACCTTAAAACGTCAGAGTATGGCTTATTTTATCGCAACTTGCCTTACCAGAAATCAAAATGGACATTCAGTAAAATGGTCTGTTGAGGTTAAGGAAAATACGGAGAATAATGAATTGTTTCAGGAATTTTCTGAATGCCTTAAAGAACATTTTGAAGAAAGCATGTGGTCAACTGCGGAAGCAGCCTTTATGTTTTCAGCCGTTTTGACAGTAGATGATTGCTACCGTGATCCAGAAATCAAAAAAAGAATTTATGATTTTCATGAAATAAATAATACTGCATTGTATCAATCTATCGTCAGTCTAAGAAAAGTGGCGGAAGAGCATTTGGATAATATCGAACTATCAGAAATCGAAGTGAACCATTTAACTCCATATGCGTTTAGCTCTCATATATTTTGCCAGATATTTAAAGGATTTGAGTTCAGTAATACCAGATACAATTATTGGAATCGTATACAACTTAAATATCCTGTACTGATCAGTAAATTAGCGAGTTTGATCGATTTACTTGCAGAGCAAACGGGTGATACTGTATTTTTTCAAAAAAATTTTTTGATTCCACGCTACCTCTTGATGTATGCGTTTATTGGTAGATTATCACAATTTGAAAAGCAAATAAGGGTTGTGTTGATCACGAACTTGCCTGTATTGGAAGAAGAGCGTGTGATTGTTCGCTTAGATGAGACGTATAAAAATGACTACAACTTAGAAGTCATACAGGAATCAGCTCTCAACGATACAGAGTACCAACTGGTGCTATCGACAAGTAAAGTACCAAAAGAAAAAATCGGAGATGTGCCTAATCTTATCTTCAATACTGAACTGACAAAAATCGACTATGCAGAACTTGATAAAGTATTATGGCAGATCGTTAAAGAAAGGTGATTTTTTTAAAAAAGAAATAAAAAAGAAATGAAACTTCAAATTTTAACAAAAAAATAGACAAAAACTGACGGATGTTAAACGCTTTCTACTGCTACTATAAGGGAGCAATTTTAGAAGTGAACTAGTTTTCTAAAATCGATTATAGTTTAGGAGAGGATAAAGATGAAAAAATTTGTTCATGGTTTATTAACGATTGTACTACTATTACAATTCGTAATGCCGCAAATTGTCATTGCTGAAACGTTGATCAATGGAGAAGAGCTACTTAGCCTTAAAAGTGCAACTCTAGACTCCGCTAGTAAAAAGGAAAGAGCTATCGTGTCTTTAAAAGTAGGGGCAAAAACAGATGATGAACAAAAAGCAGTGATTCAAGTATCCTCTGGACTAACTCTAACACCTTCTTCTACCAAGGAACTAGTAGATGCAGCCGGGGATGTTAAAGGAACGTATCAAATCACTGATAATACAGTTCAATTAACGATAAATGGTGGAGTGAATGAAGAGTTATCATTGGTGGCAGAAGGTCAAGTGCCTGAAGCTAGTAGTGAACAGCAAGTGCAATTTTCATTAGAAAATACTAGTCAAGTCGTTTCTTTACCTGAACAATGGTTTGTTACGGAGGACACATCGCTTGAATCAACGACAAAAGAATCGAGTGATCCAACTGAAACGACCTCCTCTTCTATAACAGAAACGATCCCTTCATCAGAAAATGAAGCGGTAAAAGATGTCAGTACAAGAAGAGATCCAGTAAATATCCAAGATTTTTATGATGAGCTTGGATTGACAGAGGATTTTTTGACAAATATGAAGCTGACTTATACAGATCAAGATGGTAATTCAGTTGAGAAACCAACGATCGATGATTTGATAAATTTTCATTTTGATTTCAAATTAGATGAAGCTGTTCGGGAAAAAATGCAGGCAGGGGACTATTATGAATTTGACCTTCCTGATTCTGTAAAAGTCACACAAAATCAAACATATCCCCTAAATGATGCTGAGGGTAATCATTATGCAGATGTCACAATAGGCACCGATGGAAAAATCACGATTGTTTTCACGGATGAAATCGAACATGCTTCTGATATTGAAGGGAATTTTCATTTTACAGGGGAGTTTGACAAAGACAATATTGGTGGTCCGGGGGAAATCGTGATCGTTCCTCCTGGTCACGAGGATATTGGCGAAACAGTGACGATCAAGCCGAATTATACAGGCGATAATATAGATAAAAATGGGCATTTCGATAAAGAGCATAATCCAGATAAAATCATTTGGAATGTTGATGTCAATAAAGCTTTGGATACATTGGAAAATGCAACTGTGAAAGAGAATTTTCCAGCTGGCACAACCTATGAGAGTGTCAAAGTATATCAAGTAAAAGTAGATTTTGAAGGAAATGTTGTAGAAGGTTCAGAAACATTAGCGGATCCTAGTACGTATACAGTAGATGCTGATGGGACTGTTCATTTCAACGAGACGATCGATGGTGCTTACCGTTTAGAATATACGACCAAAATCAATGAAGATGCCAAACCGAATGAAGGCGGGCTTGCATCGTTTCAAAATCAAGCAATACTGTCTTCTAAAGGAATCAAAGATGCAACAGCAGAAGCAACTGTTTCAACGAGTTATGGGGAAAAAATCGATAAAGCTAGAGGGGATTATGATTCAGATAATCAAACCATCAATTGGAAAATTCACTATAATTATGGCGAAAAAGATATCAACAATGGTTCTATAATAGATACATTTCAAGATGAACACATGTATTTGGTAGATGGGACGATCAAGCTGTACGAAGTTAGTTTCGATCAAAATGGACGTCCGGTGCGCGGAAGACAATTAGTCGAAGGGCAGGATTATACCTTAGACACTTCTTCAGGCCATGGATTTGAAATTCATTTTATCGGCACGGTAGATACAGCGGTCGATGTATTATATCAAACAGGATACGATGGTATTGTTGATGACAATACAACCATCACAAATGCAGTTAAAACAGAGACGGGGGAAGACGATACCAGCTCAGGTATTTTGAATCCACAAAACGTGATCAAAAAACTAGGCCAAGTGGACTACACAAATCATACAGTCGGCTGGAACGTGGACGTCAATTTGAATCATTAGAGTATGAACAACTGGAAAATGACCGATACGTTGAGTAAAGGGCTGACATTATTAGAAGACACACTGGTGATCTATGATAAGGATGCAAAGAAAAACTTGGTTCTCGGAACCGATTATACGTTAGATTACGATGAAGCGACAAATCAGTTCGAAATCATCTTTATAGGCAATTATGTGAAAACAGATCATGCTTTTAAAATCAGCTACACAACTGCATATGATCCGGAGGAAGTGCCGGAGAATGATCCAGATAAAAAATTTACAAACACAGCTCAAGTAACTTGGACCACTGATGGTGGAGAAACGATCACTAATGAAGATGTTGCTACGTTTAAACCGAATGAACCAACAAAATATAATGGGGCAAAATCTGGTTCCTATAATGCACAAGAAAAAGCAATTACTTGGACGGTAACAGTAAACTACGGTGATAAAGACTTAGTGAATGCTCAATTATCTGACCCGATTCCAGCCAATCAAAAATACATCTTAAATTCATTGACTATCTACCATTATACTGTTACAAGTGATGGTAATGTGATCAAAGGAAATGAATTGACACAGGAAGAATACCGTGAGTTAGGGATCGAACAGCCCTCTGCTGCAAATAACCAAACGTTGATCGTGGAATTCCCGGATAATGAGGCGGGACAATATCTGATTGAATTTAAGACGGATGTAACCAACGAACAGATCCATGCTGAGTACACAAATGACGCGGTTTTCAGTAATGATAAATATGAGGATCATACCTTACATGGGAAAGTCACTGTCAATCATGGGGATGAATTTGGTTCTAAAAGTGGAAAACAGGATGAAGATGGCTTTGTGAACTGGTCTGTCACGCTGAATGGCAGTCAGTCAAAATTATATGATGTAACTGTAGAAGATATCCCGTCAGCCAACCAGTCGATCGATTTAGACAGCTTGCATATTTTCGGTACCACTGTTGCGGTGGACGGGACGATCACGATCGATCGGACGAACGAGTTAGTCAAAGATCAGGACTATACGGTTGAATTAACGACAGATAATCAAACAGGACAACAAAAAATGACGCTTCACTTCATAAATGACTATCTAGAGTTTGATACTCCGCTGATCATGGAATACAAGAGCATGGTCTTTCTTGAAGGCAATAAAGGAACTGTTTCTAATCAAGTTCATATTACCAGTGAAGGAAAAACCGAAGTAGATGATACGTCTGACGGTAAAACAGATGTTACGGTAAGTGAAGGCGGCGGCTCCAGCTCAGGAAAACGGGGTCAGATGATTCTAAAAAAAGAAGACAACAATGGCAACATCTTGCCTAAAGGAGCAACTTTTGAATTATGGGATAAAAATAAAACACAAATTCTACGTTCAGGGACAGTTGATGAAAATGGGTTGCTCACATTTGGCAGCTTACCGTTTGGCACATACATCTTAAAAGAAACAGGGACTTTGACAGATCAAGGCTATACGATCGATCAAAGTTTAGTGGATGGAAAAAAAGTAGAGATCACTCAGGAAACAACAGATGGTGAACCGATCGTGATCAAAAATCAGCTTGGAACGGTTCAGCTAGTGAAAAAAGGGGAACAAGGACAATTATTGTCTGGTGCGGAATTTAGGTTAGAAGTCTATAACGATGAAACAGGAATTTGGCTGCCTAAGTCTGTGAATCAGAACTTGATCACTGACAATAAGGGTGTATTGACGATTCAAGGCTTAGTTCCAGGAAAATACCGACTGATCGAAACAAAAGCACCAACAGGCTATATTCTAAATACAAATCCAGTACCGTTTGAAGTCGCTGAAAATAGTGATCATCAACTGATACAGGTGGGGATGACAGATGCCTTTATCAATTATCAAGCAGCTATCCGTTTCATGAAGCTTGATGAAGCAGGCAATCCTCTGGCAGGTGCAGTCTTCGGCTTATATAAAAAAGGAAGTACAACACCTGTCGCCACTACAACCTCTAAACCTGATGGACGTGTTGTGTTCACAAATGTTGGACCAGGCACATATGAGATCAAAGAAATCAGCAATCCCAATGATTATGTCTTAAATACGCAGGTTCTTGACAATATCGTAGTTCCGGAAAGCTCTAATAAGCCGTTAGATCCAATTGTTTTGGCTGATGACTTCATTAACTACAAAGGGAGCGCAGAAATCACAAAATATGGCGAAACACCAACAGAAACAAAACTTTTAGCAGGTGTTGGATTTGTTTTGGAAGATGCGAATGGCAAGACGGTTGCCCAAGGGACGACTGATCAAAATGGACGTTATTTTGTAGATGGATTAGCACCAGGTACCTATTACTTCAGAGAAGTAAGTACGGGGCCTAATGAGGAATTTTTGATCAATACTGAAAAGGTCAAAGTGGTCATTGAACCAAATACAGTAGGAAAGCCTGAAACAGTTCAAGTAACCTTAACTGATTATCAAGGTTCGTTCAAGATAAAAAAAGTCGACAGTAAAGGCAATCCATTGGCTGGAGCAGAGTTTAGCTTATTTAAAATCAACAGAGAGCTAGTTGCTAGCGGCCTGACATCTGATTCAAATGGCATTGTTAGTTACGAAGGTCTAGCGCCTGGTCGCTACTATTTAACAGAAACAAAAGCGCCATTAGATGAAGATGGACAGGAATACGTCAAGGACGAATATCCAATCTGGCTGACTATTGAAGATGAAGCCAAAGGGAAACCTGCAACGATCGATCTAGGGGAGTTCCAAAACTTCAAAGGGAAAATCGGTTTGACTAAAACAGGTGCAGGGCATTTATCTATTGCTGGTGCAAAGTTTGCCTTATATAAAGCTAGCGGTGAAAATGGAACAGAAGAAAAACTGGTTAAAATCGACGGAAAAGAGTACATTGAAGTTGGTGAAGATGGACACATCAATATTGATAGCTTAGGTCCGGGTTATTACAAGCTGATCGAAATTGAAGCACCGGCAGGTTATGTGATCAATACACAGCCGATCTACTTTACTGTTCGTGAAGGAGAAGAAACAGATCCGCCAGTGGAAGAAGTGTCGATCGTCAACTATGAAGCATCGATCACAGCCCGGAAAGTTTCTGATGATGAATCATTAGAAACACCACCTCTCTTAAGAACTGGACTAAGCGGTGTTGAATTCCAAATCCTTGATGACAAGGGCGAGGCTGTGACTGTTTTTGACAGTAAAGGAAACGAAACGAAGACATTGATCGCTAATCAAGAGGGGATAATTTCAGCTAGCGGACTTCATGCAGGAAGGTATACATTAGTTGAAACGAAAGCACCAGATGGTTATATTTTAGAAAAAGAAGGTGTGCCGTTCACGATTATAGATCAGTCCGGGGCAACAACACCGATCAACTTAGGCGATATTGAAAATCATCACGGCAGTATCGAGATTGAAAAGAAAAATGAACATGGCGATCTTTTAAATGGCGGAAGCTTTGAAATTAGAGACGAAGACGGACAAGTCGTTACTGTCACGAATGCATTAGGATTGAAGACAAAGACATTGACTGCGCTTGATGGTAAAATCGAAGCAATAGGGTTGGTTCCAGGAAAGTATTCTCTAATTGAAACGAAAGCGCCAGATGGCTATATTTTAGAAACAAATCAAAAAATCATGCCCTTTGAGATTGCTAGATCTGAAAATGGACATCAGAAGGTGTCATTCAAAGGTACACTAACAAACTATCAAGGATCAGTCGAGTTAAACAAAATCGATAACGACAGTAAAAAAGTGTTGACAGGTGCTGAATTCAATTTATATACAAGTGAAGGAAAATTAGTTAAAAAACAACTGATCACCGATCAAAATGGACAATTATCAGTTGGCGATCTAGCACCGGGTTCTTACTATTTTGTTGAACAAAAAGCGCCGACTGGGTATCAATTATCCAAGGATAAGCAACCATTTACGATTGAAGACAAGGCGAATGGTAAGCCAACACAAATCCATTTGACTGTGACGAATTCAAAACAACCAGTAAAAGATCATGATAAAAAAACAGCAACACCAACTTCTCAAGTAAATATAAGCGGAAAACTTGCGAACCTAGGCGAGCAGTCAGGAACAAGTTTGATCATTATAGGAGTAGTAGTCTTAGTTGGATTGGGCGGATATATTGCTTATCGTAAAAAGAAAAATAAGTAATGTGTGTAAATAGTGAATTTAGAGGTTGAGAAAAAGTTGGAGAAACTGATTTTTGGCCGTTATTCGTTAAATTTTAGAGTGCGAAGCAAAACTGATTTTGGTTTTGTTTCGCACTTTTTTAGATATCAGTCTTAGGTTTGATGGAAAATAAGGATAGAAAGGGTATTATAAAGTAGACAGAAAATGAACTAAGAAGGATTTTGATCAAGATGATAAAAAAGACTATCAAGAAAATAATGAGCCTCGCTGTATTACTGCTTGTCAGTGCTTTTGGTTTTCGTTTATATACATACAATAATACATCAGATGCAGCCGCTCTTATAGATCAGCTCAATCCTTTAGTTCAGACTGAGACTTTATATGTAAAAACAACAGATAAATATGCGTATAAATTTCCGGATGCAGTGAGCAAAATAGATAATTTCACATATATCCAGAATTGTTTTGATAAAAATGGTCATGCACGTAAGTTGTCCTATACTTCCTTTGGACGACCGCTTACACCCAAGAGATTTTTGAGAGTGACGACAAAAGGACAGAGTATTCAGACTTGGGAAGAAATCGACGAGCAAGAAATCCCTCAGAAAATCATTTCACTGCTATAATGATGATTATCAGCAGCAAGGGGTGATGGATGATGGAACAATTGATCATTAATAAAAATAAGCTGAGAGATACAGCGACAATTACAGGCTTAGGAATGTTGGCCTACCGTATTTTTCCAGAAACTGGCCGAATCAATATTCAACTTCTTTCAGGTGAACAAGAAGAATGTACGATCGTTTTTAAAGATGGAGAGGAATTTTCTCTGCGTGGAGAAGTTATTCGTTTGGTCGTCAAATAATCGAGGCTGAGACAGAAGTGTTCAATTCTTAGCACTTAGAATTATGTTAGTTTTACTTTGTTCTTTGAATAATAGTGAAACTGTCTTTGTTAGCTGAGGAGAGCGAAGCATAGCGTAGTAGTTGCTTCTGCTTCTATTGATTCTCACGTTTTAGAGACCGAAACAAAAGTGATTTTTACTTTTGTTTCGGTCTCTATTTTATTGTTTTAAATAGTCAATACTTACTTTAAGCCGTTTAAGACCATCAAGTAGTTTTTCTTTGGAGCAGCCAATATTCAAGCGTAAGAATTTTTTTTCTGATTCGCCATAAGTCGATCCATCCATGATCGCTACTTTTCCTTGATGGATCAGAGCGGATTGCAGCTGTTTCATTGTAAAGGGAAGCTTAGAACAATCGATCCAAAGTAAGTAAGTTGCCTGAGCATCTACAACTGTTAATTCCGGTAGTTGCTCTTGAATAAATTTTTTGACCAGTAGAATATTTTTATCAAGATACTGATTTAACTGGTCAAGCCAATCATGGCAGTGATCGTAGGCTGTTATAGTGCTGTCCAAACCTAAAATACTTGTAGAAGAAAGTCCATCTCGATTTTTTAAGATGTGTATAAATTGTTCTCGTAGGTCCATATCTGGAATCATCAAATATGAAGCAATCAACCCTGGTGTGTTAAAAGTTTTGCTTGCTGATGTGCAAAGGGCGATCTGTTGTGAGTCAGCTGCCCACTTGAATATGGGAGAATGCTGTTCTCCTTTACGTAAAATGTCCATATGGATTTCGTCAGAAATCAGGAAGACCCCATACTTTTGACATAACTGAATCATTTGGCTAAGCTCTTCCTTTGTCCAAACTCGTCCAGTAGGGTTGTGAGGACTGCACAAAAGGAAAATAGTACAGTCAGGCTGCCTCAATTTATTTTCTAAATCAAGAAAATCAATCGTGTATTGCTGGTTTTCATAGTGAAGCTTTGTTTCAAGGACAATTCGATCTTGAGCTTCGATCACTTTGAAAAAAGCGTCATAAGCGGGTGTCTGGATCAACACTTGCTCACCTGGTGCTGACTTTAATTCGATCAGCTTAGAGATCGAATAGATGACAGATGGACTGTATACGAGCCAATCCTCATCGAATGTATAGTCAAAGCGTGAGCGGTACCAGTTTTGAATACTATCCTTGAATACTTTGTGATTCCAGCGCGTATAGCCGAATATAGGATGGCTGATGCGCTTTTGCAGGGAAGTGATGATTTCCTTCGGTACTGCAAAATCAGTGTCTGATACAGTGAACGGCAGTAAATCGGCTTCACCAAAACGGTCAGCGACATAATCCCATTGTGTGCAAAAGGTTCCTTTTCTATCTATTATCGTATCAAAATCTATTGTATCTATCATATGTGACCTTCCTACTCCATTAAGTTTTCCAGTTCATTTTTGACAGTAGCGACCTGTGTACCAATGATGACCTGAAGATTATTACTATCTAATTTGATAACTCCTAACGCACCTAGATCTTTCAGTTCTTGCTCATCGACCGCAGTCATATCATCCACAACTAAACGTAAACGGGTGATACAATTATCCAAGGAGACGATATTGGCACTTCCGCCTAGAGCATCAAGAATCAGAGGACCGTCGTATTTTCCGCTTTTCGTATAGCTTCGTTCTTTTTCAGTCACATCTTCTGTCGACAGTTCACGTCCGGGTGTTTTCAAATTGAATTTTTGAATCGCAAATTTGAAAACAAAGTAGTAAACGGCAAACCATAAGGCACCGACAATCAAAACGAGATACCATTTTGTATACGTTCCTTGTAAAACACCGAAAATCAAAAAGTCTAAAACGCCGCCGTCAGTATTACCGATCACAACTTGAAGTAAAGCCATGAGCATAAAACCTAAACCCGTCATGATGACGTGGAAACCATATAAAACAGGTGCAATAAATAAGAAAAGAAACTCGATCGGTTCAGTGATCCCTGTAACGAAGGTTGCAATCACACCGGAAATCAATAAACCTTTGATTTTATGACGATTTTCAGGCAGCGCAGTTCGATACATTGCCAAGGCTGCTGCTGGTAAGCCGAACATGAAGGTCGGCATTTTTCCTTGAGATAAGAAGGCTGTAGCTGCTGGACTGATCGGTGAACCGCTTTGAAGCTGAGCGTAGAAAATATTCAGCGCACCGGAAACACTTTGTCCATCGACGATTTGAGTCCCACCGGCTTCGGTAAAACGAATCATTGAAACTAAGATGTGATGTAAGCCAAACGGTAAAAGCAAACGCTCGCCAGCACCGAATAAAAATGGACCAAAAATACCTGCTTTTTGAATCGCAAACCCCACACTATTGATACCAAGAGCAAAAATCGGCCAAATAATTGGGATCAGTACCCCAACGATAGACATCACAAGCGAAGTAATGATCGGAATAAATCGTGCACCGCCGAAAAAGGCGAAAGCATCTGGTAATTGAATCGTATAAAACTTATTATGAAGTAAATAAACGATGATCCCAACAATAATTCCGCCTAATACCCCCATTTCGACGGACTGCATCCCTAAAACCATTCCCTGACCTGCTTCACGCAAATGATCTGCATCTGCTAGTTTTCCTGTTTCAGTCAGGTAAAAATTGATGGATAAGTTCATGACTACATAGCCGACTAGTCCAGAAAAGGCAGCAACTCCTTTTTCACTGCGGGCTAGTCCTAAAGGGATCGCCATCGCAAATAATAAGGGCAAATACGTAAAAGCAAAACCACCGACCGTTGACATAAAACGGAAGGCAACCTGCAGCCACGGCTGATCTAAAAATGGCAGTAATTCAAGAGTTGAAGGACTGGAAAACGAACTGCCAATCCCTAAGATCAATCCCATAAAAGCCAATAATGCAACGGGCAGCATAAATGTTTTACCGATCCCCTGGAAGAATTCCCAAAAACTAAATTTCTTTTTCATTCTGTTTCTCCTTTCGTAGTAAAAAGATGGATAAATTTTGTTTTTCTTGCACTCAGTTTACGTGGAAGGGATTATAGAAACAAGCGCTTACACAGACGTTGTAAGAGCTTACATATAAAGTAAGAGGATTCATTTTTCGGCATAGGATTCGATATAGCGGAGAATCAAAAGCTCCAATATTACATGCATAGGAATCCGGGAACTCATATCTATCTCTCCGTAGTAGCCATTAGTCACTTCTACATGAAAGACGATAGACGCAAGCTGCTCTAAAGGGCTATTTTTAGTTCCAATGACAGCAATGATCGGCACATTGTTTTCTTTGAGAAGTGCTGCATATTCAAGTGCCAGCATCGTTTCACCACTGTAACTGACAAGAACGGCGGTATCCTTAGCTGTTAAATGATTTGCGACGATCCTCAGCTCATCCCAATCTTCTCGCGCATCCGCGATTCTACCAGCAAAAGTCAGCTTTCTAGCAGCCTCAAAACAGCAAGAAAACGAGCTGCCTACACCAAAAAATTCCACACGCTGTCCTTCTGCTAATAATTTAGCACCCGTTTCCAAGGAATCTTCTTCTATAGCTTTTAGGGTTTGGTCAAGTTCAAATTGGACACGAGCTGTTAATTGTGTCAGGTCTTTTGAGGGATGATAGATTTGACGCTGCTCATCTTCCATATGACGAATCAGAGCATATTTCATCTCCTGAAAACCTGAGTAACCTAAAGCTTGGCTAGTACGACTGATCGTAGCTGTTGAAACATAGATTTTTTCCGCAATATCATTGATCCGACTTTGTGTGATCTCATCTGGATGTTCAATGATATATGCCAAAACTTGTTGTTCCAAAGGACTTAGCAGTGCTTGCTTCTTTTGAAATTTTTTTAGTAGGATGTTCATTGACGTTCCTCTTTTCATTAAAGGCTAGTTTATTTGCTTTTAGTATAACAAAGGAAGCGTCCTACTGCTATGGTGAGTGAAATGATAGAAAGGTTGCAACAATTAGGAACAATAGTACAATAGAAGGAAAGAATGACAAGGAGGAATTTTCATGGCGGGTCATAGTAAATGGAAAAATATTCAAGGTAGAAAAAATGCGCAGGATGCAAAGAGAGGAAAGATTTTTCAAAAGCTTTCAAGGGAAATCTATGTTGCAGCTAAAGCTGGCGGACCAGATCCTGCAACGAATGCAGCATTACGCTTGGTGATGGACAAGGCAAAGGCGGCCAATATGCCGAATGACAATATCGATCGAGCCTTGAAAAAGGCTAGTAGTTCTGGAGATAATGAGCATTATGATGAAATTACTTATGAAGGATATGGTCCTGGCGGAACGGCGATTTTAGTTTATGCATTGACCGATAATCGAAATCGGACAGCGACGAATGTGCGTGTCGCATTCACAAGAAATGGCGGTTCTTTAGGGGAGACAGGCTCTGTTAGTTATATGTTCGACCGTAAAGGCTATATTGCAATCGAGCGTGAGGGATTGTCGATCGATGAAGAGGGAATGTTTGAACAAGTCCTTGAAGCTGGCGCTGACGATTTGGAAACGTTAGATGAAGTATTTGAAATATATACAGCACCAGAAGATTTTGTTTCTGTTCGTGATGCGCTGGAAACAAATGGATTTACATTAGCACAAGCAGAGTTGACGATGATTCCGCAAACGGAGACTAGTTTAACTAAAGAGCAGCAGGAGCAACTCCAAGTGCTTGTTGATAAGCTAGAAGAAGATGACGATGTTTCAGAAGTGTTTACTTCTGCTGACATGTAGATAAGGAAAATAGAAGGGACTGTGGCATAACTCTTAGAGTTATGCCACAGTCCCTTTAAAAACAAATAAATGGTGGAAACAGAATTAACTACTTTGCTGCGCTTCGGAAATAAGCTGAACACTTCTGTCCCAACTTTTCTTTTTTTATTAACAAATCAAGGATTTCTGAATTCTATTTTATTTTCAATTACTTCTATAATATTAAATATATCTGTTGAGCTAAATCCTGGATTGATATATACAACAGGAATCGTTTTCGCTCTCTTATTTAAAAGAGGATAGGTTGTTGAAGCAATGATCAAATCAGGTTTCGATATTTCGGTAGGGTCAGTTGGTGAAACAAATGAAACATTGTAAAAAGGTTTTAAAAAATATAGTATTTGTTTTGCTGTGATTTTTTCCATGATCACAGGTAAATCTGTTTCTAGTTGTATATAGACTGGTGGGGAAAAGACTGTAGGACTTTGGATAAGCGCATGTGCTTCACAGAAACGGGCAACTAACATCTCTTCGTTGATAAAAGTTATATTCTCTGATTTTTTTTGCATTTCATAAAATTTTTTAACCATTTCTTCACGTAAAAAAGGATAATACTGTTTTAAATACTTCGTATAATCATATCCCGAAAACGTGGTGGAGAAATTAGGAAATAAAATATCTGTAAGAAAACCGACTAAAATGACGCTTCGGTAAGTAATCTTAGTTTGTTCATCAGTAGAAGATAGATCTGGTTTTATCACATCTAAATAAATTTGATACATCTGGTAGACAGGAGTATTCAGTGCTTTATGGACATCTAAAAGTCTTTTTGAAATAGAAGGAACTAATAGAAAACTAGATCTTGTTTGAAAGAGTAAGCAAAGAAAATCTGCTTCTGGAATAGATACATGAAAATAATGTTGTATTGTTGTAAGAATTGAATCATGAATACCAAGAGTAGAAAGTGCATCATGATTGAGTTGATGGGTAAATTCTGGTAAATCTTCAGAAGATAGTTCTTTTTTTTGGTTATATCTATACAGGTTGATCGCGATCACATAGCTCCAGTTGACAGCTGAGATATCTTTAAAAGGAGAATAGCGGCGCATTTCATTTTCAATAAAATCTAGGATTTTTTGTTGGTCGATTGCAGGAAATGGCCAGGAAATTCCACGATAAACATTCCAAAACGCAATATAACTAAGATATCGAAACTGCGGTTCACTTCCCTCGATACTAAGTTCGCGATTGAGGGATTTTATTTTCAGATTATATTTTTGAAGGATGTTATTGAAGTGCTTTACTTTTCTACGCAATGTACTTTCGCTAACAAAATATTTTTGCTGAAAATAATCTAAGGATAGTTTAGTTTGGAAAAAGAGTTCTTTCATTAAAGATAATGAAATTGATTGTTCTGAGATAATTGGGATTGATTTCAGATAACCCAATGTTCCTCCTTCAAAACGAAATCCTTTCCCTTTTGAGAATTCTATTTGAATAGTAGTTTGACTAGAGTTTATTTCCAGCAAGTCACGAGCCAATTCTTTTGTATATTTAAGAACAGATTTTCTTTCCAGATGACTATCAAAAACCAGTTCATCAATAGAATACCAATCCTCTTTTTTATATAGCAGATAAAGAAGCTGTAGCTTATTTCCTGTACCTGTATCAAATATGTCAAATGCTAACATGTTTTTTCACCTCATTCATGGCTTTATCATAAAATAAAACGAGATTTAACTCAATAAAAGTGAATTAAAATAGCACTTATCAAAGAGATAAGTGCTGTTTGTCATGAAAAGGATTGTTAAAACACGCATATCGAATATTATCGATCAAATAGTCATGGTAAATTTAATTTTGTAGATATATTTCATTTCTTATTTCTATTACAAATAAGATTAAAATAAAAAGGAATTAATTAGAGAAAAAACATTTTTTTTGTTTGTGAATTTATCTTAGGTTCATGTTAACTGAGCAAAGTTTTAAAGTCAATAGAGTTTTATCTCATTTTTTTCTAAAATGTTCAAAAAAAATGAGATAAATGACATATATATATTATCTTATATTAAAAAAACAAAGAAATGTAGAGAGAATAGAAGATACGCCGTCAAAAAAATCGTCAAAATATAAAGTAGAAGGGAACAAATCAGAAATGGTGAAAAAGGGAGAAAATATTTATAAACGCAAAGATGGGCGTTGGGAAGGAAGATATATAAAGGAACGAACATTAAAAAATAAAATCGTATACGGATATATATATGGGCGACAATACGCTGAGGTGAAAGAAAGGTTGACAGTGATAAAAGCAAAATACCTTCTCAGTGATTATTCTATGACTCGTTACAACGGGACTATTGAGACGTTTATCAGTAACTGGATGATGTCTACAATGAAATATATCGTTAAACCAACTACATACTCTAATTATGTTCGATTGATCAAACGACACATCATCCCGAGTGTAGGTTCGATAGAATTACAAAAAATCACTCAAGAAGATGTTCAAACGCTTGTGTATCAATTGGCACAGCAGCAGTTTGCTTCTGGCACAATCAGAAATGTGTTCAACATTTTGAAAAAAGCATTGAACTTAGCTGTTGAACAAAAATATTTACGCGAAAACCCATGTAAAAATATTATTTTGCCTAAAACAACAACAAAAAAAGTTTCAGCTCTCTCCTTGAATGACCAAAGAAAAGTCGAACTGCTAGCTTTACAAGAGAAAGAATGTTCTCCAATCATTTTGGCTTTATATTCTGGTATGAGAATTGGTGAAATCAGTGGACTTAAGTGGGAAGATATCGACTTTGAAAAACAAGTTATTCACGTCAAACGAACAATCACACGAATTACGAATGAACATACTACTACGACAAAAACAGAGGTTGTTGAGGGGACACCTAAGTCAAATAACTCCGAGAGGGTTATTCCGTTAGCAAAGAACTTATCTAATTATTTGATGGATAAAAAACAAAAAACATCTAGTGTTTATGTTATCTCATGTAATGGGGGACTGACAGAGCCAAGAACAATCAACTATCGATTTAAAAAGATAGTAAATACTATAGGATTGCCAGAAATTCGTTTTCATTCTTTGCGCCACACATTTGCAACGCGTTGTTTAGAGCAAGGAGTTGATGTCGCAAGTTTAAGTCAAATTTTAGGACATCATTCAACAAAACTAACATTAGATACATATGCAGATTCCTTATTAGAAAATCGCCAAGCTGCAATTGCTACAATAGATAATCTATTTTTAAATGCTCAGTAACCTGAGCATTTTATTTTCTGCAAATAAGCCGTCACCCAAATGGTCACAGCATGTTAAAGATGTTGTTATATCCGCCAGAAGAGGATCTGTTTCTTATTTGTAATAGAAATAAGAAATGAAAAGAGACTATAAAGAAGTATATAAACTTTGAATGTAGGAAATATAGTATGAACCTTATTATAAGTCCTTTGATGAAGAAAACCAAATAATCGAATCCTACATTTTACACATATAAATAATAAAAAAATCAGGAGGTAGAAATGTATAACATAGGAATAATCCACGGTAGAGTCTCAGAGGAAGAAATAGGAATGTACATAGAAGAGGGGAATCTAAATTGCTTCAATACAGTTACTATTGATAAGAACAATTTGTCTGCTGAACTGGAAAACAAAGATGCTATATTGATTTTTCCAAATAATGTTGATTCTGAAGTCGCAGAAATTTGTCAACTTATTATGGAAATAAAAATGAACTCTGAATCATTTATTTGGGTCGTTTCCAAGATTTATGATGAAAAGAAGCGTGTAGTTTATCTGCAGCTAGGAGTGGATGGCAACATCAGTACTGAATGTTCGCCAAGAGAATTACAACTGATTGTAAAGAATGCACTGGATAGAAAAAGTACGTATGAAAACCAATCGGTTTCCCAAAAGGATGGAACAAAGTCAAATGAATCGTTACCTGAGTTGAATGAGAAAAATTTGAGTTTTGTTGCAGAAGGTGAAGAAGTTCCACTGACTAGAACAGAGTATCGTCTCTTTAAGTTGCTGCTGAGTAATCCGGGAATTGCTTTTTCATATGAAGAACTTTACAGAAAAGTTTGGAACAAACCATATAAAAATGAAAAGTATCGAGTGTCAAATGTTGTATTTCATATTCGGGAAAAGCTTGAGGAATACTCATTAAGTCCAAATCACATTAAAACAGTCCGTTCCGTCGGGTATATGATTTCTGAATAATGCCTCTTGACCAAAGACACAAAGGCAACATCTGAAAGGAGGTGAAATTAAAAATGAAAAACAAGAAAAGGGATGAAAAGATGAAGCGTTTTAAAATAGGGGTTTCACTTCTTATGTGTCTCACGTTAGTTGTCAGCTTCTTTACGTATAGTTTCTTTGCAAAAGAGCAACCCGTAAAGGCAGCAGCTGATATTACTACCTCAAATTACTCAATCTGGACAGCTGCAACCTTATCTGAAGCCAATCAATCAGTCAGCAGACTCTTGGCTGCTTCAAAAGGTTCCGACAGTTCACGACCATATAAAGATAATGCAACTTGGTCAGAAGGATCGCTTGCAGCACTTGATAAAGTGTACAAAGTGAGTAGTACAGTAGCTGCCACGGACGATGCCAGTGCGAATTTGTCAAGAGAGCAATTGATTCAAACGGCTCGTGGATTAGAGCCAGCTGGTACGAAGAACAAGGCTAGCTATGTTTCACTAAATAATTATCCAGATGATTCTGGGAAATATAGTTTGGAATATGCGATTTCTAATATGGGCTTAGAGGCTGGAGAAAAGCTAGATGTAATGTTTATCTTAGACTGGTCTGGTTCTATGAAAAGACAAAGTGTTGCACCAACTGCTGAGAGTTCACTGATTAATGGTCGCAAAATGGTTGAAGCCTTTAGTCAAAAGTTGATAGAATCCAACGCAGATGCCCGTATTCGTCTGATTGCACACAATCAGAAGGATAATAACACTTTCGACTCAGAATTGCTTCCAGGAGTAGTGTCCAGAAATGGTATTCAAAAAGATTCAGGATTCTTTCAAATCGATGATAGCAAACAGTATCTACAAACCATTCAAAATATGTACACAATGCAACCGCAATATGACAATGACTCGATTCCTTGGATGATCGAAACTGCGACCAATCTGCTTAAAAAGACAGAAGCACAAGGAGGCGTTCGTTCAGGAGCAAAACCTGTGATGATCGTACTAAGTGATTTTCAGCTGAATATTGGTGGAACAAACCAAAATACAGTCATAACAAAATATAAAAACAGTTTAACAGCTTATAATTCGGCATTCTTAGGAAGGGCACCCACGTTTATCGCAGCTGCGTACTATAATGCGTATCATGTGCCTGGAATGGGTGGTTCTGGTGTGCTCCCTGGAGTAACAGATGTACAAGAAGCTGCTATTAAGGCTACGAATTCTGATTGGTCAGCGGTTCATATTAATGAAAGCAACTATACCACTGCCGAAGCAAGGTTAAAAGATGCGATTGATACCAGTGTAGGGTATCTTCCATGGAATGCGAATCTAAAAACAAATGCGTTCAATTTTACTGAGTACAATTCTACTGATGATGAGTTTGTTTCATTAGATGCTAAAAATTTGGCATTTAAAGGGCTTGGAGATGGTGTAGGGACATTCACTATGAATGTAAATACCGCTCAATACAGTAATCCTAAAAAAGGTGACATGGCTCAGGCAACGACAACGGCAACTGCTAGTACAAATGAGGAGTCAGTAAACTTTAGCCCTACCTCTAAGCTATTCTTGCCGATCACTGATGCGGCTGTCGAATTGTATAAATACAACGGTTCGGGAATTCAAACATCAGCATCTAATTACGCATTGGCAGATACAGTAGTCAGCAGTAATTACAATGCTTACGGTGGAACAAATTATGCAAAACAAAGCAGCATTCTTACTTCAATAGATTACCTTGATAGTACGAAAAAGACTCTAACGAAGCAAAATGCGTTTGATGCATTAAAGCAAGGTCTTGGTGAGACTGAATTTAACAAACTTGACTTTACTCAAGCAGGTTCATTAAATGCCGATTCACTAACTGTTCAATTCGATTCCAGCAAAAACGTGTATAAAGTTTATGCAGAATCGAAAGCAACTGAAAGTACGATTACTGTTGAGCACTGGATCAAAGGCGGCGCAAAAATCTCAACAACCATTCAACTAGATCTATCACAAAAGGGAGAAATTGGCGCTCTTGCTAATATCACACCTACAGCTATCTCTGGGTACACGTATGTTGATTCTGATTCAGAGCCACTAGCTAGTGTGACATATGGCACTAAGGATAAAACAGTAAAACTGTATTATACGGAAAACCCTAAAACGGCTGCGATGACTGTGAAGTACATGGATGGTACGTCAACTGAAATCATCTCTTCGAAATCGGTAGAAGGAACTATTGGTGAAGCGATTACAGAAGCCCAATTAAATAAAGGTGCAGTAGGTACGGGCTATACATTTGTCAAACAAACACCAACACCAGCTATTTTTGGAACAAATACAGAAGTGATTCTGTACTATACCAAAGATAAGGTTATTGGAAAAGTCACTGTGGAATATTGGGATAGCGATACGAACACAAAAATCTCTGGTGTTTCTGATGACATACTAGAAGGTGAAGCTGGTTCAACTGTCAACTATACACAAAAAGATATTCCAAAATACGAATTCGACAAAGCTAAGTCTGATATTATGCCAACAACCTTTACTGAAGGGAATGTAACTGTTCGCCAGTATTATGCAAGGGTTTATACAGTGACCATTGAATATTGGGATGCTGGTACAAATGCTAAAATCGCTTCCGAAACAAATACCATGATTACTGGTAAAAAGGATGCTTCATTAACCTATTCTCCAAAAGATATAGATGGTTATATTTATGATCCAGCACGATCTGATAAAATTCCTTCATCTATTACAGGAGATGCAACTTATCGAGCGTACTATAATAAGGCAGGTTTGGTAACGATTGAATATTGGAGTTCTGATACTAATCAAAAGATACCTGGACAACAAGAGGATGTTTTAAAAGGTATTCTTGATACAAAAGCAACAATTACACCTAAAGTGATCTCAGGTTATAAATTTGATGCTGTAAGATCAGATCCTCTTGATAATGTGACATACAAAACTGGATCAAATATAATTCGGCTTTATTACACGCAGTATGTCAATTTGACAGTTATTTTTGAAAAGATCAGTCCTAAAGAAGAATTAGGGAAAGTTGTAGTACAGGCTAAAATTGGTGATACAGTTCATTTAGAAAATGATTTCAGTACTATTGCGGCGAAGTTGGCTGAATTGGAAAAGTCATATAGTGTATACAAAAGACCAGACAATTATGATGCTTACAAAGTTACAAGTGATGATGCGACACTGATTTATCAATTTGATGGTACCTTGTCCTTATCATCAGCACCTAGTTTATTAGAATTTGGTAGTAACCATGAGATTATGCAGCTAGGAGAATTTAAATCCGAACGACCATCGTATGATAAACCTTTAACGGTGACGGATACACGCGCAGATCTTTCTAATTGGAAAATTTCAGTAAAATTGACAGAAGACATGCATTCTAGGAAAAAGCCAACATTTATTTTAAAAGATGTACTTTACTACAAAGATGGAGATAAATTGACAGCTGTTACTACAGATAATCCTCTTGACATTGTTATAAGTAAACATAGCGAAAGAGGAGATTATGATGTAAGTAAAGCTGAGTGGGAAAATAAATCTAATGGATTTATTTTTAAACTAGGTCAAAATCAATATCGAGAAATTGATGATTACGATGGCACTCTTCAATTTACATTAACAGAAGCGAAATAACAAGGAGGTAATAGTAATGAGACATAAAATTAATTATCTACTATTATCTACCCTCGTTATATCGATTGTAGGTGTAAGTAGTAATCAAATAGTTTTTGCTGAGGGTGGTTCAGTTCAAACCAATGGTAAGGTATCATTTTACGACGAAACAGGTACTGAACCAAGTAATTCAACTGAACCATCAGATTCTAGCAAAGAATCTGGCGGAGTAAATGAGCCAACAACTTACCCTGAAACTTCAGGTGATGCTATAGCAAAACCTGTTGGCAAACTACCATCAACTGGTGAACTAGTTCTAAAAAGTTTAACGATAAGCGGTGGAATATTACTTGTTTTAAGCACATTCTTTATTCTGTTGAAAAAGAAAAAGGGGGCAAAGTAGTCAATGAAAAAAAATACTATTTGTATCGCTTTTGTAGCTATGGCGAACATACTTTGTCTGTTAATCAATAATCAACAGGTATTGGCTGAATCAAGTGAGAATAGTCCAGGTCATATCAGATTTACAGACGATACTGATGGAGGCAAGAATGGGATCCAAGATCCCGAGCATCCAGAAAATATCGTTGATCCAGGACCAAGTCCAAGCTTATCTGGTGATTTACGGATAGATTTCGTTCCGCAGTTAGACTTTTCAGCTAATAAAGTTTCTGATAAAGGGATGAGCTTGCCTGTTAATGCGCAATTATTTCTTGATGAAACCCCAGTTCGCGGTAACTTCATCCAAATAACGGATGAGCGACCAAAAGCTTTGGGTTGGTCATTACAGATGCGCCAAGAAACACAATTTCAGAATATGAACACGGCTAATAATGAATTAAAGGGAGCTTTTCTTTCTTTTGATAAGTCATGGACGAATTCAACTTCTGATTTAGCTAGCGCGCCAATGGTTTCTAAAGAAGTAATTGAAGTCAACACTATAGGAGAAACTTATACTCTTGCAACTGCAAAATCAGGTAATGGGTCTGGAACTTGGTCGGTCTCGTTTGGTGCGTCAGAAAATAATCCGCTTCAATTAGAGAATACCTTGACACCAAGAATCGATCAAAAAGGCGAAGCTGTCCTTAACTCGGATTTTGCTAATAAGCAAAACTATCAAAATAATGCAATAACATTAAACATCCCTGCAGCAACAAAAATTGATGCTGTAGAGTACACAACGGTGATAACTTGGATTTTATCCGAGCTACCATAAATTATTACACACAATATTAGGAGGAAATACAAATGAAATTAACACACAAATTATGCGGAGCAGCATTAGTAGCAGTAGCTGGGGTTGCTTTAGCAGCACCAAACACAACAAAAGCGGATACGATGAACGGAAAAGGTCATATCGGTTTCACAGAATCAACTGGCATCCAAACAATGACAGATAACAGTACTTCAAAAGATTCAAGTGGTGACACAGGTACAGGTTCTGAAATTACTTCAAACTCAACATTGACAATTACTGATCCAGGTGAATTCGGAATTATCTCTGTATCACCACTAGAATTCAAAACACACTCAGTATTATCAGCATCTCAAGAAACATTTACAGCAGATTTATATGACAATGGCGGCAATAAAATGGCAAACTTTGTCACTTACACTGATAAACGTGCAGAAAATGTCCGTGCTACACACAAATTAAGTGCTAAATTGATCCAACAATTCCAAACAACTAGCGGTACACAATTAAACGGAGCAAAAATCACTTACAACAACGTATGGGTAAATGATTACGCAAATGCTGTTCAACCAAGCTCTATCTTGAACAACGTAACTGTAGAATTAAACCAACCTTCAGTATTTATCAACAATACAAAAGGAACAACTAATGCAGGATACGGACAACATGATGTGAAATTTGGGGAAACTGCTGGATCTGCTAATGCAGACAAATCAGTAACATTGGATATTCCAAAAGCACAAAATCCATCTGTGATCGCTGGAGATTATAACGGCGTTGTTGAGTGGACTTTATCAGAAACTCTTTAAGATTTCAATTTTAATATGTAGATTGTGAGAGAGGTTCACTGGCAGATATAGTCAGTGAACCTGTCTTCTGAAAATAGGAAATGAGGGAATGACAGCATGAGAAAAACAATAGGAACATTAGCAATAGCTTTATTATACATAGTAGGAATTTTTTCATTTAGTTTATCTGCGGAAGCAAGCGTGGGCTTTACATATAAGGTGAACCGACCAGAAAATCAAAGAAATATGGACGTCGGCTATTTTGATCTTAAAATGAACCCAGGTCAAAAGCAGTCAGTAACAATCGATTTGACAAACGAGTCTGATAAAGAAGTTGTTGCTGTAGTTTCCTTAAATAGTGCGAAAACAAGTAGTAACGGAGTCATTGAATATGGACCTAATGAAATTGATAATGACAAATCTCTAAAGTATGACTTTAAAAATGTCGTGAAAGCACCAGAAAAAGTAACGATACCAGCAAAGAGTACTGTACCAGTGAAATTGGATATCACCATGCCGGAAGCGACTTTTGATGGAGTGATTTCTGGAGGAATCCAGCTAAAAGGCGAGGTAGATAAAAAGAATCGTGAAAAACAAAAAGGCGTTATCAACGAATATGCATATGTTGTCGGGATGCTGCTTTCCGAAACAGACACCGTTGTTACTCCAGAATTAGCGTTGAATAAAGTAAGCGCTGGGTCAAACAATTACCGTAATAGTGTGTTTGTGAATTTTTCCAACATTAAACCAGCATACTTAGAAAATCTAACAATGGATGTCCAAATCATGAAAAAAGGTTCTGAAGCTGTACTATATGATACCAAAAAGGCAAACATGCGTGTGGCACCAAATAGTATGGTCGACTTTCCAGTATCGATGAATGGTGAACGAATGGTACCAGGTGACTATAGTGCGCATGTCGTAGCAAGTACAAAGGATAAAAAGTGGGAATGGGACGAAGATTTCACAATTACAGATGAGGAAGCGGATAAATATAATGATGAAGATATCAGTTTAGTAAAAGAACAAGGTATCAATTGGAAAATGATCGCCATGATCGTCGGAAGTGTTATTGCCGTAATCGTTGTTATTTACATCATCGTTCGAGCTAGTTTAAATAAAAACAAGAAAAAGAAGCGGAAGAACAAGAAGAAAAAATAAAGATGAAGGGAATGAGGAATAATGGGGACGTTAGATTGGTCATTTGTTGTCCTTTTATCTAGTGCATTTCTCTTTACTTTGTTTAGTCTAGTGTTGTTGCTAAACGTTTTTAAAAGCAAGAAACGTCTAAAAGCTATTAAAAGAAAGCGACCACCTAAAAACAAAAAAAGGCGGAAACGATTTTTTGTAGCCAAAAGAAAATTGCAAGTTACACTTAAAAAGCAAATTATGTGGACGATCATTCTTATATTCATGGCGGGGGGGACATCAGCTGGTGCAGTTTATTCTCGTTATTACCAACAAAATAAGTTGAATGGCAAAGAATCAGAATCAATTGTTCAAAGCTACTATATACTCACTGAGTTGACAACCCAACTTGAAAATGTCAACAAAAATGAAAATCCGCAAAAATCAATAAAAAATGTTAGAGGACTATCGAATAAACTAGTCAGTTATGGATTTATTACAGCTTCTGTTTCGTTGAAAGAAGAAAAACAACATTTGTTAAATAGATATTTCATCGGTGTAAAAGAGCTTGGTAAAAATCTTAGTGAACAATCTGTTGAAACTTTACAAGAAAAAGAAGCCTATCAAGGATATATGAACGACATTGAAAAGATAAAAGCAAATCAAACAGAAGTATTTAAAGAATTTAAGATTAATGAAGCTGCGTTAAAGAAAAAACAGTAGAAAATGCTGAGGTAATCTTATGACAAAAAAAGATGTAAAGAAGAAGACAGACACTTCAAAGAAATATTCGAAGTCTAGTAGCATAAAGCCAAAAGCAAAACGAAATCCACAGCAGAGAAAAGCAAAACTTTCTGATAAACGAAGAAAGAAAAAACAGACTAAAAAATTGAAAAAAAGATTAGTAAATAAACTAGTTGAACTGGGCCTTACTTTAGCGATCTGCATTTTACTACTTATTCTCATGAATCTTTTTGTATTTAGCATTTCTAAATTTGAGGGCTATTCAATGGTTCCGACTCTGAGTGACCAAGATCGTTTGTTTGTCTCCAAATTATCAAAAATAAAAAGATTTGATCTTGTTTATATAAAGGATGGGAATAATGAAGTAAGTGTTCGGCGAATCATCGGTTTGCCAAACGAGCAGGTTGCTTATCGAGATGATGAACTGTATATAAACAACGAATTGAAAGCTGAGCGTTTTTTATCAAAACGAATCAGAGAGGAGTCGGAGGAGCCGATCACAGAGAATTTTGACCTATACGATTTATTTCAAAAGGACATGGTTCCTCCGAATAAGTACTTTGTTTTAGGTGATAATCGAGAATATGCTACAGATAGTAGAGAATATGGGTTTGTTGATGAAAAGGCAATAATCGGTATTGTCAAAGCTAAAGTGTTTCCTTTTTACGATATGAGACAGTTTTAACGATAGAGGAAGTTTGACCATGAAGAAGATAAATGAACAAGCAATACGATCAAAAAGGAAATATAAAAAGAATGTCACGATGTCAAAGGCGGTAGATAAGCGCAAGAAAAGTAAAAAGAGGCCTTCAAACGTGAAGAGTAAAAAAAGACGTTTATGGAGTTTTTTACATGACAAGAATACGATCTATTTACTGCTGTTTTTGTTGACTGTGATTGTTTTCCAAACTAATTTTTTTGCACATAGAGTAGATGGTGTATCTATGCAACCTACATTTCTTAATAATGATCTTGTCCTTTTGAGAAAGACAAGAAAAATACAAAGATATGAAATCGTGACGTTTCGACCCGAAGAAGACAGATCCTCTTCTTATATTAAAAGAGTGATTGGTGTTCCGGGAGATTACATATGGGTAGACGGGAATACTTTGTTTTTAGCATATAAAGATAATACTCAACAGTTCGTAGAAACACCAAAAAGAATAGAAAATATGTCAGACGGCATGATAAAAATCAATGTATCTGATGAAGCGGCTAAAGAATTGGCGCAGTATGATCAAATTCCAAAAGGATGTTACTTCGTTCAAGGAGATAATCGGAATAACTCAAATGATAGTAGGAACTTTGGTTTGGTGAAAGATGAACAAATAGAAGGTACATTGTTCTTGAGATATTTTCCAATCAATAAATTTGGAGTTCCAAAATAACCGAAAGAAAGAGAGAACGTTCAAATAATGATGAATACGATAAAAAATTTTTTAAAGCAGAATTCGCTATTTATATTTTTAAGCTTTTTGATTCCTGTTGGGATTATGTGTATTGCTTACTATAATATAGGAATCTATCCGGGAAGTGAGATGTCAATTTTAGCTTCGGATGGTTTTTCTCAATATGCCAATTTTCATTCAAGTTTCAAAAATATGCTAGATGGGAAACAAAGTATATTTTATACATGGTCTGGTTCATTAGGACTGAATTATTGGGCGTTATCAGCGTACTATTTAAATGGAATATTCACACCTTTAGTCGCATTTTTTGATAATAGCAATATGACAGATACTTTGTATTATTTAACATTGATCAAGTTTGGTGCAATGGGCGTATCTTTTTGGATTTTTGCACATAATACATTCAAGTTGAATCGGTGGCTTGTCGTCTCTTTAAGTGCCAGCTATGCACTGATGTCTTATGCTGTTGCTTATTCAGAAGTAATTATGTGGTTAGACACATTTGTCTATTTGCCGTTGATCATTTTAGGTATTCATCGACTGATGGATCAAAGCAAACCGATTGTTCTGTTCATAAGTTACCTATTCTTATTTTTATCTAATTTCTACATGGCATTTATGGTTGGCGTATTTTCATTTTTATATTTCTTTGCTAGAGCATGCACCAATTGGGGACGATATAAGAAAACGATTGGGCACTATTTAGTAACATCGTTTTTGGCTGGCGGTGCATCTATGATCGTTATTTTACCGACAGTGATTGACTTAGCAACGAATGGTGAAAGCTTAAGTAGTATTGGCAGCTTTTTTACGAAGGATATTGGTTCATGGGATTTAATCGCAAAAAGTTTAGTCGGTGTCTATGATACGAGCAAATATAAGAGTATGCCATTCATCTATATTGGATTGATGCCATTGATTTTTTGTATCTACTATTTTGTAAGTAAGAAATTTGCTCTAAAAAATAAGTTACTCTACGGAAGTTTATTTTTGATCCTATGTTTAAGCTTCTATATTAATCCAATGAATCTATTTTGGCATGGGATGCATGGACCGTATATGTTTTTGTTCAGATTTAGTTTTCTGCTGTCGTTTTTGATTATTTTAGTAGCAGGCTATAGCTTAGAACGTTTTTCAAAAGAAGATATCAATGGTATTACCAACGTAATTTTGTCCCTAGCATTTGTCTTTCTTGTATTTATATTTTTTTCAAATAAGAAAAGGTATGGTCTTATTACGACAGAGGCATTGGTTATCAGTATTGTATTGTTAGCTATATATTTACTTATTTGGCTGATCTATGCATACAAACCCAAATGGTCTCGGGCTGCGACAGCAATCTTGGTATTATTTATGATGGGAGAAGCAGCATTTAATGCACAACAAATGGTTATTGGGATAAAAAACGATTGGTCATATATTAGCCAAGCTGCATATAACGATAACTATGACGATATTACAAAGTTGGTAGACCTAACAGAAAAAAATGACTCTTTCTTTAGAATGGAAAATCTAAATAGTTCTTCTGCAAATGATAGCTTTAGATATGGCTATCACGGCGTGTCTATGTTTTCATCTATTCGAAATCGTCATTCTTCTCAATATATCAATTTATTAGGCTATCGTTCATTTGGAACCAATTTACTAGTAGATTATAGAAATAATACATTGTTGGCAGATTCACTTGTTGGTATGAAATATAACATTTCAAGCAGTGACTATTTTAGCAAGTTTGGATATGAAAAAGTTAAAAAAAGTGGCAAATTTACACTTTATGAGAATAAATATGCATTGCCCTTAGGGATTTTGACGGATGATGAGATTTATGAAAAAGAAGCTGTGAAAAATCAGACAGAACTGTTCAATCATTTTTCAGGAACAAATGGAGAAATCTATACATTTGGTGATGCACCGATCATCTCTTCAAAGGATGTAACTATTTCTGAAACTGGAGATACTATTGAATTAGGAGAAACAGAATTGGGCCATGCAAGAACATTAAAGTTTTTGATTACAGTGCCAGCTGGAAAGCAAGGATATCTTAGTATTGTTCCTACTAATCTTTATAGAGAAGGGCAGACCAATGTTTCTGTAAAAATCAATGGGAAAGAAAGTGGCAGCGGCAGCTCATTTGCCAATACAGGTCAATACCATGATTTAGGTTACCATAAAACTACAACAACTGTAGAAGTCGAATGTACGTTTGTTGGTGGGAATCAAACGATTGAAATTTTCCGACCAGACGCCGTTTTTCTAGATACAGAAAAATTTGCAGCAGATGTTGAAAAGATCAAAGAAAAAGCCGTAGATTTCAACATTGATGGTAGACGAGCAAATGCTGAAATTGATTCAGAAGAAAAACATGTTCTTTTAACAACTATTCCTTATGATAAAGGATGGTCTGCATATATAGACGGGAAGAAGATTGAGATCGATACATTTAAAGATGCCTTTTTATCTGTTACTATTCCAAAAGGAAAACATACATTGGAATTTGTGTTTATTCCTCAGGGATTCATGTTAGGTGCAATATTATTTGCTGGCTGTATTCTTCTATTTTCTATCTATGCTTACTGGTTTTACAAAAAAAGAGCGCAGTCGATTGATAAGGAGAAGATGATGAATGCATAAAAAAATTATTTTACTGAGCATACTTAGTCTCTTTTTTATGGTAGGTTGTCAAACCAATACGTTGCAAAAGAAAACGACTAAATTTTCTGCAAATGGAAGTGATTACTCCATTCAATTGCCTTCTCACTGGCAAAAAGATAAAAAGGAAACAGCGATCAATAAGTCAGCGGTGGTCAGTTCAAAGGATACAAAAAGCAACTCCGGGATGTATATCCTTACAGAAAAAATGGGAAAACTTAGCGAAAAAGAATTAGAAAAACACGCAAAGGGTTACTTGGAAGATTATTATGTTCTTAAAGGTGTGAAGGCGAATCGATTTGTAGCAAATGGACATTCAGTGATCAATTATACAATTTCAGCTAAATATGAAGAAAAGAACTCATTGTTAGATGTTTATTATGTAGCTACGGAAAATTCTGTTATCAGTCTATTCTTTTTTAGTCCTATAGATAATGATAGAGCATATGACAAAAGGAAACAAAATTTTGATCGTTCAGTAGAGAGTCTTAACGAGAAAGTAACAAATGAAGTGACAGAAGAATCGTCCAATGAATTGGATAATCGAATTCAAAATAAAAATTTTTCGCTGCAGGTCAGTACTTATGAGGTGAAACAAGTAGAGGATGAGAAGTTACTGGTTATTCGATATCTAACTACAAATAAAGATCAGGAAGTATTGAAGCCCATTGATCAATGGAAGCGGTATATGAAAGTTTATCAGGGAGAAAAAGAATTAACAAGACAAGAAAACAAGGAATTATCAGATAATACCTTAGATTATCTGTCTCAAAACAGCTTCAAAAATATTGAGAAAGAAGAAGCAGTGGAAGCTGCTGTAATATATTCTCTTGATAAAAATAATGAGGAAGATGTCACCATTCAATTCGATGATACTGAATTTAAGAACAAAGAACCTTTAACGTTAACACTAAACTAATTGGAGGAACTAGATGAAAAAATACGTAAAAATTATCTTGTTTTTAGGCATACTTTTGATAATAGCAGGGTGTTCAAAAGAAAAGTCAACGATCAATGCGAAACTACCAAAAGAAGATGTAGCTTTTACTTGGTTAGGAGAACGCACTAAAAATTTTGGTTCATCTAACTATCCTGTAGAGCTGAGTGAGATCGATAAAGTCATGGATGATAAATACCAAATAAAATTCTCATCATTGATCAATGATAGCAATGAGTTAGTAAATAAAGAGTTTAGTGGAAACAATATAGCTATCAATGACTCTTTTGAAATTGCAGCAAGTGAAGAGAAACTCCTTTTTTCAGGAAATAAACTTTTTGAAAATCAGCAAAATAATATCATCGCACGTGTCAAAATGAGTACTGAATACATTTATATGCCAAGTGTAAAGAAAGCAAAATTATCGAATCAGGATATCGAGATTCGTACAGTCATAAAAGATAAGAAGTATCCTGGCAAAGATTTCAATGCGTTTATTAAACCAATCATAGAGATGATGAAACTCCCAGACTCGAATAAAGCATCTAAACTGTTTGAAAAGAAAGTGGAGGGAGAGAAAAAAGCAATCGCTGGTCAGACAATTAAACTGTATGACAATAGAGATGAAGGAAAGCAAGAAGGAACATTTGGGAAGTATTTATTAGTCCAATTTGATAGTGAAGGCATACCAATGAACATTTTCTTAGGTACAAGTGACTATCGTTATTAAAAGATATCAATAGAAATATCAAGTATATCAGAGCGTCAGCGGGAAGAAATCGCGTTGGGCAAATGCTCTAATTATTGTAGATAAATCATAAATAGTAGAAGTGATTGAGTTTACAAGATAAGGGCACCTGCACGAAAATTCAACCCTTGATTTTCATGTAGGTGCGTTTGTTTTTTCCAACAGTATAAGTTTTAAGCGACTGGATTGTAACTTATAAAAAGTGTATTCAGATCCAGTGGTTTATTTTCAAAAAAATATGTAGCTAATCGCTAGATTCTATGACGCTGGATAAATGTAGAAGAAATAGTTGCTCTTTTGACAGTATCTGTAAATAACAACCCAAAGGCTTTTTCTCCACATAAGTCCAAATGATGATCTACAGTTGGAAACTGCAATAACTTACTAGATAACAAATTTTCTTCACCGATGACAATAATTTCTTTCAACGATAGCTTCTGCAAGATCCCCGCAGCAACATCATCGCCATTTGTAACGATTACTTCAAGATTTTCAACTTTCGAAAAGTATTCACCAGCTTTGATCCCATCTTCATAAGTCCGACAATCCCTAAAAATCAATGAAGAATCTGCTGATCCAATTATTTTTCGATAGGCTTCCAATACGATCGCTGTACTAGCACTGTCTTTTTCTGGACGGCCGACAGTCAATCCTATTTTTTTATACCCTTGTTTTATCAACAGTGTAAACAAATCATGGTAAGACTTTCCCCGATCGATCGAAACACAAGAAATCGGATAGTCTCCTGTATCTTCACAACAAACGATCGGTGCATATTTTAAATACTTAGAAATGATATCAAATGAACTTTTTTTTGAAGTAATGATCATCCCATCCCAGGCTTTGGCAGCCAACTCATCTAAATAACGCTTTTCAATCGTTAAATCATAATTTGTCGGCAATAACGTGACCTTATATCCAGATTTGAAGGCAGCTTTTAAAATGCCGCTGACGATTTTATCTGTATAAGGATGATCAGAAAATGGAATCATTACGGCAATATGCTTTGAATGCCCACTACTTAAATTTCTGGCCTTTATATTCGGAATATAGTCTAGCTCTTCCATGATGCTTAAAATTTTTTTACGCTTTTCTTCTGTCACGTAAGGATGGTTATTCAATACTCTGGAAACGGTAGAAACAGAATAGCCGGATAATTTAGCGATATCACGAATAGTCGTCATGAGCGGCTCCTTTCAAGGCTATAGATGAAGTGAGGTAGAGAACAAAAGGGTCTTAAAGAATGCTAGAACCCGATTCCCATAGTCGACAAAATGGTAATGCTCATCATCAAAATCAAAGCAAATGTATCCCAATCCATCTGATTCTTCTATAGATAGCCCTTCTATTTCCGTTAATTCTACTGTTTTACTGATCGGTTTGCAATAATTATTCAAACTGCGAACGAAAAGCTTCCCTTCTTTGAATTCGAGAGAAACAAAGTAATAATCCATCCCTAACTGATCCGTTAATTCAAGCATTGCATTGATCATAAATAAACGCCTCCTGTCTTTTTTTTAACTATAAAGTATGAAACGCGTATCAGGTCAAGGCGAATCATTGAAAAAATAAATGGATAGCATTTTCATAGGAAAAGTGTTTCTTTTTGTCTTAATAAATACGAGAGAGTATACTCAAAGTAAGAGAGGAATTTCCTCAAAAATACTTAAAGGAGCTGCTAGTATGATCAAAATCAGCCAGGCAAAAATGGATGCTCTGAACCGTCTGTCAAATGAAAAAGGTTTAATTGAAGCGTTGGCGATCGATCAGCGCGGATCGCTAAAAAAAATGATTTCAGACGCTGCTACAACAGCAACAGGAGAAGAAATCATTGATTTCAAAAAAGTTGCTTCAGAAGAATTGACTCCTTATTCATCTGCGATACTGTTAGACCCAGATTATGGATTGCCAGCAACAAAGGTACGTGATAAATCTTGCGGTTTACTTTTAGCGTATGAAAAAACTGGTTATGATGCGTCCACTCCAGGAAGGATGCCGGATCTATTGGAAGATTGGTCTGTTTCACGTTTGAAAGAAGCTGGCGCAGATGCGATCAAGTTTTTACTCTATTATGATCCTGATGAACCTAGAGCGATCAATCATTTAAAGCATGTCTTTGTGGAACGACTTGGTAGTGAATGCTTGGGAGAAGATATTCCGTTTTTTGTGGAGATCGTTACGTATGATACAGAAGTCTTAGATGCCGGATCAGCAGCTTTTGCCCGAATAAAACCACATAAAGTATTGGAGTCGATGGTCGAATTTTCTAAACCGCAATACCATATCGATGTACTAAAAATGGAAGTGCCTGTAAATATGAAATATGTTGAAGGATTCACTGAAAATGAAGTTGTCTATAGCCGTAAAGAAGCACTGGCATATTTTAAGAAACAAAGTGAATTGACAGAGTTGCCGTTTATCTTTTTGAGTGCTGGGGTTTCGACAGAATTATTTCAGGAAACATTAAAATTTGCGAAAGAAGCTGGCTCAAAATTTAGTGGTGTCTTATGCGGCAGAGCTACTTGGCGTGAAGGGGTGAAACCATTTGCGTCAAAAGGAGAAGACGCAGGTCGAGATTGGTTTGCCACTCAAGGTAAAGCTAATATCGAGACGCTCAATGAAATCGTAGACGATTGCGGAACCTCATGGCGTTCTAAAGTGGAAGTGGGCTAATAATCGATAAAAAGTGGCAAAGAGCTTATCTAGCTTTTTGTCACTTTTTTTATTAGCGATCAGATGAAAGTTTAAAGAGAAAATAAATCTTTTTTTCTACGTATTGCAGATAAACTTTCATTAAATTATAATCATTAAGTGGACTAAAAAGTAATAGGAAGAACAAGAGAGGAGCTTGAGTGATGAATATTGGGATACCGAAAGAAATAAAAAATGGTGAAAATCGGGTGGCATTGCCGGCAGCCGGCGTTTTAGACTTGATCAAACATGGGCATACTGTTTACGTTGAAACTGACGCTGGACTTGGAGCGTCGATTCATGATGAAGAGTATGCAGCAGTAGGAGCGACCATTGTTAAGACGGCAGAAGAAGCTTGGGCTCAAGAATTAGTGTTGAAAGTAAAAGAACCATTAGAAGAAGAATATCCATATTTAAGAGAAGATCTAACGTTATTTACGTACCTTCATTTAGCAGCGAATAAACCATTAGCTGAAGAATTGATGAAACGTAAAGTGAAAACGATTGCCTATGAAAGTGTTCAGTTGGCGAACGGAGAATTGCCATTATTGGCTCCAATGAGTGAAATCGCTGGCCGCTTAGCGACACAAATCGGTGCTCAATTTTTAGAAAAGGTGCCAGAAGGAAAAGGTATTTTACTTGGCGGCGTACCAGGTGTAAAAAAAGGCAAGGTAACGATCATCGGTGGCGGTATTTCAGGCTGTAACGCAGCAAAGATTGCATTAGGCTTAGGTGCAGATGTTACGATCCTTGATGTAAATATCAAGAGACTACAGGAAATCGATAATCAGTTTGCTGGTGCCGTAAAGACACTCGTATCAAACCACTTCAATATTCAAGAAGAAGTAAAGCAAGCAGATCTTGTGATCGGTGCCGTATTACTTCCAGGACATAAAGCGCCTGTATTAGTCACAGAAGAAATGGTGGCATCAATGCCGGAACATTCTGTGATCATCGATATTGCGATCGATCAAGGCGGAATTTTCGAAACGATCGATACAGTCACAACACATGGACATCCAACATATACAAAACACGGCGTGATCCATTATGCCGTAGCAAATATGCCGGGAGCTGTTCCGCAAACTGCGACATTTGCTTTAGCGAACGCTACTCTGCAATATGTTTTAGAGTTAGCGAATAAAGGATTTGCACAAGCGATCGAGCAAAATCCAGCACTTTTAGTTGGCGTCAATACATTGAATGGTGCATTGACAAATCCCGCGGTTGCCGCAGATTTAGATTTAACGTATACATCAGTGGAATCTGTTTTATAATACATCGAAGAAGTTGAAAGGAGAATCGTGTAAGTGACAAAGAAAGAATCGTTAGATTTAATAGAAAAATTATCCAATGCTTCAGGTGTGTCAGGCTTTGAAGATGATGTTGTAGCGATTGCTAAAGAATTTTCAGCGTCTTTTGCACAAGTAGAAGAAGATCATATTCGTAATGTGTATATGAAGGTCGGCGAACAAAAAGCGGATCGACCAACTATTTTGTTTGATGCTCATAGTGATGAAGTCGGCTTTATCGTGCAAGCGATCAAACCGAATGGCACGCTACGCTTTTTACCGCTAGGCGGTTGGGTATCAAACACGATCCCTGCACATCGAGTACGGATCAAGACAGCAGATGGCAGCGAGGTTCCAGGAATCATTGCTAGTAAACCACCGCATTTTATGACCGATGCAGAGCGTAAAGAGACACAAACGATCGATGATATGGTGATCGATGTCGGCTGTGTCAGCGCGGAAGAAGTAACAGAAAAATTAAATATCGCAATCGGCGATCCTGTGATCCCGGACGTTACTTTTGAGTATTTAGAGAGCACCGATGTAATGATTGGAAAGGCATTTGATTGCCGTATCGGCTGTGCTTGTTTGTTGGAAACATTGCAGGAGCTTTCTAAAAAGGAGTCACCTTTCAACTTGATTGGAACAATGACTGCTCAAGAGGAAGTCGGCGAACGCGGAGCAACAGTTGCGATGAATAATGTTCAGCCGGATTTGGCGATCGTTTTTGAAGGATGTCCGGCAGATGATACTTTTTCAGAAGAATATATGATTCAATCCGGGCTGAAGCGCGGTCCAATGCTTAGAAATTTTGACGTATCGATGATAACGAATCCGCGCTTCCAACGATTTGCCAAAGAAACTGCTGAAAAATATGGACTGCCGATGCAAAGCTCTGTTCGAAAAGGCGGCGGTACAAACGGTGCGATCATCAATCTGACAAATAAAGGCGTGCCGGCAATCGTGATCGGTGTACCTGTCCGTTATGCACATACACATTACGGATATGTGGCCTATCAGGATTACCAAGCAGCTTATCAATTAGCAGTCGCGATCGTCAATGATTTAGATCAAGCCATGATCGACAGCTTTTGATCATAAATAGAAAATAGGGGGAAAACAATGATGAACATGAAAAAGTGGGCACTGACAACAGTAGCTGCTAGCGCATTGGTTTTAGCATTAGCTGCTTGCGGTTCAGGAAGTAAAAAAGAAGATGCAGCAGATGATAAAAAACAAGTCTTAAAAGTGTTGGAAAGCGCTGAGTTACCAACAATGGACATCTCTCAAGCAACAGATGTGGTCAGTTTTTCTGCTATCAGCCAAGTGATGGAAGGCTTATATGAGTTTGCAGACGATAGTACTTCAGCTCCTGCAATCGCTGAAGAAGTGGTAGAACCAACAAATGACGGAAAGACATATACGATCAAGTTACGCGAAGATGCAAAATGGAGTAACGGTGAGCCTGTAACAGCGAATGATTTTGTTTACTCATGGAAACGTACAGTCGATCCAAAAACAGGTTCAGAGTATGCGTATCTGTTTGACGGATTTGAAAACTACACAGCAATTTCTAAAGGAGAAAAACCAGCGTCTGATTTAGGTGTAAAAGCCCTAGATGATTATACACTGGAAATCAACTTAGAATATCCGATTCCATATTTATCTTCTCTTTTAGCCAAACCAACATTCTATCCACTGAATGAAAAGTTTGTTGAAGAAAAAGGAAAAGATTATGGAACCAATAGTGACAATATGATCTATAATGGCCCATTCACATTAGCAGATTGGGATGGCACTAGCATCACATGGAACTACATCAAAAATGATAAATACCGTGAAGCAGACAAAGTCAAATTAGATGAAGTCAACGTTCAAGTAAGTAAAGAAATCGGTACAAACGTGAACTTATTCAAAGCAGGTGAAACAGATATTGCACCGATCAAAGGTGAATATGTAGATCAAGAAAAAGACAATCCAGAATTAGTCACTCGTATTTACCCATCGACTTCATACTTACAGTACAACACTGAAAATAAAGTATTTGCGAATAAGAATGCTAGAAATGCTATTACGGAACTGATCGATTCCGACCAAATCGCGAAAAATATCCTAAAAGATGGCTCAATGGCGATTGAAGCATTTGTTCCTAAAGGAATCGCAAACCAAGAAACAGGGAAAGACTTTGCTGAAGAAGCGGGTACCTTGATGAAGACAGATGTCGAAGGTGGTAAGAAGCTTTGGGAAGATGCCAAGAAAGAGTTGGGCATCGATTCTGCCTCTATTACATTATTGACATCAGATACAGATTCAGCGAAAAAATTATCTGAATATATCCAAGGATTGTTGACTGAAAACTTAAGTGGTTTGAAAGTAACGATCTCAAGTGTACCGTTCAAAAACCGTTTAGACCAAATGAGCAGTGGTGATTTTGATGTTGTCTTAGCAGGATGGGCAGCAACTTATGCGGATCCGTATGACTTCTTACAATTATTCAGAACTGGCGGCGAGCAAAACTACGGTAAATTCAGCAACGAAGAATTTGACAAATTACTGCAAGAATCAGCAACAACTTACGCAACAGAGAATGAAAAACGCTGGGATACTTTATTAGATGCGCAAAAAGTATTGATGGAAAGTTCACCAGTAACACCATTATACCAAGCGTCAGAGGCTTTCTTAGTGAATGATCGAGTAGAAGGTTTAGTCTATCGTGCAATTGGTGCACCGTACTACAAAAACGTTTCAGTGAAATAAGTATTTATGAAAAGAAAACAGACCGAAAAACGTGACAGCTGGCGTTTTTTGGTCTGTTTTTGAATAAGAAATGATTTTTAAATAGCTTATCAGAAAGAATAACAGATTTTAAGAAGAGGAGTACAACATGAAATTAGAAAAAATGCATCAAGATAAATTCAAAGAGTACCTCGATATCGCTGTTTCAGAATATGCAAAAGATAAAATCAAGGCGGGAACTTGGGCTGAATCAGAAGCAATCAGTTTAGCAGAAAAAAGTTTTGCGGATTTACTTCCAGATGGACCAGACACAAAAGACAATTATCTCTTTTCGATATTCATTCCTGAATCAACAGAAGAAATCGGTGTCATCTGGGTAAATGTCTCCGGAGGAAAAGGATTTATTTATGATTTTCTGATCAATGCTGAGTATCGAGGTCAAGGATATGGCAAACAAACACTGCTTTTGATCGAAGAATGGGGACAAGAACATGGGTTAGAAGAAATTGGCTTACATGTTTTTGCTCATAATCAGTCGGCGTATCAGCTGTATAAAAAGATGGGGTATTTGGAAACAGATATTACGATGGTAAGAAAGATAAATTAACGATGCTTATACTATTTGGCAAACAGTATTGAAAGGCGATAGTGAAATAATTGATCAAGATTAGTTTAAAGCAGAACAGCCCCTGTGAACTATGTCGTGCTGAATCAATAAATTTGATCTAGTGAAGCTGAATTCATAGACACCGTTTTCAGAACATTATTGGTCGCATATCAAAAATTTACGAGTCGAAAAAAACAAATTTTTTCAACTATAAAAATGTTGTTTAATTTAACAGATTCAAAAGAAGGCACTCTTCTTTTGAATTTGTTTCTTTTTCTTTAATTTGACCCTAAGTCAAGGGATTTAAATACTTTTTAAGAAGTTAAATAAAATCTATATTGCTGAATACATAAATATATACAGAAGTAGTCATACAGAGTTTCAGCAAGTGTATAATCCGATAATAAAAGAACATTTTTATAGAGCGTGTTTCATAAATTTAGAAACAAATATGGATGCCCACCCTCTGTCGCAGAACTTTTCACTTATTTTGCGTCTATATTAAAAAACAAGGATTCTTAAATAAAATAATGAGAAGGCTATCAAAAATGGGATAGAGTTTTTTTCTATCTTGTTTTGATTGTTAGCTAAATGAAGGATAGAGTTTATTGAATCACGTTTCAAATAGCAAAATCAAAAAGCTATACATTGATCCGGCTTACTTTTTTTAGATTCACAAAAAACGTTATCAGATTAAGCTAGCAGACTATAATGGTATTAACGTAAAAAATAATACAATATCCGAGAAAAATTAATCCTATTTTTGATTCATGCAATAATAAATATCCATCCAATTTTTTGCTGAAGGAATATCCTCTACTACAACAAGGTTTTCCAGAGCAACATTTTTGAGTGGGTAATTAGAAATACACAAATCATAGTTGCCTTTCTTTTCAATATCATTTAAGTATTTTTCTTCAGTTGCACAATGAACTTCCACTCTTTTTGAAAACTTATTTTTTATTAGATAAGCTAAAAATGCTTCGTGCTCTGTTCCCAAATCACTAAATACTATCACTACTAATCTAGAATACTTTTTATCTAATTGTTTATAGAGCTCATTCCATTGAAAAAATGTTTCATGCAGTAATTCTTCGTAGTACTTAGAGTACCAAGGAAATTGAGTTTGCCTTTCAAATGATATTAATATATCCCTGACGTTCTTAGCATATGTAGGATAGTTTCTTTTTATAGATATGCTAGATTGAGCAAAACGATTATGTATAATATACTCTTGAAATGGATAAACTCTATGTCTGATATGAATAAATTGAATCCAATTTGTAAGTTCGGTTTCATTTTTTTCAGAAATTTCTACATTTAAAGAAGAACAGATTTGCTCCATATATTTTTTACTCCAATTGTTAATAACACTCTTTTCTTTATACTCTATCCAAGAAAAATCCCACCACAATATGGCTTGACAAAAATTTTTGTAGTTTATCTTCGGATATTTAGAGAGCAAAATTTCTTTAATTTTCTGAAAAATAGTTTCATTTGTATCGATATTTCTTCCAACGTCATGTCCAACAGAAAACATAAATCCTTGATCTTCACGAACAATTGCAATTGCCATGGAATACATCAAAAATTTTAGAGAGAGAGGAGTAACTCTAAAAGGTAAAATTTTTAATATGCTATTGACGAGTTCACAAATAAAATCTTTATCGATAGCAAAAGGCCACTCGCTTTCTTCATAGACTTCACAAAAATATAGTATAAAAAATAAACGGATTTGTAATTCATTTTCTCCACACAAAACATATGTATCTTGCGCATGAGCGATAGTAATATTCCGATCCATTAATACAAGTTGTAATCGTTTATAACTTCTATATAAACTTGATTCACTAATATATAGTCGTTTGGCGTGAAACGAAGTATCTTTATTTGGATAAAAAAAGAACGATTCAAGTAATGTTAGATCATTAGAATTTTTCATCATTTTTTTATAAAGTTCACCGATAGAGTGATTTTTGTTCATGAGTATTCGAATACCCCTTTTTTTTGATCTCTCGATAATAACATAGTCGGACCAAACATTTTCGAAGTAGTCACAATCTGATAGAACTGTTTGTTGTGAGCAACTTAAGCGGACGGTCAACTCTTTCATCGGTACCCATTGATTTGTATGAATCAAAATATCTAACAATCTAATCCGTCTAATTATCATATTTTGTATTAAACGTTCCATCTCAATTCCTCCTTTTTTAATTGAGAGTAATTAAATATGCTTTAAGTATGCTTATAGATTTTAAAATATTCATTTTGATGCAAAAACCATAAGATTTTCAGTGTCTGAGATGCATGTCTGTAAAGTTATTCGTTCACCGCCGGCTGTTCCAATCGTTTCGTTCCAATAATCGATACCTGTAGTAACTTCTTTCCCAAAATCATCTAGGTGTAGAATATTTGTAATGATATAGGTAGTTGCTTTTCCATTATTATCATTTACAATAATTGATTGACCTCCAGATATGTTAAATAGAATAGAAAATACACCAGGATTGTGACCGATAAAATGTGTGTTGGCATTATCATCACCTGATTGTATTTGTACGCCTCCCCAAGTTGAAGCACTACCATTAGGATCGTTGTCGATAATTGATTGTCCTGCCCCTTGTCCACCATTTTGGTAAGAAATTGTTGTGCCGTTGATAATCATTATATTAGGTTGATTATCAAAAGAATTTTGATTTGTCAAAGGGTTACTTTCGTTTGTATCATTAGTTTGAACTACTGGTTCAGAATCGATTAATTGTTCATTGGATTTTATACTTTCTTCAGACTCAGAAACTGATTCTTCCTTAGCATTGGCGGGATTAGCTATAACATTAACTTCTATTGTTTTTAGTGCTGTGTTATTACTAGAGTCAAGTACGGTATATTCCAATTCATATATACCCTCATATGATGTATCTACTGATCCAGATACACTTATTTTGGTGCTGAGATCGCCATCTACATTGTCCCTCGCGCTAACTTCAGATAATGGATCAAAATCTTGTCCCATATAAATAGTGATATCATGTGCGGTAATAATAGGATGTTCATTATCTACAACTGTTAAAACTAAAGAACCTTGTGAAAATATCTCTTTTTTCTTAAAAAGGACTGTAACATCTGTTGTACCGATTCTTGTGGAATCAAAGTTGATTATCTTTATTTCTAGTCCTTGCATTTGCATCGCTGTGATATCAAATATATCTGCTATTGAAATATCGCTCCCATATTCAATCGTTTTGTATCGTGTCCCAGATGGTAAATCCAACTTTTCTAACTCCGTCACTTGATCCTTCTCAGTATCAGCAAAGTTTTCTCTTTGATCCGACAAGGTAAAGAAAACTAAAGTAGCAATCAAAACAAAAATGGTATACACCAAAATAGAACCTTTCAAAATCTTGCTTTTCATACATATCATCCTTTCAAGGAACGTCATCTAATTTGAAAGTAATAATAATACGTATAGTTTTTATATTCTATTAATTTGTTCCATCTTTCATTCTAAATGATGGCGAAGTGCCAATGTATCAGTATATTTCAATTTTTTCACTTTTTTAAATTTTGTGAATTAGTATATTTTTATAATTTATTTTTATTTTATAAATTTAATATATTTTTGAAATAACTTATGCATTTACACTAAATAGTTCTATTCTAATTAAATAGAGAAACTTAAAATTGGTACAAATATTGAAAAATAGCATAAGATGTATTATTAGTTTGACAAAAAAACTATCAGTAGATCTATTCAGAGGGAAATAACGATTTAATAATAGAAATGCTATTTGTAATAATAATACTAGTTAAGATAATGGATACTAGTAACACAGAAAAGCCTTTCCAAAGTAGAAAAGCTAATAATAATAAGCAAACACTATTAATTGACAATCTAAATATCATTTTTTTGTCCATAATTTTTCCTTTTTGACTAGTTTATTTTATATACATATCAATTTTATACTGCTATGTACTGTAATACAAGAATTTTTCATTTTAGTTAGATATCGAAATTAGTTTTAAGATATTCGTCAAGAAGAAAAGAAGTCAGTCTTTTTAAAGAGTGTATGTCATAAATATCTTCGAGAAAAAAATACTTTTTGTTATCTAATCTTGGGCCAATAGAATCAGTTATAATAATTTTTGCTTTAGAGACACTATCTACTAGCTGAAACAATTCTGGATTAAAAATAGTTTGAATAAAATTTTCATTAAAAGAATCTCCCAAAATATTCCGAGAATACTCTATAAATATAGTGAACTTTTCAATAGAATTTTTCTTATAAATAGAATAAAAAATCAATGAAAGTTCTTCTTCTAAAATGTCTAAATTCGAAATTTGTAGTTTTTCTAAAGTGTGAGAATGTTTATTAAGTTCTTTAGAAATTATTTCTTTAGAAAAATGGTATTTTTTGTTATTTTGAAAGATGTAATTGGATGAATAGCCTCGATTGATTTTTGTGATCACTAAATTTTCGATGGAGAACTGATTTCTAAATAACAATAGAAATGCAGAAAAATAAAATAAATCATCTTTTGAATCTACAAAATGGAACTTATCTAAATAAATTCGACTAAGTTTAGATGATATATCTAAAAAAATGTTGTTATTAATTGTATGCATAATTTTCAAAATTGGAAATCGGGTTTCACGCGTATATGCTGGATCGAACTGGGTAAAAGCTCTGCTAAAGAAGTTAAAAAAAAGACGTTCTAAATCAAAGGTGTCATCACTAATTGGATAATCATATTGAAAATACTTAATACATAATGATAGGTCATTAAAATCCTTTAGAATGTCAAATAGTTCTCGCGCATCGGAATTCAAATCGCTTATATGTTTTCCCTTACGAAGTCGATTGTCAGTTATTGCGAAAATATACTGGAATCGTCTTTTTTGTATAGAAGACATAGAGATAAATGAGCTTCCAAAAATAGCTTTTAGTGAAGAATCAGGAAGTTGTACAGACAAAAATTCTTTCGGCCGTTCAGTGTCATATGGGAGAATTTATAATTCTGGAACTTTATTCAGTGATTATTCTTGTAGCATTGTCCGCCATCTATTTTCTAATTGTTTTTACAGTCACTAGAACAGGCGACTAGAAATAGAAGCTGTTTAACAAGGGTAGGTGAAATAATAGGAATTTTTTTAAGATAAAACAAATTAATGCATTCTCCAAAAGAAACCTTTATACTAAAGAGACGAAGAAACAGTTTCTGGAGGGAAAGCATGAATAATAATGATATACTGATTCGACTGCGTTATGCATTAGATATCAAAGATACAGATATGATCAAGATTTTTAAATTAGGCGGTCTTGATGTTACAAAAGAGGAACTACGTGTGCTGCTAACGAAGCAAGAGGAAGCGGATGACCTGCCGCGGGATGCTGTTTGTAATGATCGAACATTGGAAATTTTCTTGAATGGATTGATCACATACAAAAGAGGAACAACGCCTGTTAAAAATGGCGTTGCACCTAAACCGACATTTTTGATCACAAGCCAGCGTAATGTAAATAATGTGATGCTGAAAAAAGTCAAAATCGCTTTGGCATTGACCAGTGATGATATGCTGGATGTTTTGCGTTTGGCTGGAGTTTACGCTTCTGATAGTGAATTGAGTGCGATCCTCAGAAAAGAAGGGCACCGAAACTATAAAGAATGTAAAGACCGTTATGCTAGAAATTTCCTAAAAGGTTTGGCGATCAAGTATCGTGATTTATAATAAGGTATTAAGGATAGAACTGGTCATCAACAGCTGGTTTTATCTTTTTTTCTACAATAGTTAATGTGAGGAGGACACTATGAAAAAGATCGAACGAATCTTAGCGATCATCGTATTGCTGTTAGAAAATGAACGTATTTCAACGGCTCAACTGGCAGAGCGTTTTAGCGTAACAAAGCGAACGATTTTCAGAGATATTGAAACGATCGAGCTAGCTGGTTTTCCTATTATTTCTCATTCAGGCCGCAACGGCGGTTTTTCATTGATGGAGTCATTTAAGCTGCGGACATATACCTACAGCGGTGAAGAAAAGCAAGCGATCTTAGAAGCCTTGGATGTCAAAGAAGGTCTATTTGGGATTTTTGATCAGCAAACGACGATCAAAGAAAAAATCGAACTCGTTCAAAAAACAGCAAATACGGATAAAGTAATACCGCATTTTTCCTTTGAATCTCCAACTATGCACCGCCCGGAAATCGAGCTTGAGACGAAACAAAAAATCAATCAAATCAATTTGGCTCTGAAAAACAAACAGAAGTTATTGGTCGATTATATAGACAATAAAGGAGAACACACGAAGCGGCTTATCCATCCTTATGAAGTGATATTGAATAATGGCAGCTGGTATGTCTATTCTTTTTGTGAAAAACGAGGGGCGTTCAGGTATTTTAAAATCACTCGAATTCGACAGTTAGTTCTTCAAAAAGAGCTATTTACTTTAGTTGATTCTTCAAGAGCAAAGCAAAAAGAACATCCAGGCAGCGCTATTCGATTACAGTTTCCAAAAGAAGATCTAGGAAAGTTATATGATTATTATACAGAAGCTGAAATCCAAATAGTAGATACACATATAGAAGTGAGCATATATGCCAATCAACAAAAAACGATTCTGCCATTTTTATTGATGTTTGGTCATGGTGTGAAGGTGATTGCACCCGAAGAATTACGATTACTACATCAACAGGAAATCGCTAAGTTGGCGCAAACTTACGATGATTGAGTTAGGAGGAAGTGATACCAATGGAGATCGATAATCTATTACCAGTGACAACGAGACAAGAATTAAGGGCGTGGCTGCAAGAAAACAGCACTACTCAAAAATATTGCTGGGTGATCGTAAGTGTCAAACCTGAACCCAATAAAATCCAGTATTTAGATGCGGTAGAGGAAGCATTATGCTTCGGCTGGATCGATGGGATCAAAAAGAAAGCATCTGAGACTCAAACAGCTCAGCGTTTGTCACCTAGAGGACCTAAAAGTTCGTGGACCGAATTAAATAAAGAAAGAGTCCGCCGTCTGGAACGTTTGGGCCAGATGACGGAACAAGGACGAAAAGTTTTGCCGGACATGGATCCTGCTTCGTTTAAAATCGATGAAGAAGTTGAAATGCGTTTAAAAGAAGAAGCGGTCGTCTATCAGAATTTTTTGGCTTTCCCTGAATTGTATCGCCGTATTCGGGTCGACACTCTTCAAGGGTACAAAGAAGTACAGCCGGAAATATTCGAGAAGCGTTTAACTAAATTGATCGAAAATACTCGAGCGAACAAGATGTATGGTGCCTGGCATGATGAGGGCCGTTTGTTGGAATAAAGTGTTTGATTTAAACTGCCATTCAACAGGTATGCAAAAAAGCGTCTAATTGTCGAATAGAAGAACTGCTTTTTCTATGGACATGTTACTCCGATAGATGAAGCAGTTCATAAACTGTCCCGCTATCTGTGAAGTCTTCTGGAGCCTGTGCAAAGAAATAAAATTCAACATACCTCCATTTATCTGGGTTATACACCAGAACTTTTCCTAAGCAATCCTCAGCTTCGAGAGAAAAATCTGGCGCTGTCATGTGTTCTGCTGGTTGAATCGGATGCTCAATTTCAAGTACATACGCGGCTTGAGCAAACATTGCTGATCGTTCGATATGAAGTGGAACAGCAACAGCGATGTGCTGCCAGCCAAATGAAGCTAAAATATTATCGTAGAATCCTTCAAAAATGAACTGATTCATTCCTTTAGCGTCATTCCAAATATAAAAAGGAGCGTATTCCTTTTTGGTTGGTGTATCGATGATCAGGTAGGCTTTAAATAATAAGCCAGGAAAGTGATCTGTTTTGTGACCATTATCGGTGATTCTTTGTCTGATGATTCTCATATCATAATCGTTTGGTAAGGTGATTTTATATTGCATAGCATTCATAGATCTGCACGTCCTTTCTGTGTGAGTTCATTATACAAAGGGAAACCCTAAGTGTATAATGGTAAAATAGCATCGTGGTTATTCCATATTGGAATAGACATATGGATGGGGGATATCATGGAGACAAATGACCTTAAAATCTTTAACGAAGTTGCGCAATTAAAATCAACGATCAAAGCAGCAGAAAAGCTGAATTATGTGCAATCAACAGTGAGCAAAAGAATGGTTCGCTTGGAGAATCAGCTTGGGAGAAAATTGTTTCATAGGACAAATCGTGGGATGGCGTTGACTGAAGATGGTGAACGATTTCTGGACTATACGACACGAATTTTAGCAACGGTTTCAGAAATGGAAGAAGCCTTTTGCTTGGATAAAAGACAGGTACGAGTCGGCGGCACACAGGCGATCACTCAGAATTATTTACAGGGCTATATTTTTGATGAGAGCCTCTCGATTTTTACGAAACCAACGGCTGATTTAGTTCAAAAATTAAAAGCAGGTATGATCGATTTCATACTCGTAAATAAAAAGATAAACGATCAGAAACTAAAGGAAGTTCAGAGAATCAAAGAAAAGTTAGTATGGACGCAAGCGAAGAGGAATAATACGGAACTGCTTGAAAATAAAATTCTTATTAGCAGAGAAAAAGATTGCCCATATAGAAACGCGACCTTGGAGATCCTGAAAAAACAGAACCAAATAGAAGCATCTGTTATTGAAATCGATACCTTGGATATTATGGTAACGATGCTTGAAACGAATAATGCATCTGCGATTTTACCGAAAAAACTAGTGGATTCGAATGAAAAGCTCCAGGTATTACCGAATCAAGTGCAGAAACAAGGCATAATTTACGTTTATACTACGCAAGAAATGCCGTTAAATAAAGGGTTTAAACTTTTATAGACAGAAAAAAAGGTTGAGACAGAAGTGTTTAATCCCGAGAACCAAGAAGGTACTGTGCAACATCAACTCATTCTTCGTTGTGTTTTACAGCAATAAGAAAGAATCCACGAAAATTGTTTTGCAAATTTTTGTGGATTCTTTCTTATTTCCGACCTTCAAAGCTTAGGGCTTTAGCCCTTAGCATTTGATGAGATCGGAGTGCAACGTAGTGGGATTGCTTCTGCTCTCATCGTTTATCCGGAGTACAGGTGTCCGGATTTGACTCGCAGAGTGTTATCCCAATCACTTTTTGTCCTGCGTTTATTTTTTATTGCGATATAAAATATCTTCAGTATCTGAACTTGACCAGATTTTTCCGTTTGGCGCATCGAAGTCTTCAGCGGTTAGATCAATACAGCGAATACGTTGGTTATTGTATGTTTTATAGTAATATTTCAATGAACTATTCATCATGATCGATGTATATTGGGTATAATCATAAGAATCTGTTGTTTGTACGAGCCCTTTTGGAACACTCACGTTGGAAAGAACATGGAATGCAGCAGTTACTGCGTCTACTTCTGATTCGACCTCTTGTAAACAAGATTTCAGAAAGGCTGCCCGAATAAAACGTGAGGGTGATGTAAAATCACCTGGAAGGCCGAAAGAACCAGCACCTTCACCGAAAGGTCTCATGATGATATTTTGCAATTGAAATTCTGTTTTTTGAGTCGTTGAAAGACCGATATAGTTTCTAAGATTTGTCACATGCCATAGATAGTCCGGGCTGTTGGTCATCACACCGACTGTATTATCATGGATTTGCAGGATTTCATCAATATATTCGATCACGATGCTTTGACCTGAGGCATCAGTAACGACCCAATGAAGAGGTAAAACAGTCTCAAGAAAGTCTAATGGAATGTTTTCAATTTGGGCATTTTCCATCACTTCTGCAGCTTCTCGAACTGTTGCGCAAGAAGAGAGTAAAAATGGAACAACATCATGTGGGGCTAAGGGATATGTTTTATCATGTGCTTGATCATTATAGTCGGCATAACCTGAAAAATAAAGAGTTGCACAAGACAAGCCTTTTTCATTTAAGCCATCCGCGAAGATGAAGGCGTCATTTTCTTGTCGCGCCATTCCTACGAAGGCATAGTCATTTTTATGATTATCACTGTCATCATTATTAAAAACAAACTTTTTTCTAGGAATAAATGTTGGCTCTGCTTCTAAAACTACGCCAAAATCCATTGTTCGAGCCAATAAAACATCTTGCTCATCAGTCGTCATCGTGATACTTGTACACATGGAAATCTCTCCCTCTTTTATAAATGTTCTCTTTTTAAAATTTTAACGTACTTTTATGACAGAGACAAACAAAAGACTATAGTATTAAGCATTTATTAAACTAAAAACTGTAAAATCTATTAGAAAAGCTAAATGATTTTACAGTTTTTTTTAGTTATTCAATTTTTTCATTAATTAGAAAGGTTTTCGCCGTTTGATTCAATTACTTGTTTGTACCAATAGAAAGAGTTTTTACGACTTCTCGCTAAAGTGCCGTTTCCTTCATCGTCACGATCAACGTAAATAAATCCATAACGCTTGCTCATTTCACCAGTTCCCGCACTGATCAAATCGATACAGCCCCACGGCGTATAGCCGATCAAGTCTACACCATCTTCAATTGCTTTATCCATTTCGATGATATGCTGTTTAAAATAATCGATTCGATAATCATCATTGATCGAACCATCTGCTTCTACTTCATCGAAAGCGCCAAGACCATTTTCCACTACCATCAAAGGAATCTCATAGCGAGAATAAATTTGATTTAGTGTATAGCGTAATCCGATGGGATCGATCTGCCAACCCCAGTCGCTGCTTGGTAAATATTCGTTTGAGACACCTCCGAAAAGATTCCCGCCGGATTTGTCATCACGCTGATCTAAGTCGTCAGCGATACAAGTTGTCATGTAGTAACTAAATGTATAGTAATCGACAGTTCCAGCTTGAAGGATCTGCTGATCTTCTTCAGTGATCTCTACTTGGATATTGTTTTTTTCAAAGTAGCGTTTCATAAAGTAAGGATATTTTCCTTTTACTTGCACATCACCACAGAAATAATTGAATTTGTCATTGATTTGTTGTGTTTTCAGTACATCTTCAGGGCGGCAGGTTTTGGGATACATAGTGATGTAAGCCAGCATACAGCCGATTTTAAAGTCTGGATTGATTTTATGTCCAGCGCTTACTGCTTTAGCAGATGCTAGAAAGACATTATGCAGCGCTTGATACTGTTCTGTTTCTGTATATTCCCGATTGAATAGACCGCTGATCCGTAACCCATGTTCCATTGTACCAAAATTGATTTCATTGAAGGTCAGCCAATATTTCACTTTGTCTTTATAGCGATTGAACAAAGTCGTTGCATAGCGTTCATAAAAACCGATCGTGCGTTTATCTAAAAAGCCATCATATTCTTTACCCAAATGAAACGGCAGCTCAAAGTGGGAAATCGTTACCAGCGGCTCAATGCCATATTTTGCAAGTTCATCGAAAACATCATCATAAAACTGTAATCCAGCTTCATTGGGTGTTTCCTCATCACCATTCGGGAAAATCCGTGTCCAGGCAATCGATAAACGGTATACTTTGAAGCCCATTTCAGCGAATAAAGCAATGTCTTCTTTATAATGGTGATAAAAATCGATCCCAGTATGACTCGGATAATAATATTTTTCTGTATCGATCGTCAGATCAAACGTTCTGCGGGTTCCTGCGGTTCTGCTTCCAGCCCGATTGTGGTCGTTGATGGAGTCACCTTTTCCATCTACATTCCAGGCTCCTTCACATTGATTAGCAGCCGTTGCGCCGCCCCATAGAAAATTTTTTGGAAATGTCATGAATGTCTGCTCCTTCGTTGGTTAAATGTATTTTAGTTGAAAAGAAAAATTGCGGGAGGATGAGTTTATTCATTTCCCGCAATTTCATTTAAAGCACTGCTAGTTCGAAATGACTGCTGTAATGAGAATATCTCCTTGTTTCACAGCTGTTTCGGAAGTCGGGATCACATCTGCGTAATCAGGTGTGTTGGTTATGATGATCGGTACCTGTGTGCTGTAACCAGCAGCTTCGATTGCTTCAATATCAAATGTGACTAATTTGTCTCCTTTTTTAACAGTTGCATTTTGTTCTACGAAAGATTCAAAGCCTTCGCCTTCAAGCTGAACCGTGTCGATCCCAATATGGATCAAAACCTCAGTTCCATTATCGGATATCAAACCAATGGCATGTTTTGTTGGGAATAGAGTCATGATCGTTCCATCAAATGGGGCAACGATTTCACCGCGGGCAGGTTCGATAACTACTCCTTTACCCATGATACCTTCAGAAAAGGCAGCATCTCTTGCTTCGCTTAATGGCAATACTTTTCCTTCAAGTGGTGAAAATACTTCATCTTTACCTAATTTCTTTTTTTGACCAGTTGCAGCTAATTTTGCTTCTTCTTTTGATAATTGAACAGTTGGTTCGTCGTCTTTGAATCCTAAGATCCAAGCTAAGCCAAAACCAGCTGCCAACGCAACAGCATCTAAGATCATGCTGTAGATCGCATATTTCATATTTCCATCAGGTGCGATCGTACCAGTATATCTAAAGATACCAAGACCACCCATTTGATACGCTTCAATTCCTAAGCCCATTGCGATCGCTCCGATCACACCACCAACGATACAAGATGCCCAGAAAGGTTTCTTTTTCGGTAAAGTGATCCCGTAGATCGCAGGCTCAGTTACACCGAAGATTCCTGAAATGAAGGCTGGGATAGATAGTTCTTTCAGTCGTAGGTTTTTCGTTTTCAACATAACAGCAAGCACTGCACCTGTTTGCGCAAAGGATACACTTCCTGATCCTGTCAATAGTGAAGTTGGTGTTCCTTGAGATAATGAAATGATCACAAACGGAATCAATGCCCAGTGCATACCGAACATAACCAAAATCTGCCAAGTAAACCCGACGATCGCGCCGAAAATGATTGGGTTGAAATCTTGAACAGCTAATAACCCATTTCCTAAGCCATCTGCTACGACATTCATAACTGGACCGATCACTAAGAAAGTCAAAGGAATCGCGATCAATGCAGTGAAAAACGGTACCAAGAATAATTTAACAACATCCGGAATGATTTTCCGCAATTGTTTTTCAAGAAAAGCACTGAACGCTGTGGCAGCGATGATCGGCATTACTGTTGAGCCGTATCCTGCAGCGGGGATCGAAAACGGGATCCCAAAGAAATTCAGTCCGCCCGCTTCTGCAAACGTTGCAGTTGCGGAACCGTCAATAAATCCTGTATAAACCAAACTGGATGCGATCATCATTCCTAAGAATGGTGAGCCGCCAAATTTTTTCATTGCTGTGTAGCCAATAAAGATCGGTAGGAATAAGAATAACCCATCGCCCATCGCGTTGAATACAGCATATGTCGAGCTTCCAGAGAAACTAGAGCCTAAAGCAAAGGCAAGGATCGCATTGACCCCTTTTAGCATACCGGCAGCGGATAAAGGCGCAAGAATAGGTTGAAAAATACCAGAAATCATATCGACGAATCGATCAAATAAATTGCCTTTAGGTCCTTCATCTGCAACAGGTTCTAAAATGCCCAAGACTGCATCAACATCTTTACGTACATCAGGTACATGATTCCCGATAACGACTTGATATTGTCCGCCAGCCTGCATGACCGTTACGACACCATCCATATTTTTTAGAACTTCGGTGTTTGCTTTACTTTCATCTTTTAATTTGAAGCGTAGACGTGTGATACAGTTTGTTAGTGAATTGACGTTTTCTTTTCCACCAACTTCTTTTACAATGTTTTTTGCTAATTCTTCATATTTGCCCATTTTCTTTCCTCCAAATGTTTTTTTGTTTAATTTAGAGGTCTCGCCAACTGAATGTCACGATCCATGTCCTTTCCAAAGACGGGGGATTTCCGATGCTCCTTTTCTTTAAAGTATTTATCTTAAGAGAAATATCTCTTAATCTCTGGTTTTTTCAATAATTCGCGCAAGGTGAATCGTAATGTAAACTTGTTCATCTTTTGAAATAGTATAATTGCGTCTTGTTTTAAGAAGTTCTGCGACTTTTTTTGTTACCTCAAAAGCTTCAGGATATTGGTTAGTCACGAGTAGAAACAGCTCATTTTCGACTTGATTTTCTTCTTTTTCCAATGCATTATTTTTTAAGACCCGCTCAGAGAAAAATTTGAGATGGGTGATAAATCGTTGGAAGTAAATATCATTTTCAACAAAGTTGATTTTTAGTGTGTATTTGATCACTGTTAAAATTTCTTCGATCAACTGTGTTAAACTGACTGCATCTTCATGACTGTTGTCGATGCCGGCATTGGTGATATGAAGTGCTAAAAAGCCAGCTTCATCATCAGTCAAGTTGACTGCTAGTTTTTGATTGACGATCTGGATCGCTTTTCGGGCGATTTTTAGCTCGTTCGGGAAAAAGCGTTTAATGTCCCATAACAAGAAATTTTTTACCTGAATATTATTTTTTTCACGTTGGATTGCGGAATGAAGATGATCAGCAATAGCGATAAAAGCAATCTCATTTAGTTTTTTATCTAATGTTCGAGTCGCATAGGAAACAATTTCGTAGGAGATACTGATGATTTCTTCTGGAATTTCAGAGAAAACTTTTTCGATCTGCTCTGGTTCCACTTGATTTTCTAATTTGAATACTTTTTCAACTTTTTCTTCATTTACTTGTGCACCGGCCTTCATCTGAAAACCCAGTCCATTACCCATCAAAATAACTTCTTCATGTTCTTCGTTTGTGACGATGACAACATTATTATTCAGAATTTTTAGAATTTCCAAAGCAGTATCCCCCTTACTCCTATGAAATAGAAAAAACCTAAACAAGCCCTTTTCAGGCATTGTTTAGGTTTAGCTTAACTTAATAATCACTATCCTACTTACAATGCAAATATACAATATAGAGAAAGCGCTGTCAATGGTTTGTTTAAGGAAATGATTAGAAGAAAATAAGTTTCATACATTCTGAACATGAACAGCTTTATTTTGTCTAAAAAGCTGGAGGAATATCAGGAGAGCGGGACAAAACTAAAAATCAGTTTTGTTTCGCTCTCTAAACCCGACTAAACAGCGAGAAAAAAGCATCTATTACGCTACGCTTCGATCACATCAGCTAACGCATACAGTTTCACTATTGTTCAAAGAACAAAGTGAAGCTAGCAAAATTCTAAGTGCTAAAGCACTAAGAGTTGAAGGCTTCGGAAATAAGCCGATATTCACAAAAATTTGAAAAGCAATTTTCATGAATTCTTTCTTATTGCTGTAAAACACAACGAAGAATGAGTTGATGCTTTCTCGTCAAAGACTCGTCGCAGATAAACAGTGTTGCACAGTACCTACTTGGTTCTCGGAGCTAAACACTTTTGTCTCAGCCTCTTTTCAAAAATCGCTTTTAGCAACGAAAAGGTGACAAGAAAATAAGAGCTCTTCTTTTCTTATGGATCAAAAAACACTATGGTTAGAACAGGAGGGGACGAGATGATAACTATTGAAGCCAACATTCAAGCCTATCGAAAAATAAAGCATATGACTCAAGCAGAGTTAGCGGAGCAATTACACGTATCAAGACAAACGATTTCTAAATGGGAGTTGGATAAAAGTACGCCAAGTATCGAGTACCTCGTTCAGCTTAGTCAAAAACTTAACGTTACGCTGGATCAATTAGTTATAAAAACGGGAAGTAAATTTGAGAAAATAGTTGGGACGATAAAGACAAATGCATATCTTTTCTACACAAAGAAAAATAAATTTAGGAATCCCTTATTGAAATGTTAGCGCTATTATTGTAGACTAAAATGAGTGATATGATTTTTATCAATTTGTCATGATTTTATAAAAGCAGGAAAATGAAAGTGATCAAGCTCTGATTTATTGTTAATGCTTATTTTGAAAGCGTTAACAATAATATTTGGAGACAGACTATTTTCATTTAAATGTATCTAAAAGAAAAGAGGAATGAAACAATGAGCAATGAAAATGTAGTACTAGCAAGAAATACAGAGAATGCACCGCAAAATGCCCTTGCAGCACAGTCAGTTGCTTTTTCTCACTACAACAATCTATCTGCGCAGTTACCAATCGATCCCGAATCCGGTAAGCTAGTAGCTGGCGGAATCAGCAAACAAGCTGAGCAGTGTTTTAAAAATATCCAGACGATCGTTGAGAGTATCGATCATAGAATGAGTGATATCGTCAGGGTCACTATTTTTGTCAAAAACATACAAGACTGTGATGCAGTAGATGAAGTCTATGCCTCATTTTTTAAAAGCTATCATCCGTCAAAAACAGTCGTTGCAATTGCCGACTTACCACAAAACGCATTGGTACAAATCGAAGCACTAGTTTCAAATGGAGAAGGAACGATCCCGAATGCACCGCAAGCCGGTGATTTAATTAAGCTTACAAATGAGACAGCCAATGCACCGGTCGATCCGTTAGCAAGTCAAACAGTTTCATTTTCTCATTATAATAATCTATCCGCTCAACTGCCGATCGATCCGAAAACTGGGAGAGTCGTTGCTGGTTGTGTGAAAAAACAAACAGGTCAATGCTTGAAAAATATCAAAGCTATCCTGGAAAGCATCGATGTTCCATTTGATGACATCGTTAAAATCAATATTTACTTGAAAGATTTATCGAAAATGGAAGCTGTAAATAAAGTTTATGCTACCTTTTTCCCAGATTCGGCTATTGCGCGCTCCGTAGCTTATCTTCCTGCACGAACAGTGATTGCAGCAGCTGATTTACCAATGGGAGCCGAAGTTCAAATCGAAGCTGTTGTTTCACATGGTGATGGGACACCGCCTCAAGCGATTGAAGATCGACATGGACTTATCATAGAAGCGAATAATACAGAGAAAGCACCGAAATGTCCATTTTCAACACAAACCGTTGCATTTTCACATTACAATCATTTGTCTGCACAGTTGCCGATCGACCCGCAAACAAATGCTCTTGTGGTAGGTGGAATAAAAGAACAAACGAAACAATGCTTAGAGAACATCAAAGCAATTATTGAAAGCGTAGATCATACACTGGGAGACATGGTCAAAGTGAATATTTTCGTTAAAGATTTAGAATATATGAATGCCGTAGATGAAGTGTATAAAACTTTCTTCCCAGAAGGTACTCCAGCAAGAAAAGTGATCGGTGTAACTGAGTTGCCAAAAGGTGCCTTGATTCAGATCGATGCTATTGCTGGAAATGCGGAAGGAACACCGCCGATCGTTTGAACTTTAGAGTAAGATGATCATTATAGTGACGATGATTTATATAGATAAACCCGTGAAGGCTTTTATGCAGTAAGCTCACGGGTTTATACTATTTATAATAAAAACTGATTGTCAAAGTGAACATATAAAAGAGCTAGTGAAGCAACTTCAATTTAGTATGTGCTTTGTATACAAAGGGATTCAACCATTCGTTGAGTCAAAAAATGTCTTACTCAACAAATCATTCATTGAAAAATAAATAGACAAGGGGGTATAGTGATGTTAGTGATAGGAAAGAAAATTAGAGAATTGAGACAAGCAAAAAAAATGACACAAAAAGATTTAGCTAAGATTTTGAATGTCACTCCTCAAGCGGTATCTAAATGGGAGAGAGGGGAAAGTAATCCAGATATTCAAATACTTATTCATTTGAGCCAATTTTTTCATGTTTCTGTTGACGAGATCATCGGAAATAAAAACAAACATTTCCTTGATTCTATTTTTTCTAAAATGAAAGGAAGTAAGCAGATGGGGAAAACAGTGCAGAAAACGTCAGAAAGTAAATTAGCAGTGAACGTAGATGTTAAAACAGTCATTATTTTTGATATGGTATTTAGTTTCATTGCAGATAAAGGATTGATACAGACACAAGCATTGAATAGAAAACTAAATATGCTTATGAAACAAAAAGGAAAGGCGATCGTAATCGAGACGTATAATTCAAATCAAGTTGATCAATATGGTTCTCAGGCAGATGTAATTCTTTTGACGCCGACATTTGGATATGCAAAAGAAGAAATAGCAAAGAAATTTCCAAAGATATCTGTGATCGGAATTTCTAAAAAAGAGTATGGACTATTGGATGTAGAAAAGCTATATGAGAAAATCATCAAGGCTTTAAAGATATGATTCGTGTTAAAAGAAGGGGTATAAAAATGTGTGAGAGAAACGAAAGGAGGTAGTAATTTACGTTAGACTCGCTTTTGTATTTTTTACCTGCTTAGAAGATTGATTAAGATAAAAGCTTCCTCCTAAAAAAATAATGTTTTATATCGTAATCATTCGTAAATAAGTTTATAATAGATGGCAGTATAAAAATATCGGAGGGTTCTTACGTGAAGAAATTGGGGTTTGATCCACAAAAGTATATTGAAGAGCAGTCAAAGTATATTCTTGAAAGAGTCGATCACTATGACAAGTTATACTTGGAATTCGGTGGTAAGTTGATTGGTGATATGCATGCGAAACGTGTGTTACCAGGATTTGATGCGGATGCGAAAATCAAGCTGCTGCAAAAATTAAAAGATCAGGCGGAGATTTTGATTTGTGTTTATGCAGGTGATATCGAGCGGAATAAGATTCGTGGGGATTATGGGATCACATACGATATGGATATTTTACGCCAAATCGATGAATTGAAAGAATATGGTTTAGCTGTCAATAGTGTTGTGATCACACGCTACAGTGGACAACCTTCCACAAAAATGTTTATCAACAAGCTGGAAAGAAGAGACATCAAGGTTTATAAACATTCAGCAATTGAAGATTATCCATCAAATCTTGAAAAAATCGTCAGCGAAGAAGGTTTTGGGAAAAATGAGTACATTCCGACAACTAAACCAATCGTGGTCGTCACAGCCCCAGGACCTGGCAGTGGGAAATTAGCCACTTGTCTGAATCAACTGTATCATGAAAGCCGTAATGGCAAAACGGCTGGTTACTCAAAATTTGAAACCTTCCCTGTTTGGAATGTCCCGTTGAAGCATCCTTTAAATATTGCTTATGAAGCTGCGACCGTCGATTTAAAAGATGTCAATATGATCGATTCTTTCCATTTCGATAAATACCAGCAAGTGGCAGTCAACTATAATCGCGATATCGAAACGTTCCCTGTGATCAAACGAATCATTGAGAAAATCACTGGGGAAGAATCGATCTATCAATCGCCAACAGATATGGGCGTGAATCGTGTCGGCTTTGGTATCATTGATGATGAAGTCGTGAAAGAAGCCTCTAAACAAGAGATCATTCGTCGCTGCTTTGCCACAGAATGTGATTTTAAAAAAGGCTTGATCGATGAAGAAACAGTCAATCGTATCAAATTGATCATGGAAGAAGTCGAGTTGAAAAAAGAGGACCGCAAGGCAGTCCTTCCTGCTAGAGAGTACTCAGAACAATTAAGAGAACAAACCCAAAGTAATGATACACCGGCAGTCATTGCTTTTGAACTTGCGGATGGTCGTATCGTTACCGGAAGAACAAGCAATTTGATGGATTCCTGTTCGTCAGCTATTTTAAATTCAATCAAGATGCTAGCGAATATTTCGGATGAAATTTTATTACTATCGCCTGTCATTCTGGAAACGATCCAAACAATGAAACGTAAAGACCTACACAGCAAGATTACTGCTTTAAAAGCGAATGAAATCTTGATTGCCTTAGCAATCAGTGCCGTGACTAACCCAACAGCACAATTAGCTTATGATAAATTATCAGAGTTGAACGGCGTACAGGCTCATTCGACAGTAATGTTGAGTAAAACAGATGAGCAAACCCTGCGAGAGTTAGGCCTGGATATCACGAGCGATGCGGTTTATCCGTCAGAGAATTTGTATTATATTTAAGCTGGAGTAGATGATACATGCACGATTAAAAGTGTTATCCTGAGTTAAACTAGATAGTTGATAAAGAAGCAAGTAGCTGGAAAATCAGCTGCTTGCTTTAATCGTTTGACTAAGATTACCAATGTATAAAACAAGTGCATGCGATCCAATACTCTTTGATATTTAGGAATCGCTTTGTTAAAATGTGAGTAATTAAACACATTTAGTAAGGGGAGGTAAGATGACTACTATTTTTTCTTCAAAGGATCAGCTATTATCATTTTTACTATTATTTAGTCTAGTTCTACTTCTTTTAGCACTTTTGATAGATAAATCAAATGGTTTATTTTTGGCTAGAAGTCCTTTTGATAGGAAAAGCTAAGAACCGACACCAGAAAATGAAGGTGAAAGAAAAGCTGGAATGTTATTTGTGAAATGGACCTATCAAATGGTTTTTCTACTTGTACCATTGTTTTTACTTTTTTACAGTATTATAATAGTTAAAATTTTAGGAATCATCTTGGTCATAGCCAATTTGGTGTATCGAAATAGCAGGAAAAATAGTCCTAGGAGCAAATAACGCTATTTTTGTTTTCTTCCCACTTTTTCTTGATAAAAATTGGACGAATACTCTCTCTAAGTGTTAAAGTTAAATTCAAAAATAAGTAAGGAGTAAAAGCAATCTTGAAAAAAATAACGATTCGAGATGTTGCAAAATTAGCGAATGTCTCGGTAAGCAGTGTCTCTCACGTATTCAATCATTACGATGATATTAGCGAAGAGACGAAAAGAAAAGTATATGATGCAGCGAAAAAATTAGGGTATGTTCCCAATTCAGCAGCTCGTAGTTTATCAAGTAAGCAGTTAAAAACTGTTGCATTGATTTTGAATGATATCAATGTGATTGCAAGAGGAGTAGCGATGCCTTTAGAAATCATCTCAGGTGTCAGTGATTATCTTGACGATACTGAGTATGAGTTTGTTTTTTACTCAACAAATTTGAAGAAGCAAAAGGAAAAAACGCTAAGACAGTTTTGCAATGAGCATAATATTTCAGGAGTGATCATACAGGGATTACGGACGACAGATCCTTATTATGAAGAGCTCAAAAATTTTGACCTTCCAGTGGTGGCGATCGATTTACATATCGATAACGAGTCGATCGGGATCGTTAGTGTAGATAATAAATTGGCAACGTATGAAATGACTAACGTTCTTCTTGAAAAAGGATATCAGAATATCTTGTTTATGAACGGTGATCCCAAAGCATCTGTCTCTCATGAACGTGAAGCAGGCTACAGAGAAGCGATGGCAAATCCTTCTGTTGTGTATGCTGATTATAGTGAAAAAAAAGCTTTTGATCTAGTCATTGATTTATTTGATTCAAACAAATTACTAGACTACCAAACTATTTTTGCGGCAAGTGATTTAATGGCAATTGGCTGCTTGAAAGCCTTGAAAGAGTTGAAGCTGATCGATCAGTTTGCGTTGGTAGGCTTTGATGATATTACCTTAGCCTCTTATACAACACCAACATTGACTACTGTTCGTCAAGACATCTTAAAAATCGCACAAGTTGCTGCTGAAAATGTGATTGAACATATTGAAACAGGCAAAGCAAAGCATTCATTTGTAGAGTTTGAACTGATCGAAAGAGAAAGTGCCAAAATTTTTTAAAAAGGGTTGACATTGGAAGCGTTTCAAAATATAATCCGAATATACCTAAAACGTTTTAGGAGAGTGGATGATGAAGTTATTGATTTTTATTCAAAGGATTTTGGCTGCTTTGATCGATTTGATCGTGGTCTATATACCCGTCTATTTTATGGTTGCGGTCATGGTGAAAGGCTTCTTTACCCCTGGGATTTTAAGTGCTGCACTTTTTGTGATTTATAATGTTTTAGCGATCCATTCCTTTCAGGGACAAACGATTGGAAAGTATTTTGCCAAAATCGAGGTGAAGGATGTCGGAAGAAGTATCATGGATGATAGCATCCGTGAGGCTGTAAAGATCCTGTATTTTTTACCATTCGTGGGATTTGTCACAGGACTTCTCAGTCTTGGCTGTTATTTGATAAGCGGACGCTTCTTACATGATGTCATTGGGAAAAGTGAGGTGGTTGTCCATGGCTGATGTAGCTACATTTTCACTGCTTATACCATTTATTGTCACGATCATTAGCGCCTATCTTATTGCCTGGTTTTACCGAAATGATTATGATCCTAAAAAAATGTTGATCGCCTATCTAGTGTATCTTTTCCCTTTAGTTATTTTAGGATATTTTTTACAGTTGGGATTGATATTGAGTCTTGCTATTTATGTATTTGGAGGCATAATTACCATTTTTCGAAATAGCACATATTTTAATCAATAATTTTTTTTACACATTCACTAAAACGTTTTAGATAAAAGAAAAGGAGTTTAAAAATGTTTAAAGCAGTCTTGTTTGATTTAGATGGTGTCATTACGGACACAGCAGAATATCATTTCTTAGCTTGGAAAAAATTGGGGGATGAATTAGGAATTTCGATCGATAGAGAATTCAATGAGCAGCTGAAAGGCGTTTCTAGAACGGAGTCTTTGCAGCGGATCTTAGCATCAGGCGGTAGAGAACATGACTTTTCTGCAGAAGAATTCGATGATTTAGCAAAACGGAAAAACGATAATTATGTCGAAATGATTCAAGACGTCTCCTCAAACGATGTTTATCCTGGCATCTTGGAGCTGCTTGAAGAATTAAAAGAGCATGGGCTAAAGATTGCATTGGCTTCAGCATCAAAAAACGGGCCACTTCTTTTAGACAAAATGACATTGACGGACTATTTTGATGTGATTGCTGATCCGGCGAAAGTTGCTGAGGGAAAACCAGCGCCAGATATTTTTCTAGCAGCTGCAGCCGGAGTAGGAGTAAACGCTGATGAGGCGATCGGCATAGAAGACGCTCAGGCAGGAATTCAAGCGATAAAAGCTGCAGGCGCCTTGCCAATTGGTGTAGGAGAGTCGGATGTATTAGGAAATGATATATCAGTGGTCAAAGATACTAGCGAACTAACGCTAGATTATTTAAAAAAAGTATGGAATAAACGATAGGAAGAGGGACAGAATTTGACGAAAATGAATTATACTCGAGATAATCTTTGGCAAATCGAAGAGGTCGGCTTTGACAGCCGTTATTTAGGGAAGACAGAAAGTATCATGGCATTAGGAAATGGCTACCTTGGCAGCCGAAGTGCAACCGAGGAACGTTATCCAACGGAGCAAAGAGATACTTTTGTGGCTGGGACATTCAATAAGTTTGCGGAAAATGAAGTGAGTGAATTACCAAATGTCCCTGATTTGTGGTGGATGGATTTCATCATTAACGGAGAACATTTTTCATTAGAAAAAGGGATAGTTAGTCACTTTAGTAAACGGTTGAATTTGAAAAACGGTGAGCTGATTCGCGAGTTTGATTGGGCATTTGGTACAATAGAGCTGCACTTTATATTTCGCAGATTTGTTTCTAAAAAACGTCGGCATTACTTATCGAGTTTCGTAACAATAGAAAATTTAACAGAAGCAGCTGTAAATATACAAATCCGCTCGGGTATCGATGGGCAAGTAACGAACAATGGTAGCCAGCATTTTTATGAAGGAGAAAAAGGATTAGTTGATGGAAAATATATCCAGATGATGCCTCAAACAAACGAAAGCCAAATCGATTTTGTTTTTACAGCGGGACATAGAATCAAAGCAGAAAATGTTAGAGAGCGTATCGAGATGGGACGCCGACAAATTTTTATGAATTACTTCTTTGATCTTCCCGCCAAAGGAACAGCAGCGATCGAAAAAAGAATGAGTATCTATACATCGATCGATAATGACCATTCCGATCGTGAGGTCACTGCAATCCGGCAAAGAGCCATTACTGAAATGGAAGCGCTTGAGGATATTTCTTTCGATGAGTTATTACAAGAATCGGCTGAAAAATGGAACGAGATGTGGCAAAAGCATCCAATAGAGATCGACACAGAGAATTTTGAAGATCAACTAGCTATCCATTTTGCAAAATATCACCTACACATCATGACACCGGCGCATGATGAACGTATGAATATTGGCGCAAAAGGGTTGAGTGGAGAAGGATATAAAGGGCATACGTTCTGGGATACAGAGGTGTTTATGTTGCCGTACTTCAATTTTACTCATCCGGATATCGCCAAAAGCTTAGTGACATATCGTTATCTAGGACTAGATGGTGCGCACAAAAAAGCAACATCGAATGGGTATGAAGGTGCTCAGTATCCTTGGGAAGCAGCGAACCCTTCAGATGGAGAAGTAACACCTGTTTGGGGAGCGGCAGATATCGTCACCGGACAATCAACAAAAATCTGGTCGGGCTTCATTGAACAGCATATCACCAGTGATGTAGCGTTTGGTGTAAAACAATATATCGATGTAACTGGGGATAAAGAATTTGCTGAGCAAAAAGCGTATGAAATTTTATTTGACACAGCAAAATTTTGGGGAAGCCGCCTAGAATATAATGCAGAAAACGATTATTATGAAATCAAAGATGTCATCGGACCAGATGAATACAAAGAGCATATAAACAATAATGCTTATACGAATTATACTGCACATTGGAATGTCACATATGCCTTGGCGCTAGCGAAAGAACTTAAGCGCTCACAACCTGAGCTATTCAATCATTTGAATGAAAAATTAGGACTGGATGCTGTATTGGACTCTTTGGCGGAAAAAGTCGATAAAATATTCTTACCGCAGCCTACAGAAGAAGGAATCATCCCACAAGACGATTCATATTTAGAGAAAAAGACGATCGATCTGACAAAATATAAATCTGCTGATAGCGTAGATGGGCTATTCCATGATTACAACTTGGAACAAGTGAATCAAATGCAGATCACCAAACAAGCGGATGTGCTATTGCTTTTATATCTATTTGAAGGATTGTTTCCACATGAAATGAAATTGAAAAACTTTGAATATTATGAACCAAGAACCACGCATGATAGTTCCTTGAGCTTATCGACCCATGCCATTCTTTCGGCAGATCTTGGAAAACTTGATGAATCCTATGAATTCTTTAAAAAAGCCAGAAATATCGATATGGGGGAATACATGAAATCCTCTGATGATGGTATTCATGCAGCTAGCCTTGGTGGAATTTGGCAAATGATCGTATTTGGTTATGGGGGCGTACGTATGATCGACGGTCAGTTACGGATCGAGCCGCATTTGCCAAAAGCATGGAAACGATTGACTTATGGATTTGATTATCATGGAGAATCGATCGATGTGGTTGTGACAAAAGAAAGTGTGGAATTGACTAAAGAGGATAACGGAAACAATGTGATGTTTGTTTCGAATGGAGAAACATACTCATTAAAAAATAAGCTGCTAATTACATTGGAGGAAGTTTAAATGAAAAATTGGAAAAAAGCTTTAACAGTCGGAGTGTTAGCCTTAGCATCGATTACGATGGTCGCTTGTGGAAATAAGTCAGATAACGGCGCAGATGAGACAGACTTTAAAGGGAAAACCTTAAAAGTAGGTGTTTGGGGTGGAAATGAGTCGGAAGAAAAGACATTAAAATCTATCGTAGCTGATTTTGAAAAAGAAACAGGTGCAACGATCGAGTTAAAAACATATACAGACTACAATACACAAATACAAACAGACTTGATCGGTAAGACAGCACCGGATGTTTTTTATGTAGATTCCTCTTACTTCCCATTTTTAGCGAGTAAAGGTGCGCTTGCTCCTTTAGATGAAAAAGCATTTTCTTCGGATGATTATTATGCTAATTTGACAAAGGCCTTTACAGAGGATGGAAAGCTATACGCTATTCCTAAAGACTTCTCTACTTTAGCGTTGTACAAGAATACCAAGATGTTTGAAGAAGTTGGTGTTGACCCTGAGTCTGTGCCGCAGTCCTATGAAGAATTAGTGACATGGCTGCCGGAATTTCAAGAAAAATTAGATGCCAAATATGGAAAAGGAAAAGTCAAAGCGATGAGTTACACAGATGAGCTGTCACGCTCATATCACTTGGCTGCACGTGATGGAGCAAAACCCATAAAAGAAGATGGTAAACCAGATTTAGAAAATGCCAAGGTCGTAGATAACCTTTCGATCCTGAAAAAATTGATCGATACCAAAGCGGTTGCAACACCTCAAGAATTAGGTGCAGGCTGGAATGGAGAAGCTTTCGGAACTGGAAAAATCGCGATGATGGATGAAGGAAACTGGGTGTATCAAACCTTGAAAGAGGAATTTAGTGACATTCCATTTTCAGTTTCGCCAATGCCGACATATAAAGACAAAGAAGGAAGTATGATGTTTACTGTTGGTTGGGGAAAATATGCAGGGACAAAAAGTTCAGCTTTAGCAGATGAGTGGATCAAGTTTGCTACCGGCAAAGAAGCGATGACCAAATGGGTCAATGGAACAGGAACGCTGCCGACACGGGAAGATGTAGCGACTACAGCTGAAATCAGTAAAAATGAAGATCTAAAAATACATTTAAATGCGGTCGACTACTCAACCGTTTGGCAAAAAGGAACAAGTCTTGCAACAATCAATAAAGCCTATCAGAACTACTGGCCTGAAGTGGCTTCTGGTAAAACAAGTTTAGAAGATGCAATGAAAAAGGCGGACAAACAAGCGATCGATGATATAGAAAAAGCGGAATAATTGAATGAGGTTGGGACAGAAGTATTTTACTCTGAAAAGTAAGAAGGAGCTACTTCTGCTCCCGCCGTTTATTCAGTTAGGTCTTACAGCTACGATGATCCCCACGATGAATGAGGGGATCAAACGAGTGGCCCAAAGGAGGATAACATGCCGAAAAGAGTAAAAAAGTCTAAAAGAGAAATCAATGAGATGCTGCAAGGGTACGCTTTTATTACACCAGCTATTTTAGTATTAATGGTGTTTTTTGTCATTTCGATTGTTTTTGCGGTCTATTTATCGTTTAATAAAGTCGATTTATTTACTGGCCAATACACGTGGAATAATTTTGAAAACTATAAAAATATTTTTAAAGACCCGCGAAGTATCATTGCCTTGAAAAATACGGCGATTTTTGCGCTATTTGTTGTACCGACTCAGACCATTGTGGCGCTTGTGATGGCTTATATTCTGGCCAGTCGTGATATTAAAGGAAAAAAAGTATTTCGAATGGTATATTTTCTACCTACTTTGACCAGTTCAAGTGCATTGACGATCATCTTTATGTTTCTTTTCAATATCAACGGACCGATCAATCATTTTTTGATGAATTTAGGTCTCTATCAATCACCGATAAACTTCTTACAAGAGCCTGCATATGCTTTGAAAGTGATCATGGCAATGAATATCTGGTCAACAGTGCCTTATTTTATGACGATCTATTTAGCTTCATTAGTGGATCTTCCATACTCGCTCTACGAAGCAGCAGAAATCGATGGAGCGAATGCTTTTGACAAGCTACGCTATATCACTATTCCGTATTTACGTCCTATCACGACTTATGTATTATTGACAGGGATCATTGGAACATTTCAGATGTTTGATCAAGCCTATATTTTCAGTAATGGTAGTGGCGGTCCGAATAACTCTACACTGACACTTAGTCTGTTGATTTATCAAAATGCCTTTGGTCAAATGCCTACGATGGGCTTTGCAGCAGCGTTAGCTGTGGTTTTATCGATCATCATATTCATCGTTAGTCGGATTGCTGAAAAACTGAATGGAGGAAACGAATGAGAAAGACAAAGAATCAAAAAATATTGAAGATGTTACTTTATGTGATCATGATCACGTATGCAATCATCACTTTTTATCCATTTGTCTGGGCAGTCGCCGCAAGTTTCAAACCATTGAAGGAAATCGTTTCAGGCGGGATGAGCATTTTCGGCGGGAACTTCACACTGGCTAATTATGAGTATATTTTAGGGCGAAGCGATAATTTTCCTCGCTGGTTCATGAACTCACTGATCGTTTCGATCATCGGAACAGCGATCAATTTGTTTTTAAATACGATGGCGGGCTATGCATTAGCACGGATCAATTTCCCAGGTCGAGAACGGATCTATTGGGGGATGTTGGCTATGTTGATGGTACCGGCTCAAGTATTGCTGATTCCTAATTATTTGATTATTTCTAGTTTAGGAATGAAGGATACTTTTGCTGCATTGATTTTACCTGCGGCGATCAATATCGGGAATATTTTTATGATGCGGCAATTCTTTTTGAGCTTTCCTAAAGATGTGGAAGAAGCGGCAACCATTGATGGACTATCTCGGACGGGCACCTTTTTTAGGATCGTGATGCCGTTGGCTAAACCTAGCATTTCCACACAAGCTGTGTTTGTATTCATGAGTTTTTGGAATGAGTTTTTAAAGCCGATGCTATACATGACAACACCATCTAAATATACGCTGACTTTAGGGCTGCAAACGTTCAAATCACAAAATGCAGGACAGCGTTGGGATCAAATCATGCCGGCAAGTATTATTTCCATTGTTCCGATCATTATCTTGTATATTATTTTTAATAAATACTTCCTGCAGGGCGTTCGAATGGATGGAGAAAAATAGGAGAAGTTGATAGACTATGAATGATTTTATTTTAACGTTAGAGGATATTGGAAATAGATCGGTTCAAAATATCGAAACACTTTTTGCGCAGGCCAACGGAGCTTTAGGTGTACGTGCAAGTCTTCCGATAAAAGCAAAAGAAAGTACACCAGGCATCTTTTTAAATGCTTTCTATGAAAGTCACGACATTGTTTATGGTGAGAATGCTTATGGTTATGCGAAGCAGCATCAAACAATGGTCAATTTATTTGATCTACGAAGCATTGAGTTGTCGATCGATGATGTAAGTGAGTTTTTGTTGGTCGATCAGTCTGTAGCATTAGATATGAAAAAAGGGATCCTTAAAGAAACATATCTCTATCAGACAAAAGAAGGGAAAACGATCGAGTATCGTCTTGAAAGCTTCACCAGTCACTTTGATCGAACGGTCTATGCTCAAAAAATCGATCTGAAAGCACTAAATTTTTCAGGAGAAGTCGAAGTGTCCAAAAAAGCACAAAAGATTTCTACTAAACAGGGCGAGGACTTTGATCCAAGGATCAAAGATGCTAGTGTGGAACTGATTCAAACAGGAAATAAATATACTGCTCCGAATAGTGGGCTGAGTTTCTATACACATTTTGATTCATATGATAAAAAGCAATACGTAGAGGAAGGTCAAACACTTTCGTTTACTCAACTGTACCAGATTTCTCGTGAGGCTGAGTTTACTTCTCCTAGCTATGAAGAGCTAGAAGCAAAACAAATTGCAATTTTCGCCGACTTTTGGGCAATCTCTGATATCGAGATCGATGGAGATCGTCACTTACAAAAAGGGATTCGTTTTAATTTGTATCATCTTTTCAATTCTGCCGGACGAGATGGACATAGTAATTTTTGTGCGAAGGGATTAACAGGAGAAGGGTATGAGGGACACTATTTTTGGGATACAGAGATGTACTTACTGCCTTTTTTTATCTACACACAACCAGAGATCGCCAAAAGTTTACTGAGTTATCGCGTGAATATTTTACCAAAAGCGCAGGCACGAGCAAAAGAGCTGGGATTTAAAGGAGCATTGTTTGCTTGGCGTACGATCAATGGTGAGGAAACATCCGCTTATTATCCAGCAGGAACAGCACAAGTCCATATTAATGCAGACATCGCTTTTGCCTTTGAACTCTATGAAAAAGTGACGGGAGATACAGCGTTTATTGACGAAAATTGTGAGCTGATCTTTGAAACAGCTAGATTTTGGCTGGACTATGGCTTCATGTCTAAACGCGGCTTTGAAATCCATGAGGTAACAGGTCCGGATGAATATACGGCTTTGGTGAATAATAATTATTATACGAACAAAATGGCGCAAAATCATCTATATTACGCTGCTAGGCTTGCAAAAAAATTAAAGAAGTATGAAAAAGAAGCAGTAGAGTGGTTTGATTCAGCCGAGAAAATGTATATTGGTTTTGATCAAGCACTGCAAATCACTCAACAGGACGATAGCTTTTTAATGAAAGAACCTTGGGACTTTGAGCATACACCTAAAGATCGATATCCACTACTGCTGCATTTTCATCCTATGAAAATCTACAAACATCAAGTCTTGAAACAGGCGGATACGATTTTAGCGCATATGTTATTTGATACACCTATTGAGCAAATTGCGCGAGATTTTGATTTTTATGAGCCATTGACGACGCATGATAGTTCATTATCAAAGGCGATTTATGGTGTTGTTGCAAGTAAGCTTGGACGTAGCGAATTGGCGTATCGATTTTTCAAAGAAGCAGCGATTATGGATCTAGAGGATTTTCAAGGGAATGCTAGCCATGGGATCCATGCAGCGAATATGGGTGGTTCTTGGTTAGGATTGATTTATGGTTTTGCGGGTCTATCAGTTGAAAATGGAGAAGTTACAACTAAAAATCATTTACCTAAAGAAATAAAATCACTGAAATTTACGGTCACGATTCGAGGAGTAAAGCAGCAACTTGTGATCGATTCGTATAAAAAATAATAGAAACAAAGGGGGTTGGAGAGTGACTATTGAAAATAAAACCATGCTGATCACTTATGCGGATAGTTTAGGAAATGATTTAAACGAACTAACACTTGTGATGGAGAACTATTTCAAAAACGCAATCGGAGGGATCCATTTATTGCCGTTCTTTCCTTCAACAGGCGATCGAGGCTTTGCGCCAAAAGATTATACAGTTGTTTATTCTGCGTTTGGAACGTGGAGTGAAATCGAAGCTTTAGGAGAAAAGTACTATTTGATGTTTGATTTTATGATCAATCATATTTCTCGTGAGTCTATTTTTTTCCAAGATTTCAAACAAAAGCATGAAGCATCAAAATATAAAGAGATGTTTATTCGAATCAAAGAATTCTTTCCGGAAAATCGTCCGACTGCTGAAGATATCGACTTGATATACAAGCGAAAGGACAAAGCACCTTTTCAGGAAGTACATTTCGCTGACGGCAGCAGTGAAGAGGTTTGGAATACATTTGGAGAAGAACAGATCGATCTAGATGTCACAAAAGAAGTCACGAAAGAATTTATTCGAGCGACGATCAAAGATATGGCAACACATGGCTGTTCTTTGATTCGTCTAGATGCCTTTGCATATGCTATCAAGAAACTAGAGACGAATGATTTTTTTGTTGAACCTGATATTTGGGCGCTGCTTGATGAAGTTCGTATAGAAGCAGAGCAATACGGGATCGAGCTTCTACCAGAGATCCATGAACATTATTCGATCCAATTCAAAATCGCTGAGCATGACTATTTCATCTATGATTTTGCATTACCGATGCTCATGCTGCATGCGATCTATAGTGGGAAAACGCACCGTTTAGCTGCTTGGTTGAAGCAAAGTCCGATGAAGCAGTTCACCACATTAGATACCCATGACGGCATTGGAGTAGTGGATGCCAAAGATTTATTGAGCGATCAAGAATTAGCGTACACATCTGAAAAGCTCTATGAAGTAGGGGCAAATGTAAAAAAAATCTACTCGTCAGCCAGCTATAATAATTTGGACATTTATCAAATCAACAGCACCTATTACAGCGCATTAGGAGAACAGGATGATAGCTATTTACTAGCACGTGTCCTGCAGATATTTGCACCAGGCATTCCTCAGGTGTATTATGTTGGGTTACTTGCAGGGCAAAATGATATTCAACTCCTAGAAGCAACCAAAGAAGGGCGAAATATCAATCGTCATTATTATACGATGGAAGAAATTGCAGAAGAAGTGCAACGACCAGTGGTAAAAAAGCTGCTGAGCATATTAACTTTTCGGAATGAGCAGCCGGCATTTGATCTAGATGGATCGATCGAAGTGACGACACCGTCAGAGCATACGATCGAAATTGAACGCAAGAATCAAGCACAAAATGAACGTGTGAAGCTAGTTGCTGATCTAAAAACGAAAGAATTTATGATTTATCATAATAGTAAAAAAGTTTTATTTTAAGAAAAAGAATTTTAAATTCAGGGCTGTAGGCTATTCACGCTTTCTAGAGGTGAATAGCTTATTTATGTTACTTTTTCATCTAGAGAAATTGTTTAACTGAAAAATTGCTGAGGTTGTTTTGCTTAAATGCCTACGTTATACTATTTTATAAATAAAAAGGAGGAGAAGCCCAATGGAAGTCATCTTGTTAATGGGGCTTCAAGCTAGTGGAAAAAGTACTTTTTACAAGAGGTATTTTTCAGATAGTCATTTACGATTAAACTTAGATATGCTAAATACACGTTATAAGGAAAAGCAACTACTTTCGACCTGTCTAGAAATTAGCCAGTCTGTAGTTATCGATAATACCAATCCAACGAAACTTGATCGTCAGCGTTATTTCCAACTTGCTGGTCGAGCGGATGTCACGTTTATTGGCTACTATTTCCAATCAAAGCTAGCGGAGTGTTTAAAACGAAACCAGCAGAGAACTGGTCAGGCACATTTACCTGAAATAGCTTTGAAAGCCACTGCGGCCAAGCTTGAATTACCTGATTTTGATGAAGGTTTTTCACAACTTTATTATGTTACTCAGACAGCTGATCAAGGATTTGATATAAAGGAGTGGGAGAATGAAATTTAGTGAACTAGACGCTAAAATGCGAATCTACGAAACAAATCAAGACCATACGGTTTTACCGGAAATGTACATGGTTGCTCGGATCGATGGCCGTAACTTTACAACGTTAACAAAGGATCGGGAAAAATTTGAAGCACCTTTCGATGAACGATTCCGTGATTACATGGTAGAAACCGTGAAGCACTTGATGAATTGTGGTTTTCATGTTATTTATGGCTACACGGAAAGCGATGAGATTTCTTTATTATTTAACTTGAATGAAGCAGCTTTCGGCCGGAAAACAAGAAAATATAATTCGATTTTAGCAGGAGAAGCTAGTGCGAAATTCTCACTACTTTTAGGTTCAATTGGATCGTTTGACTGTCGAATCTCAGAATTGCCAACAAAAGCTGCGGTAATTGATTATTTTCGTTGGCGTAATGAAGATGCTAGCCGTAATGCTTTAAACGCTCACTGCTATTGGCTTCAAAGAAAGCAAGGAGTGAGTGTTGCAAAAGCGACAAGCTATTTGGAAGGGTTATCGGTCAGTGAAAAAAATGAATTTCTTTTTCAGCATGGGATCAATTTCAATGAACTGCCGAAATGGCAAAAACGAGGAATCGGAGTTTACTGGAAAGAAGAAGAAAAAATCGGATTCAATCCAATCATAAAGCAATCTAGTAAGACGACACGACGCAAACTGGTAGTTGATTATGAATTACAGATGAAGGATGCGTATAGTACATTTATTGAGACACTTTTAGAATAATAGCTAAAGCATAGTGTATCTTAAAACAGGAAGAATAGCTTCATTGAAACTGCTTTTTTCTACAGAAGGCTCCTTTTTAGACAGTATTGTGCCCAGTATAAATGAGTTGTATACTAAGGTCATATCAAGGAGGTAAGATCAATGAATGATTATATAAAAAAAATGACGACACATGTTTCTGTCAGAGATTTCAAAGATATTCCGTTGTCACCAGAAACCAGAAAAGCTTTATTGACTGCAGCGCGCAGTGCATCTTCTTCTCATTTTGTCCAAGCATTTTCAATTATAGAAATTACCGATAAAACGCTAAGGGAAGAGCTAGCTGACATTACTGGAAGTGCTCCGTATGTAAAAAATACAGGAACTTTTTATGTATTTGTCGCTGATTTATATAGACAATCAAGACTACTCATTGAAAACAATAAAAAATTAGACGGATTGACCAATATGGAGTCTTTGATTGTAAGCATTGTCGATACATCGATTGCAGCACAAAATATGGCTTTGGCTGCGGAGTCAATGGATCTAGGTATTTGTTACATCGGAGGAATTCGTAATGATGTCCGAAAAGTGTCCGAATTGTTGAAGTTGCCTAAGTATACTTTTCCATTATTTGGACTAACAGTCGGCGTTCCTGCTAGTAAAAATAAAGTTAAACCAAGATTATTAGAAAAAAATCAAATTAGCGAAAATTACTATCCTCATGAACAATTCGCTGATTTAAAAGAATATGAAAAAGTATCGAAGGAATATTATAGTTCTAGAGAAAGTAATCAAAAACAAACCTCTTGGTCAGAAAGCAATGTTGCCTTTTTTGAAGAAATTAGACGACCAGAAATTGCGGCCTTTTTGAAAGAACAGGGTTTTCAACTAAACTGATTATAAGAAAAAAGCCAAAATCAATTATTCAGCTTATAAACTAAAAACAGCAACCTTGATTTATCGAGGGTGCTGTTTTTGGCATTTTTTTGGTTCATATCTAAAGATTGCTAGGAAAACTTATCTAAATTTTCACTTTGTTTTTTGAAGGTCTCTTTTACTTTTTTACCGAATTCTCCTTTGACAGAATTTCCCATACTTTCAGAGACACTCGCCATATTTGTTTTCAGCGAAGTCAACTTGGTTTCTCCATCTTGTTTTGCTTTTTGTTGGTTCGTTTGTTTTTTCTGGGTCATGGATTGACCAACTGCTGAAGCGATCGCGGCTTTCTGTGCCTTCTTTTTAAGATCTTTTTTTACATCATCTAACATCAAGAATCACTCTCTTTCTTTGCTAATTCCTGATCAGATAATATACGAATCTCACGATAATAGGTCTCATCTAAGTCTTCTATCTCCCGTTCGATTTGCTTACGGTCATATTGTGCGGCTTCATAAACCTCATCTTTTAGCCTATCTAACTTATGTACAGCTTGTATAATAAATGCTTGATCTGGAACGTAGTCTTTTAAATAATAGTGTGTCATGTCTGCAACTTCTTCTAAATCACGTATTCCCTGGTCTCTTTGAAAAAGAATATCATCTTCTTTTTCTTCAAATTGACGTTTTTTCTTTAGATACTCTATTTTTAATCGCTCTTGCTGATCCAACTGAATACTCCTTTCTAGAAAAGTTGACTAGATAACTCTTTGTCACTTTGAACAAGTTTATCGATCCCCGCCTTGATTTCAGAAACAAGGCTATCAAAACTTTCACCTAATTGTTTAGCTTTCGCTATCTGTTCTTTATAGAAAGTCGTAGGTTCAGTTACGATACTGGACTCAGTTGCTCCAACCGAAGCCAGTGCTTCTGTGATTTCTGATTCATTCAATTCTGTTCCGATCGAACGTGCATGTTGAAGTCCTTCAGACCAAACCTGCATCGCCTCGATCATAGCCTCTTGATAGATCGTTATGACTTCAGACAAACCATCCTTCATGGTTTGTGAAGCAGTTGTTACAGCGAATAAAGCTTCACTGTTATCTAAATAAATTTCTTCATTTTTCGATAAACCGCCGCCGCTTTTCTTTAGTTTTTTTCTTAGGTTTTTCAATTCCTCAAGATCAGGGATCCGATAAGTACCATATAACTTTAAGTACTCTTTTACACGGGCTTTCGCTTCGGCATCATCACCTGTCCAAAATTTTCCATCACCATTTTTCTTTGCCCAGTTTTTAGCGGCTAGTTCTACTTGTGCTTTGGTCATACCAGGTGCAAAAATACCATCTTTCGCTAAACGATCTAGATTCAATGTATCTCCATCAAAGTATTTAGCTAGGGTGTTATGTTCACCAATTCCTGAAATAGATGAAACATTTCCATACTTGTGATCACGGCCTGACCAATCAGCCCAAGAATCATTTTGGTAACGCGTCAACAGGTCAGGATTATTTTTCAGCCATTTCAGTTGATCATCTGTGAGCGTTCCGAACTGATCACGTCCCCAATCATCAAAACTTGTTGTCTGAAAGCCCATTTCTTTCCCATGCTCGCCAGCCATTTTCATCATGTAGCCACCAGATTGGCTAAAGCCTGCAACATCGGTAATCGTTCCGTTGTGTTTGGCTACTTTGTCGTAGGTTTCTTTTAAGAACGCTTGTGCATCGTTGTATTCTCCAGAAAGCCCGCCTGTAAATGCACCTCCTGCCGTACCAAAGCCATTTGCTCCTGTTTCATTATGCATATTGGTACCAGCATAAACAACGGCTACATTATTATAATCAGGTTGCCCATTGACGATTGGTGCGATAGCCATTGCGTTTAGCTGGTTGTCTTTGTCGCTGGCGGCTTTGTTTAGGATTTGGTATTCAATGTCTTGATTTTGAATGACTAATGTTACTTTATCATCCTTTGTCTGAACAACATCTTTTGTTGTGTCAATTGCTTTAGCTAAAATCTCTGTTGTAATTTCTCTACTCATAGAAAACCTCCTCCTAATAATTTAATTCATGGATTTCTAGATTATAAATAACCTGAGCATTAGGGCTACCAATTGAAGATTTTTTGATATTATCAAGCTCTTGCTTTTCCTTTTGGTTCACATTTATCTTTTTATTATCTGGATCATCACTATATGAATAGATAGCATTATGAATCCCAGTTTTAACCATGGTATCCATATTACTTGGATTCATAGACTCTGATAAAACATATTTTTTCTGATTATCATCATATTCTGCCCTATCATTTAACCGAAGTCTCATTGTAAAATAATTATCTTTTGAAATGTATACATGAACATTGCTATTCACATAATTTCCAAGTATGGACGATCCAAAAATATCTGAATTACGCCATTCAACGCCAACACCTTGCCATTCGATTTTTTCAATTCCTTCATAGTTTTTGATTAAATAATCCGTTAAGTAGTTTTGTATCAGTTCAACCCCGTCTTGATAACTTTTCTCTACCGCTTTCTTATCCATATATTTTTTTCCTCCTATACATAAAACAATGAGTACGATCAGACCTAGTATTGTTGCTAAAATCCATTTCTTTTTCACTACTTCACCACCTAAATTAATGCTCTATTCTTATGTAAGAATAACAATATGGACAACATATAGCAATTTTTTTCGTACGTTTTCTTATTGGCTGCCTATGTAACTTATTTTCTTCTATCCTATTTATGTGCGTTTATTCTTACATAAACGACTATCTTTAATAAGTTAGCTCATGAATGTCTAGGTTATAAATAACTTGGGCATTTGGACTACCTTTACTACCTTTTTTCATTTTTTCAGAGTCTGTTTTATCAAGTTGATCTCCTCTTTTAAATTTTCCAACAGCATTTTCTAGACCTGTTTTGATAGTAGAATCTATATTAGTAGGATTCATGGAGTCTTCTAAAACGTACTTCTTCAACTCATTATTATATTCAGTTTTCTCAGCTAGAGTAAAATCTACAGTAAAAAATTTATCTGCTGAAACAAATACTTTAACATCGCTATCCACGTAGTTTCCAAGTATAGACGATCCAAAAACATCTGAACTACGCCATTCAACACCAACCCCTTGCCACTCGATTTTTTCAATTCCTTCATAGTTTGTAACTAAATAATTGGTTACATGATTTTGTACCAGTTCGATACCGTCTTGATAACTTTTCTCTACCGCTTTCCTATCCATATATTTTTTTCCTGCTACAAAAAAAGCGACAAGTAAAATGATTCCCAAAATAAATCCCAGTTTCTTTTTCAATTCTTCACCACCGAACTTAAGGATATTTTTTGATTAGGATTTGCCAGATTTATCCACTACTATACAGGCACTGACAACGGTTTATTAGAAAAAGACCAGAAGACAAACGCTCCTGATCTCTCAAAATTGTTTATAGTCCACGACCGATCGCAGAAGAAATGTTTTGATCTGTTTCTTCCATGATCTGGGCTACTTCATTTAATTGCTTGTTGATCTGTTCTAACAGTTCCGCAAACTCACTCACTTTTGGTTTTAAGGCTGTGAATTGATCATTAAAGCTATCAAATCCTGACCCTTCCCAGTTTCCTTGAATCGTGTCTTGCTCCGTTTGTAATTTTTGTAAAATGTCATTTACTTGGTTAGAACCGTCTGTATATTTTGTAGCAGATGTACGTAGTTCTTGTGGTGATAATTTAATACGATCTCCCGCCATGTGTGTTCTCTCCTTTACTTTTTGTTTATGGTTATTTCTCTATTAGTTTATCACAATAAGTAAATTGTTTTTATCAAAAAATTAGGTGGATAATGATATTTATGATAAAACAAGTCTTTTTGTTCGTTTTGCTTATCATTATATGACAAGGAATATTTCTACACGTTGTTAATTAGTATTCATTACAACTACTATCGGTCAGCTTTCTGAGATGTTGTTATACTGAATTTTTCGTCTTAAAGTTATAAATATTTTTTAAGTGGTGTATAAAATATTTTTATTGTGATATAATTTTTATTAAAAGAAAGGAATACCGATGAAAAAATTTTGTTTGATAGGGGTACTATTAGTATTGATGGCAGGTTGTTCAAAAGCTAGCAGTGTAGATAAAAATATCAAAAATGAAAAGGCATTCATTGCGTTGGGATTCAAGGAGATGAAACTATTGATCAAAAATAATACTGATGGTAATATCACGGTTTTTGACTCAGAAACTGAATTTTCAATAAAGAAAAACAAAAAATGGGTATTAGCTGATGAGACTCATGGTCTTACGGCCTTTACAACAAATATTTTGAGTGGTGAAGAGAATGAATTGGACTTAACGAATCGACTCTCACAGATTAAGGAAAAAGAAATAAAGGTAACGATTCATTATGAATATAAAAATAAGAAATATGAGACAAGTACAATATACTCAAAAATGAAGTAATAGTGAACTAGATAATTATATAATAGGAAGGAAGAAAAGTATGATTTACGAAGAAGTGTTTAGAAATAATATTATTGAAAATAGCAGTGTACCATTTGTTGCTGCAGAGGATGGTTTTTGGATCAACTCTGAGGGGAAAAATATTTCTATTAGTGACATGCCAACAAGATATCTAAAAAATTGTTTAAGAACATTGAATAATTCTAATTCATGGAATGAAGTGACGAGTCTAAAAAACTTTATGGATGGAAAGATTACTTCTGATAATAAGTCGGTTTTTGTTGAATATCTAGATACGCTTATAGAAAGTAAAACGAAAGAGGTTGAAACTGAATTAGAACGTAGATAGCTTTTATTTCGATAGGATCGTTTATTGATCAGTATTGAATAGAAGTGTAAATCTGATCGGGTAATTGTTCACTATGGATCACCTTTAATTTTAAAACAGACCCTATTAACTAAAGGGATCTGTTTTTTTATTTTTAGTGGATATATTTCCGATCACGTGGAGGAAGAGCTATTGAACTTCCGCTTCAATGATCGTTATATTCCCATCAAAATCTACTTTGTCGATGCCTTAACTTAGATTATCTTCATTGACTCAATTCACAATGTAATGATTTTCTTTTTTTTCTATGGAGACGATCTCTGCTTTCCCTACATCGTTTGAATTTGCTGCAATGACAAGCTCATTTATCTCAGAAGTTGGACTAGCTGAAAATGATGCGATTATGTAAGCATTGGTAAAAAAATTTGAAGATGTACCATTTTTTTGATAAATGAAATGAAAAAAAAAGTATCTGAAATTATAGTTGATTTCAGATACTTGATGTTATATTACATTTTAAAATTGTTAAGTAAATAAATTAATAGAAAAGGAGAAACAATGCAAAGTATGGATAACAAAGCTAAAAAGTATAAATATTTTTTTGAATAGAGTATAGATAAAATGATCGTTGTAATCACATAAATTATACCAATGGTAACATAAATAATTGTACCGTTACCAGAAAAATCATGATAACTAGCCTTAGTTATTATGCGTAATACGCTAAAAGAAATTAAAAAAGCAAGAACTCCCCAAACTATAATAAAAAAAGCTCTCAATATATTCATAGTGTAACTATCCTTTTCCATTCTTATTTTTAACTATATCGATTATGAACTATGCAGACCAGGTTCCAACATGAGCAGGTCTTGAATTAAAGTATGCTGGTAAATCATAAGGACTTACAATTAACGGTTGTTTCATACCTCCTACTTGAGCGGCAGCAGAAGAATACCAATAAGCTTGCCAAACTATTTTAGAACAATAAGTTGGATTCTTTGACCATATATTTGTATTTATCCCATATGAATAATTTTTTCCTCCACATAATTCAATTTTTATATCACTTTCAGATTCTTTTTCGTTTTTCCATTTAGACCACCAAACTAGTTCGTTTTCAGTCAAAATTTTTGTAAGACAAAGATACCATTCAGATATGTTATATTTTGTAGTTACTGTTTTAAAGGATTCTCTAATTTGTTGTTTTTGAGAGTCCTCAATCTTTTTTTAAAAAAATTTACACTGATATACCTGCTCAGGAGAAGGAAGGTCCCCTATCAATACATCTAAACCGCCGTCACCCTGAGAAGGCTTAACTGATTTTCCTTTTGGTCCGTACATTGCTTGAAATAGACTAACACATATTTTTTCGAAAATATCTCTAGCACCAGCTTCATCATATTTATCAATAAGATAGGTAAAATCACGTTCCATATAATCACCTCGTTCTTGATATCGTTATCATTGATATTGATTATTGTATCATATTATTCAACGATGATATATAACTAACTTTTTGTTAAATATGATTAGATTTTGTTTTTGGATATATTTTGTTCTAAATCATTAAAAATGTATTTAAATTATAATTTCGCTAGAATACTAATTAGGTGTTGGAGTGTATATTTATTTAGTCTTTTCTATACATTTGGCACTAAAAGATTAAGAAAATAATTTGATTATGCAATAAAAAGCAGAACTATCAAAAAACAACCCTTGTCAAGTGTTATCCTGACACGGGTTGTTGGCAGGGAAACATATCATTTTCAATGAAAATCAAACATTTCATAAGTTGAAAAACATTGATTTATCGTATTCCCCATCCTCATTATGTTGGCTCTTTACTCCCACTCAAAAAAAGAACAGTATGTTTTGAAGTATAAGTACTGATTTTAAAGTGTTTTGAGTATGTCCCAATAAAGTAGAATTTTATGAATTTCTTTGGGATACTATCATTTTGCTATCAACGTACATACATAATTATTGGTTATAGATACAACTAAGAAAGTGGCAAACAAAGATTTAGAGCTAGATGATATATAGGATTATACATATGATTTTTAAGAGATAAAGTATTGATGCGTGTAATTAATTTTAATCTAATCAAAAAATGATGGAAAACTACTAAATTAAAATACCTTACTTAGAAAGAAATTCTTAGTAAGGATTTTTTAATTATTTATGCGTATGAATAATATTGCTTTGTGCCTTATTTATTGATATTCTTAAATAAGAAATAGTTTAATTTTAGGTGGTGAAAATTTGAAAAGAAATTTGATTGTAGTAACAGGAATTATTATTCTGATTATTTTATTTATAGGAGGAAAAATGTATATGAATTCAAAAAAATTAGATGAAGAGATGATTGAAATCGTTTATAGTGATGAGGCAAAAAAAGTATTTGAGGATGGATTAAAGGATTTAGACCAGAATGCTTTAACTGATGAAGGTATAATTAAAACATATGAAATTGATAAGGAAAGTGTTAGACGTAATCCCATGGGAGGGATAAATGGGAGTATTTATGTTAACCGTGACAAAAGCCTTGAGATTCTTTTCAATCTGGATAAGAAAAATGAAAATGAATTTAAGAAAAATGTGGTTTCTGGATATTCTAATAATTTGAAATTGCTTCTAAAGGGAGAAAAATAAATGTTTGACACATATAGTGATGAAGAAAGGCTTGAGATTGCTAAGAAACAATATGATGATTGGAAACCTAATTATGATGTGACTCTTGAAAACAACAAAGTCATTGGGGTTGTATCTCAAGTAAATAATAAGTCAACTGGGGAACAATCATTTGTAATTACAGATAAATATGTTCCTCCAACTGCTTCTCTTGCAGAAAGAAATCAGGTTCAAGAAATTACGGTTCTTTATAGAGGCTCTACAGCCCCTTCGGTTGGTAATGTATTGAACCCATTCCATAAGGAGCATAGTGATGTAGTGAAGGACTGGATACACAATGATGTTCCTACCGCTGTTCAAATTTTAAATGGTGGCGCACCAGTAGTGACACCTCAATTGCAATCCTCTGCGAAAACGTTGCAAGAAGCCATGAACTTATATCCTAATGCTCAAGTCTATGTTTATGGTCATTCTTTGGGTTCTATGGATGCACAGTATGCTATTGCCAATGTAAACAAAAATGATATCAGCCGTATTAATGGTGGGTTCTTTTACCAAGGGCCGAATGTTTATTCTAATTTGACGCCAAAACAGCAAGATACAATCAATGCATTAAATAGTTTAGATAAATTATTTAACTATGTTGATTCAAAAGATATCGTACCAATTGGCTATGGTTTAGGCAAACCAACAGTTGGGCATTTAATAAGAGTAGATTCTAAAAAAGTTGGGTTTGTAGATCAACATATGTGGGGAGGATACCAGTTTGACAAGGATGGTAACATTCTCACAGACAAAGAAGGCAGTCTGCAATTAGCTAAATATGCAACAAATCAGCAATTGTCAGCTATCAATAATTTACGTAAGAATTTTATGAAGAGTGGCGGTGGTCTATCTTCATCAGAAGAAATTTTCTTAGATGCAGCAGAAGGCTTAGCAATCACTCAAGGAATGAAACAAACGATACAAGGAGAAATCAGAGATTTAAAAGCAATGTTTGATACAGCAATTGAGAACGCAAAAGAACTTTGGAAGAATACGCTTTCTGATGCAAGAGGGGTGGGATCAAAGCTGTCTGAGGCGGAAATACTTACAGCATTATCTAACGGTGGAGCAACAGAGGCAAAAATCGTAGTAGAGACTGTACAAGAATGTGAAGAATCATTAGCAGAAGCAACAAAGATAGAACAAGAATACGACCAGTTATTACAGCAAATCAATGAAGCAATAAAAAGTCAAGTAGAAACGGATCAACAATTGGCAAAACAAATAGGGAGTATGTATGGATAAACAGAAACAAGTATTGTTAAAAATGGAAAATTTAGAGGATGATTATCGCAGAAAAAATAAACAATTAAATGAAACGATGGAAGTAGTAGGGCAGGAAAAATGGATGTTTAATCGAGAACTGGAAGAACTTTCTGAACAAATGAGGTACATATTTCAAAGTAGAGAATACAATGATACACAAGGATTGCAACAGGTTTATCATTTAATTCGTTCTACCCAAGAAGAGGGAGAATGGACTGTGAAAAATGTATTGAAAAAGCTAGAAGATGAGCAGGAAGAACAACAATCTGCATATAAAAAACAAGTTTTGTCTTATGAAGAAACATTATATCAATTGAAAAAGGAAAGTGATGCATGAAATGTTAGATGCGCTTAAAGACGATTTATTAGAGGCACGTAAAAACTTAGAAAAAAGTTTGATTCAAACCTTTGTTGCTAGTCAAAGTCATGCAACTTCAGAAAATCGTAAGCAAATGTTGAAAATGATGAAACAAGAAAAGATAGATGGCATAAAAAGTAATTGCACAAGCTATGTTGATGGACTTTCTACCACTGCAAAAGGAAAATGGGTAACTCAAGCAAAACAAACATTTAAACAGACTACTAGTAAATTTGATAATTGCTAAGACAATCAGAACTGCTATCAATAAATAAAAGACACGCTACAAACCTAATGTTACGAAGGTTTGTAGCGTGTCTATATTCTATTCCCACTCAACAGTAGCCGGTGGCTTACTCGTAATATCATAAACAATGCGATTCACATGAGCCACTTCATTCACGATTCGCACAGAAATCTTCTGCAAGACATCCCAAGGAATTCTCGCAAAATCAGCCGTCATCCCATCGATCGAAGTCACTGCACGAATGCCCACAGTATAATCATACGTACGGCCATCACCCATCACACCCACACTACGGATGCCAGGTAACACAGTAAAGTACTACCAAATATCACGATCTAAACCAGTATTGGCAATCTCTTCACGTAAAATTGCATCAGAGCTACGGACGATTTCTAAATTATCTTCCGTAATTTAATAAAGTATACATAAAAAAGACTTGACACTTTCTTGTTTTTAGAATATTCTGAATTTATATTATGTAAGTTATGATTAACAAAATGAAAAATTAGTTATTAGTTTAAGATTACATTTAGAACGAACTTCAAGGAGGGAGGTTAGTTGAATATAAAAAAAATTTGCATAGTATTAATTACTGTTATCATAATTACTGTTGTTTATTTTATTTGGAATGCAAATCGACAAAAAGAAGTTGCGCGAAATGAATTACCTCCATTACAAATTCAAGGAGTAGTTCAAGAAAAAGGAAATAATGAGTTCTCCATTAAGCTGTTGGAAGACGTAGAAAATTTAAAGAAAGGTACATCTGTTATAGTTAAATTTTCTGATGACGTTTTTGATGAATCAAATGCAGTGCTAAATGATTCGGAGATTCGTTTTTATATTGATAGTCTTAGAATAGGAGAACATGTTACGATTTTTTATCCGATGGATAGAATCAGCAATAAAAAGCAAATAGAAATTGGCAGAATTTCAAATATAATCAGAGGGAGTGTTAAAGATGAAAATGAAAAATAAGGGATTAACGTTGTTGGTAGCTGGGTTAATGGGTATTTGTTCGCTCATGGGAACTGGATACGCCGAAGCAAGTGAATTTCAAGAGTTTTTAAATGAAGATACAACTGAGAAATATTCTGATGAAGTAATTTCAGAGCAAGATGTTAAAAATTCTACATTACTTAATTTTGAAAATAAAGAAGCCTATGCAAAAATTGCACTCGAATTTTCTAATAGTACGGATGTAGGGAAAAATTTTAAGATTTCAGAGATGATTCCTATTTATGATGGCGACAAAAATTTTATTGGGTATGATTGTCGGATGCAGATAGATAATAAAGACCATGGATATGTAATAGTAGATAATCGATTGAAAGAAGATTATATATCGGAATTTAATTTAAACGAAAATGCTACTAGTTTATTTAATAATCTGGTTGAAGTAATAGATGAGGAAACGGATGTCAATACGAATAATGTTTCAGTTGAAGAGAAAGTTATCATTTCAAATGAAGCTACCGTGTACAGTGTAAATATTGAAAATGTTGTTGCTAGTACAGCTACGGGTATAGAAGATCCAGAGAGTTTTATTGAAGAGTTGGAAAATCAAGATGCTAGCTATAGTAATCAAGCTTCTTATGGACATTCAGAAGATGCTATGACAAGTTATCCTTCTAATTCGGGATATTCTTATGTTGAATCATTTGGAGTTGGAGCATTTATCCCTATGTTACAAGGTGATGCTGAAGCCCACTCAGGTAAGTTTGCATGTTCAGTCACAGCGATGAGTATTATCGCAGAGAAGCTGGGTATCTCAAGAGGAGCAACATACGATCCTAAAACGATTAATGCAACTTACAACAAACTTTGGAAAGATTCAGGGACAACAACTTATAAGACTGCAACTAAATACGGTAAAACGATTTCCTATGGATCGACATATGATAATAAACTTATTCCGGCAATGAATAGTTTAGCTAGATCAAAAGGTAAAACTGTAAATTCTGCTCAAATTCAGAAACCTGTCTTTTCTCAAATGAAATCTTATTTGCGAAATAATAGAAATTTTATTTTTGGGTATAGTGTTGTAAAAGGGTCAGGTCATTCAGTTGTCGTACAAGGGTATCATATTGGTAAGAAGACCACAGTTAATTCAAACTTCCTAATAATTGCAGATGGTTGGACTATGGGGGCAAGATATATTAACTTTACAGCCCATGGAGGGAATATGAGTAATACTTGCATGACAGCATTTTGGTAGGATGAAAAATAAATTATTTGTTTAATCTATATTGTTATGAATAAAAAAACAGAATTCTGTATTAATCAGAATTCTGCTTTTTTTATTTATTCCCACTCAACAGTAGCCGGTGGCTTACTCGTAATATCATAAACAATGCGATTCACATGAGCCACTTCATTCACGATTCGCACAGAAATCTTCTGCAAGACATCCCAAGGAATTCTCGCAAAATCAGCTGTCATCCCATCAATCGAAGTCACTGCACGAATGCCCACAGTATAATCATACGTACGGCCATCACCCATCACACCCACACTACGGATGCCAGGTAACACAGTAAAGTACTGCCAAATATCACGATCTAAACCAGCATTGGCGATCTCTTCACGTAAAATTGCATCAGAATCACGCACGATTTCTAATTTTTCTTCGGTAATTTCACCAAGCACACGAATCCCTAAACCAGGACCAGGGAATGGTTGGCGCCAAACAAGTGCTTCCGGCATGCCTAATTCGATTCCTAATGCACGAACTTCATCTTTAAATAACGTATTCAACGGTTCGATCAATTCAAATTGCATATCTTCCGGCAATCCGCCCACGTTATGGTGAGATTTGATCGTTTGCGCTGTTTCAGTGCCGCTTTCTACGATATCTGTATAAAGGGTACCTTGTGCTAAGAAGTCAATACCGTCAAGTTTTGTTGCTTCATCATCGAAGACATAAACAAATTCATTTCCAATGATTTTACGTTTTTCTTCTGGGTCAGATACGCCAGTTAATTTATCTAAGAAACGTTTTTTCGCATCTACTTTAATAATGTTCAAGCCAAATTTACCAGCTAAACTATCCATTACTTGTTCTGCTTCGCCTTTACGTAATAAACCATGATCCACAAAGATACATGTCAATTGATCGCCGATGGCTTTTTGTAAAAGTACACCAACAACGCTTGAATCCACGCCACCTGAAAGGCCAAGAAGGACTTTTTTATCGCCGACTTGTTCGCGGATTTTGTTGATTTCCATTTCGATAAAGTTGCCCATTGTCCAGTCGCCTTCACAATGACAAATATCAAAGGTAAAGTGACGCAATAAATCGTTCCCATATTCAGAATGACGAACTTCTGGGTGGAACTGCACACCGTAAAGATTACGAGCTGTATCTTGCACTGCTGCAAACGGACAATCTGAACTAGTTGCAACTGTTTCAAAGCTATCAGGAATAGCGGCAACTAAGTCGCCATGACTCATCCAAGCGATTTGTTTTTCAGGTGTTTCTTTGAAGATCGGTGAATCAGGAATCAAAAGTGATAGCTCTGACTTACCGTATTCACGGTTGCCGGCAGGTTCAACTTTTCCACCTAGATTATGCATCATCAATTGCATACCGTAGCAAATCCCTAAAATTGGAATCCCCAGCTCATAAATTTCAGGATCAATCTGGAAGGCATTTTCGTCATACACACTATTAGGTCCGCCAGAGAAAATAATTCCTTTAGGAGCCATTTCGCGAATTTCATCCGCTGTGATTCGGTGGCTCAAAAGTTCTGAGAACACGCCAAACTCACGAATACGTCGAGTAATCAATTGGTTATACTGACTACCAAAGTCTAAAACAATAATTTTTTCGACAGTTGTCAAATCGGCAACATTGGTCACATTTATTACCCCTATCCATTTAGATTTATCTAAAAAGAGGTTGTAAAAAAAGCGTTTAGGTTCGAGCAAAAAAGGAACAACACGCAAATGCTGCGTCTTGTACTTTTCAACATCAAATCGCTAGGCTCTTTGTGTTTCAAAGCAAGAAACCTGCTCTTTTTACACCATTTATGGAGAATTTTCCACTAGGAAAATTCTGACCCCTTTAGAATCAAGTTAAGTATTGCTTTGTGATCTAGCTCCATGAAGCAATCCGCAAGGAAAATAGATAATCTTCAACTGGAACAAAAAGCATTCCACTTTCAGATTCCTAATTTTCATGAGGATTAAACGCTTCATTCCACTTTTCTTAGTACTTCCGCATAAAGATCTTATCAATGATATGATTTTCAGTCTTATGAAGTATAATATCCGCTCTGCCTCGTGTTGGCAAGATATATTCCTCCAAGTTTTTCAAATTGACATTTTTCCAGACTTCCTTCGCCATCGCAAAGGCTTCGTCACGGTCACCGATCGCATATTGATAATAGTAATTATCCGGTTCAAGAAAGGCTGTATCTAGTAAAGCGCCGAAGCGTTCTAAGTACCACTTTTCGATCAGTTTCGGATCAGCATCGATAAAGACTGAAAAGTCAAAGAAGTCGCTGACATAGATTTGTTGATTGGCTGGCAGTTGAAGCGTGTTGATTCCTTCAACGATCAAAATATCCGGCTGCTGGATCACTTCATACTCGCCTTCTATAATATCATAGACACTATGAGAGTAGAGCGGTGCTTTGATTTCATCCTGTCCGTTTTTGACTTGGTTCAAAAAATCGATCAGCTTTTCCATATCGTAGCTTTCAGGAAAACCTTTACGGTCCATGATGCCTTTTTCCTCAAGGACTTTATTCGGATACAAAAAGCCATCCGTTGTGATCAGCTGGACATTGCGGCGTTTGAAGGTTCTAGCTAAAATCGTCTGTAAGAGACGTGCCGTGGTACTTTTCCCGACAGCTACGCTTCCTGCAATGCCGATGATAAATGGCGGAACAGGGACATACTCATGCAAAAACAACCCTTTGCTGACAGTCAAAGACTCGAATTCCTTCATATATAAATGAATCAAATGCGTCAATGGGACATAAATATCCTGCACGTCCTGCAGTGAGATCTGGTCATTGAAGCCTTTGATGTTTTCTAGTTCTTCTTCTGTCAATGGTGCTTTACCATTATGATAGAAGCCTTGCCATTCCTCTCTGGAAATGGGGTAGTAATTCATTTTATCGTCCATAATTCCTCCACCAAAGCCAACATTTTAACGCAAGAACCGATTTATTCGCTTTTCTAGCAGAAAAGGGCTCTTTCCGTCTTATTTTAACACAATTTATCTAGACCTAACACCATTAATGAGAGAAATCTTTACTTCGCCAAAAGTAACTGTTCAGTGGTATGATAAATAGAGAAAAAAGTCTTGGAAGGAGACTGAGAAATGAAAAAATTAGTTCTATTTGGTGATAGTATCACAGCAGGCTACGGAGAAGAGGCGATCACGCCGATTTTACAAAATTTGATCACGGAGGATCTAGCGGCACAGCAGTTAGAAGATATCCAGATCGTCAACGCAGGATTTCCAGGAAATACAACTGAGGATGCGATGAAACGTTTAGAAAAAGACGTACTGGCTGAGCAGCCTGATATAGTCACTATTTTCTTTGGCGCTAATGATACGAATAGTGATAATTTGGTACCGTTAGAAAAGTATGCGGAAAATATTGAAACGATGGTCCAAAAAATTGGTGCAGAAAAAGTAATTTTATTAACACCGCCTTATGTGGATTGCGGCCGCAAACCAACGAGAGATGATGACCGGATTCGGACATATGTGGAACGAGTAAAAGTCATTGGAGAAAAATATCAGCTTCCTGTGATCGACATGTATCAAGCAATGGTCGTTTACCCTGGTACAGATGAGTTTTTACAAGCAGATGGGCTGCATTTTTCTAGAACAGGCTACGACTTTTTAGCTGCCTTGATTGTTCGGGAAATAAAAGGTAGACTGATGACAAAAGAAAATAGTTAGGAAGAAGAAAATGGCGAATCATTATTATACAGAAAACCCGGATCTTGCTCATGATCTAGAGCAGTGGTCTTTTGAATTAAGAGGAAAGAAATTTCAGTTTTTGACAGACAGCGGCGTTTTTTCCCGCAATACCGTTGACTTTGGTTCTCGGGTATTGATCGATGCGTTTGATTGGGAAGAATTGCCAGAAGGTCGTTTGCTGGATGTTGGCTGCGGCTATGGACCGATCGGGTTGACCCTTGCTTCGTTGAGCGGAAGAATGGTCGAAATGATCGATGTCAATCAACGAGCCGTTGCATTGGCACAAGAAAATGCTAAGAAAAATCAGGTGGAAAATGTAGATATTCACCCATCGAACATTTATGCGGATCTGCACGAAAAACAGTACGCTGCGATCATTAGCAATCCACCGATCCGAGCAGGAAAAAAAGTCGTTCATGAGATTTTGAGCGAAGCGCATCCGCTCCTTGTCACAGGCGGTACGCTGACTGTCGTGGTCCAGAAAAAACAAGGTGCACCCAGTGCTGAAAAGAAAATGCTGGATGTATTCGGGAACGTAGAAATCGTGACAAAGGATAAAGGGTATTATATTTTGAAAAGTGTCAAAGAATAATCTAATCGACATGTAAAGGCAGGCGATCAATGGTCTGTCTTTTTTTTGCAATCAAAAAAGACGTCTGCTGCGACTATCTTTTTATGCCCCATTCCTCTAAAATAAACCTATAAGATCAAAAGACAGGAGTGCGTTTCAATGGTGACGATCAAAGATGTAGCAAAAAGAGCTGGCGTATCTGTCGCGAGCGTTTCCAGATATATCAATAAAAATGGTTATGTAAGAAGTGAAACAGGAGAAAAAATCGCTGAAGCGATCGAAGAATTGAATTATGTCCCAAATGAAGTAGCTCGCTCCTTATTTCAGAAAAAATCAAAAATCATCGGTGTACTTTTACCGGATATTGCCAATCCTTATTTTCCGCTTTTAGCTAAAGGAATCGAGGAGACTTTGATCAAAAATGGCTATATGATGCTCTTGGCAAATACCTCAGATTCAGAAGAACAGCTGCAGCAGTATATTACGACATTCATTCAAAATAACGTAAGTGGGATCATTACGGCATTGCCGATTGATCCGATCGAAGGGATCTCTGTAGTTGGGATCGACCGTGTCTATGAAGGGAACTTTACAAAAGTACTGCCGGATGACTACTTGGGCGGACAAATTATTGGGACAGAGATTTTAAAGACAGCATTCAAAAAGCTATTGATCATTACTGGTAGTTTATCTTTTGAAAGTGCTAGAAAACGATTAAAGGGCTTGACGGATACCTTGGAAGCAGAAAAGCTTTTCTATGAAGTGTTTGAAACGAGTTCGTTCAATGTGGATGAGGTCGATAAAATTTCAGAGACGTTTTTTGAAAAGTATCAAGGCGTTGATACGGTGATCGCTTCAAATGATTATCTTGCACTGAAGATCATGCAAAAAGCACAGCAAAGAGGATTGAACATCCCAGAAGATCTACAAATCATGGGGTATGACGGGATTCCTTTTGCTGATATGACCTACCCAAAATTAACGACGATCAAGCAGCCGGTTTATGATATTGGGGAGACGGCAGCGATGTTGATGGTCGATCTTTTAACAAGTGAAGAGCAGCGAAAGAGTGAAACAATTTTACCAGTCTCACTACAAAAAGGAGAAAGTTTACGATGAAAGGGTTTACATTTTCGTCGAAAGATGTTAATGTATGGTTATAGGTAACCGGTTACACATTCTGGATGGAGATGAGAAAATGAAGAAAGTAGCAGTAATAGGTAGTATATCAATGGATTTTGTCGTAACAACCAATATAATCCCGAACCAAGGCGAAACAGTTGTTGGTGAGGCATTTCAGACATTTTTTGGCGGTAAAGGAGCGAATCAGGCGATCGCATTAAGTCGATCAGAACTAGATGTATTTATGCTAGGAGCTGTTGGTAACGATTCTTTTGGACGGTCGCTGATCGATAATTTGAAAAACAACGGTATCAACACAGAGATGATCCAAACCCATGATAATGTTGAGAGCGGCTCAGCGCATATTCAAATCAAGGATGGTGATAATCGAATCATTATCGTACCAAGTGCAAATGATTTGATTTCAGTCGAGGTCGTTCAATCTTATCGTGAAAAACTAGAACAAATGGATATGGTCGTCTTGCAAAATGAAATGCCGATGGAAACGATCGAATATTTGATCGAGTTTTGCTCTGAGCGTCAGATCGCTGTGTTGTACAATCCAGCGCCGGCAAAAGAAATTTCTGAAAGATACTTGGATAAAGTCACATATTTAACTCCGAATGAACATGAGGCATTGTTATTATTTCCAAATCAAAGTCAAGAAGAAATGCTCCGCAATTATCCGAACAAGCTGGTCATCACCCTTGGGGATCAAGGTGCTGTCTTCTTTGATGGAGAAAAACAAATCACTGTTCCAGCTAAAAAGGTAGACACTGTTGTGGACACGACCGGAGCTGGAGATACATTTAATGGCTATTTCGTTAAAGGAATTTTAGAAGGCTTATCGATCGAAAAAAGTTTAGCACTTGGAAATGCCGCATCAGCGATCGCGATTCAAACAAAAGGCGCGCAGAGCGGGATTCCAGCATATGAGAAGGTGGCGGCAACTGTATGAAAAAACGTGGGATTTTAAATTCAGAGATCGCAAAAGTCGTTGACGATCTAAGACATACAGACCGAATCATCATTGGTGATTGCGGCTTGCCTGTACCGGATCATATCAAAGAAATCGATATTTCCTTGAAACAAGGTACCCCCTCTTTTTACTCCGTTTTAGAGCTGATTTTAGCAGAAGTTGCGGTAGAAAAGGCAATAGTAGCGAGTGAAATTAAGGAAAATAATACTGAACTTCATGAAAAAATAAAAGGCGCTCTTCCTTCTATTGCGTATGTTTCTCATGAAGAGTTTAAACAATTGAGCAATGATGTGAAGGTGATCATCCGTACGGGAGAAGATACACCGTATGCAAATGTGATTTTACAGTCCGCTGTAATCTTTTAGAAAGTGAGAGGAGCAGTCTCATGGAAGTGAAAATGGTAGCGATCAGCAAAAGTTTTGGAACAAATAAGGTGCTGGAAGGGGTGGATTTTGAACTGAGATCAGGTGAAATCCACGCCTTGATGGGCGAAAATGGTGCAGGAAAATCCACGTTGATGAATATTCTGACGGGATTGCATAAGCGTGATGCGGGGAAAATTTATATCGATGGTACGGAACGATACTTTAAAAACGCAAAAGAAGCAGAGGAATTTGGGATCACATTTATTCACCAAGAAATGAATACGTTTTCTAACATGACAGTTTTGGAAAATATGTATCTGAATAGAGAGTTAAAGACGAAATTTGGTTTGTTGGATACGAAAAAAATGGCGGCAGAAGCGCTGAAAATATTTGACGAATTGCATATTTCTTTAGCACTGGATGCTCAGGTCGATACGCTGTCTGTTGGTCAGCAGCAGATGCTGGAAATCGCCAAATCATTGATGACAAATGGAAAAGTTCTGATCATGGATGAACCGACCGCGGCACTTTCAGAAACAGAGATCGATAACTTATTCAAGATCATTCGTGGGTTGAAAGACAAAGGTGTTGCAATTGTTTACATTTCACATCGAATGGAAGAAATTTTTGCTTTGTGCGATCGGATCACTGTGATGCGTGATGGAATATCTGTCAGCTTATATCAAATTTCAGAAGTCGACGTGAATCAAATCGTCCATGATATGGTTGGTCGTGATATCGGTGATTTTTATCCCGAAAAAAATAATCCGATCGGCGAAGTCAAATTTGAAGTTAGAAATTTAAGTTCAAAAGGAGTGTTTCAAGATATATCTTTCTCCGTGAAAGAAGGAGAGATTCTTGGCTTTTCAGGGCTGATGGGCTCCGGCAGAACAGAGATCATGCGGGGGATTTTCGGGATCGATACGTATGACTCAGGAGAAATTCTGCTAAATGGGGAGAAAATCACTATCCATAAGCCTTCAGAGGCGATAAAAAAGGGAATTGGTTTCCTCACTGAAAACCGAAAAGATGAAGGGCTGATCCTTGATTTTAGTTTAGAAGACAATATTTTATTGCCATCGGTGGATGAATTTAGTAAACGCGGGTTACTGGAGCAAAAAACGATCGACGATTTTGTAGAGCTATTATTGAAACGGTTAACAGTCAAAGCTGAAAATAAGGAGGTCCCAGCCAGCAGTTTATCTGGTGGAAATCAACAGAAAGTCGTTCTAGCGAAGTGGATCGGTATTGGTCCGCAAGTCTTGATTTTGGATGAACCAACGAGAGGTGTAGATGTGGGCGCCAAAAGGGAAATTTATCTTTTGATGAATGAGCTGGCAGAGCGCGGTGTTGCGATCATCATGATCTCAAGTGATTTACCGGAAGTGATGAGTGTAAGTGATCGAATCGTTGTAGTCAGAGAAGGACAGATTGCAGGCGAAGTAGTGAAAGCTGATGCCTCACAAGAAAAAATTATGAACTTAGCTACAGGAGGAAACTGATCATGGAAAATACGAAAAAGAAAAAATTTGCTCTCGGTTCTTTAGGTCCGTTGTTAGCTTTGATTGCTTTAGTGATCGTTGTGACCGTATTGAATCCAAGCTTTATTACACCGAATAATCTACTGAATCTACTGCGTCAGGTGTCCATCAATGCGTTGATTGCCTTTGGAATGAGCTTTGTTATTTTGACTGGCGGTATTGATCTGTCTGTTGGCTCAACACTTGCTTTATCTGGGGCACTGACAGCCGGGCTGATCGCAAATGGCATTTCTCCTATATTGGCGATGCTGGTTGGAATGGTTTTAGGCGCATTTTTGGGACTGATCAATGGTCTTTTGATCACAAAGGGAAAAATGGCACCTTTTATTGCAACCTTGGCAACGATGACGATTTATCGTGGGGCAACCCTTGTTTATACAGATGGTAACCCAATTACAGGGATCGGCGATAGCTTCATTTTTCAGTTTATGGGAAAAGGCTATCTATTCGGCGTTCCATTTCCAATTTTCGTTATGCTGATTTTCTTTCTATTATTATATGTTCTTCTGCACAAAACCGCATTTGGTAAAAAGACGTATGCTGTCGGAGGGAACTTGAAAGCGGCAGAAATCGCAGGAGTCAAAACGGATCGTGTCCAAATGATCATCTATACGATCTCTGGTTTGATGGCCTCTATTTCAGGGATCATTTTAACGTCCCGCTTAAATTCAGCTCAGCCAACGGCAGGACAGGCGTATGAGATGGATGCGATCGCAGCAGTTGTGTTAGGCGGAACGAGTTTGTCTGGCGGGAAAGGTCGTTTGTTTGGCACACTGATTGGGGCGCTGATCATCGGAACGATCAATAATGGATTGAATTTATTAGGTGTTTCTAGTTTCTATCAACAAATCGTCAAAGGATTAGTCATTATTATTGCAGTATTACTGGATAGAAAACAAAATAAATAATCAAATAAGGGAGAGAAACAACATGAAAAAACTGTTTATTTCGATGATGGCCGCAGGATTACTTTTATCAGGGTGTGGAGCAGCAACTTTAGGAGACAATGAGTCAAAAGGAGATACGAAAACAGAGGAGAAAAAAGCGGCGGATCTAAAAGTCGGTGTAAGTATTTCCACATTGAATAATCCGTTTTTTGTTTCAGTCAAAGATGGGATCACCACATTGGCAGATGAAAACAAAACGAAAACGATCATCTCTGATGCACAAAATGATGCCTCTAAACAAAGTAATGATATCGATGACCTGATCCAGCAAAAGGTAGATGTGATTTTAGTCAATCCAGTAGATTCTTCTGCGATTCAGCCAGCTGTTGAGGCAGCAAATGAGGCGAATATTCCAGTGATCGCATTAGACAGAAGTTCTGATGGCGGAGAAATTTTGACATTAGTTGCTTCTGATAATGTGAAAGGCGGGGAAATGGCCGCTGATTTCATCATCGAAAAAGTGGGTAAAGGCGCAAAAGTAGTTCAACTTGAAGGAACTCCCGGTGCTTCTGCAACACGTGAGCGTGGAAAAGGATTTGAGAATATCGCAAAGAATGATCTGGATGTCGTACAAAGTCAGTCAGCAGACTTTGACCGTGCGAAAGGCTTGAGTGTGATGGAGAACATTCTACAATCTAATTCGAATATCAAAGCTGTTTTTGCACAAAACGATGAAATGGCTCTTGGGGCAGTCGAAGCGCTCAAGGCAGCAGGGAAAAAAGATGTCTTAGTTGTAGGATTTGATGGAAATGAGGATGGAATCAAAGCAGTCGAAGCTGGAACGATGGGGGCAACAGTTGCACAACAACCAGTCGAAATGGGTAAATTGGCCTTACAGGCAGCGTATGATCATTTTGAAGGGAAAGAAGTTGAAAGTAAAATTGACTCACCATTAGAATTGATGAAAGCAAAATAAACAAAACTGAAACAAAGGTTGAGATGAAATGTTCAACTTTGGGGACTAAGTGCATCGATTTTTAGCATCTTTGATACTAAAAATTAATGTGATCTAGTAGTTGCTTTCGTTTCCAGTATCTATTCATTTTTAAAGGGATTGGGGCGTAACTCGCAGAGTTACGCCCCAATCTTTTTTGTGAAATAATTAGAAGGCTGCAATTCCATCGATTTCGACTTTAAAAGCTGGGTCGATCAGGCCGGCAACAATGACGAGCGTCGCTGTTGGCTTTGAACTGCCGACAAAAGCAGCAAGTTTTTCTCTAGCTCCTGATAGATAATCAACATGAGTAAGGTAAATCGTGATTTTTACTAATTCTTCTACAGTCAATCCATTTTCTCCCAATGCAGCATGGATCTTTTCTAAAACTATGTCCATTTGTTCTGAGATCGTTTCAGGAGTGAAGCCGTCTTTACTTGGCGTTTGACCAGAAATATACAAGCTTTTGCTTCCTGCAATTTTTGTGTTTTGATAGATAGCCATCAGTGAATCCCTCTTTTCAAGTTTTTTTGAGTATAACACAATCGGAAAGGATTTTTGCGGAAAAGAGGTATCTATATTTTTTATAGGAATAACTATATTTTGTTTATTCTTATTTTTAGTTGAAAGCGCTATAATTTCGTTGTGAATAAGTTGAAGAAAGGAGTTGAGCAGATGAAAAGAAAGTCAAAGCGTGCGCTTTTCTTTTCAAATATTTGGCGGTATAAGGCATTGATCCTAATGGCTGTTCCGGCGATGGTCTGGATGATCTTCTTTTTTTATATTCCAGTTTTGACCAATGTCGTAGCCTTTAAGGATTTTCATATTTCCCCAGATGGTTTTATTGCAAGTTTGAAAGAAAGTCCATGGGTTGGCTGGGAGAACTTCAAGTTTTTATTTTCTTCCAATGATGCCTTTTTGATTACGAAAAATACAGTGTTGTACAACGTGACCTTTATTACTTTGAACCTTGTCATTTCTGTATTTTTTGCAATCGTGATGAGCGAGCTTCGGAATAAGCGCTTGGTGAAAGTGTATCAAACCATGTCACTGTTGCCGTATTTCTTATCGTGGGTCATTATCGGGTATTTTGTTTATGCCTTTTTGAGCCCGGATAAAGGGATTTTCAATCAGTGGATTTCAAGCCAGGGAGGAACACCGATCAACTGGTATAGTGAAGCAAAATACTGGCCGTTTATTTTAGTCTTTATTGGTACATGGAAAGGGATCGGTTATAACAGTATTATTTATTTTGCTTCTGTTATGGGCATCGATCCAACCTATTATGAAGCTGCGATGGTCGATGGAGCCAGCAAATGGCAGCAGATCAAAAATGTAACGATTCCCCAATTATTACCGCTGATGACGATCATGACGATTTTAGCTGTAGGGAATATTTTTAGAGCCGATTTTGGGCTGTTCTATAATGTTCCTAGAAATTCAGGTGCTTTATATGAAGTAACTTCTGTTTTAGATACGTATATCTTCAATGGATTGACTGCCACGGGTGATATCGGGATGACAGCAGCTGCTGGTTTATATCAATCCACAGTTGGATTTGCTTTATTGATGATCACCAACGGAATCGTTCGTCGTTTTGACAACGAATCGGCATTATTCTAAGAAGGAGTGAAAACATTGAAGAAAAAGCCCGTGTCAAAAGTAGAAATTCGTTCATTTAATAAACCGGTCAATCTATTCTTTAATCTATTGATCGCTGTTTTTGCTCTCTCGTGTATCTTGCCGTTTTTGTTTGTGGTGGCGATCTCATTCAGTAGTGAAACAGCCTTGGCAGCCAATGGGTATAGTTTTTGGCCGCAAGATTTCAGCGTGTTTGGTTATACGTATTTATTCGGTCAGATGAATGATAAAATTATTCAAGCATTGATGGTAACATTGTTAGTCACTGTTTTAGGAACACTGATCAATAGTACAGCAACGTCATTATATGCGTATGTGATCTCTAGATCGAACTTTCCCTTCCGTCGTTTTTTTACCGTATTTTGTTTGATTACGATGTTGTTTTCTCCGGGGATGGTAGCTAATTACTTGGTTATGACGAATTTATTGCAGTTGAAAGATACGATTTGGGCATTGATCTTGCCAATGGCCGTTAGTCCGTTTAACATTATCGTGATGCGGACATTTTTCAAACGGTCTGTGTCAGATTCGATCATTGAATCAGCGCGGATCGATGGCGCATCTGAGTTGCGGATTTTTGTGCAGATCGTGCTACCATTAGCCGTTCCTGGCATTGCGACGATTAGTTTGTTTGCAGCTTTAGGGTATTGGAATGATTGGTTCAACGCACTATTGTATATTCAAAAAGATAGTTTAGTTCCATTGCAGTATTTATTGATGAAGATTCAAAATAACATTCAGTATCTGACTCAAAATGCTGGCGCTAGCAGCCAATTATCTGGCGGGATGGCGGCGATCCCAGGTGAATCTGCTCGAATGGCGATCGTCGTGATTTCTACACTGCCGATCGCGATTAGTTATCCATTTTTCCAAAAGTATTTTGTAAAAGGACTGACGATTGGTGGAGTGAAAGAGTAATCCAATAAGTCTACTGAAAGAAAAAGAGATTCAGTAGACTTATAAATGGTGTAAATATAGACTGTTTTTGAGTTGAATCAGTAGAGAGAAAAAGAGCTTCACGCAGATAGTGAAACGTCTCTGTTTTTAATAAGTGTCGATCATAAATTTAGGAGGAATAGAAATGAAGAACTGGAAAAAAGTCGCAAGTGCAGGAATAGCAGTGGTTCTTTTAGGAGCTTTGACAGCATGTGGTGGCGGAAGTAAAGAAAAAACAGCTGGCAGTAGTAATAAGTCAGATGAAAATACGCTTTTGATGTATCAGATCGGTGACAAGCCTGATAATTACGATGAATTGATGGAAGTGGCGAATAAGCGCTTAGAAGAAAAAACAGGCGTGAAGCTAAATATTCAGTATATCGGCTGGGGTGATTACAAGAAGAAGATGAGCGTAATTGTATCATCAGGCGAAAATTATGATATTGCTTTTGCTGATAACTATGTGCCGAATGCACAAAAAGGAGCATTTGCAGATTTAACTGAACTTGCCCCTAAATTTGCGAAAGATGCGTATGATCAACTGGATGAAGCTTATATCCAAGGGAATTTAGTTGATGGTAAATTGTATGCGTTTCCGGTAAATGGAAATGTCTATTCTCAGCAAGTATTGACGTTCAATAAGCAGTATTTAGATAAATACGATCTGTCGATCGACGATATCAAAACCTATCAGGATACGGAGGATGTCTTGAAAGCTTTCCATGAAAAAGAGCCGAATGTTGCAGCTTTTGCGATCGGTCAAGGATTCAAAGTACAAGGTGACTTCGACTTTCCGATCGGAAACGAATATCCGTTTGCTGTAGACCTAAATGGCGATTCTGATAAAATCATCAACCAATATGACAATAAAGAGTTTGTAGAGTCATTGAAAACGATGCATAAATGGTACCAAGCTGGCTACATCCCATCAGATGCAGCTACAAGTAACACAGAGTTTCCATTAGAAGGCAATACTTGGTTTGTTCGTCAAGAAACGCAAGGCCCTTACGATTATGGTGATACGATTTTGACGAATGCTGCCGGCCAAGAGTTAGTTTCTAAAGCTTTCACGACACCATTGAAATCTACTGCTCAAGCACAAATGGCTAATTTCGTTGTTTCAAATACATCTAAAAATAAAGAAAAAGCAGTTGAAGTCTTGGGACAACTGAATAGCGATCCGGAATTATTAAATGGATTGGTCTGGGGGATCGAAGGCGAAGCTTGGGAGAAAATCTCAGGGAAAGAAGACAAAATCAAATTGCTGGATGGATACAAACCAAATACGCATCTAGCTGCTTGGAATACAGGAAACAATAAGATCCTTTATACGCAAGATACGATCACAGATGACATGATCAAAGAACGTGATGAATCGATCGCAAAAGCAGAAACTTCCCCAATTTTAGGCTTTAATTTTGTAACGTCAAGTGTAAAAACAGAATTAAGTAATATCGCTAATGTCATGAGTCAATATCTGGATGGCTTAAACACAGGAACCGTTGATCCAGAAGTGACGATCCCTAAATTGAAAGAAGCTTTGGACAATGCAGGATATGAAAAAGTACAAACAGAAATGCAAAAACAATATGATGAGTTCTTGAAAAAATAGAGCGAGCTGGAGAGCCAAGTGATTTCGATGATTTGTCGTTTTTACTTGGTTCTTTTAGAAATGAATAGGATAAATAATGCGTATCTTATTTATGAAGTAGTGTTTTAGTTGGCATATCTGCATGAGTTATTTATTATAAGAGAAGAGAACTAGAAAGGACGGAGGAAATGGTCGGTAAAGCATTGGAAACGTTATTCATCAAAATTTGGGTGATTGTGAAATTGAATCTGTTTTTTTGGTTATTCAGCTGCTGCGGATTACTGATTGCAGGAGTAGGCCCAGCACTTAAGACGGTGAATGAACTATTCATCCGTCATGAATTTAATTATAAAGACATTACGCTGAAAGAAGGCTGGCAAAGCTTTAAAGAAAATATGATTAGAGGGAATCTACTTTTTTATGGGGTAGGCATACTCTTGCTTATTTTGGGATACAATCTATTTTTATCGGTACAAATCCAAGGACTCCTTTTCTTGGTGATCGATTTTATTTTGGTTTTCGGAATGATCTATAGCTTGGTTGCTTTTCAATATACGTTATTATTAGATAGCTATTACGAAATCGATTTGATCAATTTGATAAAGCTGGCTGTTATTTCAACGCTCTCTAGCTTTATGAATCTTTTAAAGATAGCTATTGGCGTCGGCTTGATTTTTTTGATCACATGGAAGTATAAAGGGTTATTCCTCTTTGCTACATTTTCCATGATTCAAATTTGGAGTTTTACAGCGACTAGATCATGGCGTCAAACGATCGATCAGCGTTTAGAGGGCTATGCGTAAAAAATTTCCTCTGTCCATCTATAAAAAGACGTTATTGAACCGGCTGCTAAAAAACTATGCATTGATTCTTGCCTCGTTGATTTTAGTCGGTATGGTCAGTATAGGGATGAATACTTATTGGCAGGCGATGGGAAGAGGAAAAACAACGACACAAGAGGCAGTCGATCTGCTCAGTCGGTCGATCAATGACAAAAATTTACAAGGCAAGACTATGCTGAATGGATTGACAGATAATCAAGACAAGATCAATAGTCTAAACCGTTATATGGGCTCTGATATTTCTGAGTATTTAAATTATACTTACGATGAACAGCTAAAAACAGGGAACTATTTATTTTTGCCTAGTCAGGTCAAAAATTTTTATACGACATATGAAAATATTGAATCGATCATCATGGTTTTGAATAACTATGAAGGGTACTACTTATCTACTAATGAAAACAAAGGAGGGATGAAGGCGAAAGGGACGCCTGATCTTGAAGACAAATTCTACTTGTCGTATCCAATGATCCATCCTGTGACATTAGAGGTATTTGGAAGCTTTTATGTGGAATTTTCCAAACAAGATATGTTGAGTAGTTTGATGCATTTAACAACCTATGATGGACTATCCGCCTATATTTTTTCAGAAACAGGGTACCAATTGTTGACATATACTGAAGTGACTAAACAAATGGATCAAGAACTGATCCAAAAGCGTATGAAAGAAACCTCAGAGCTCCCGATTCAATCGTTAATGGAAAAAAATCTACTAGAGCACTTAGAAACGGTCGGAGGATTTAATATCCTAGTGACTATTTCCAAGGAGAAAATCATGAAAGCTGTGCTGAGCGATTTGCGTATTTTAATGGTTGGCGGCGGCGTCCTGATTCTGATTTTATTATATTTACTTTATCGAACCTTTACGAAGTATTCTCAACAAGTGGATATAATCATGGATTCGATGGCACTAGTCACACAAGGGGACTTGAATACACGGATCGACGAGAAAATGACGCAGTTTGAATTAAAAGAACTCTCTAATGGAATCAATACGATGCTGGATAATATCGAGCAATATATTGCAGATATATATAAATTAGAAATCAAGCAGCAGGATGCTCATATGAGAGCGTTACAATCTCAAATTAGTCCTCATTTTTTATATAACACACTGGAATATATCCGAATGTATGCGTTAAGTGAAGGTAGTGAAGAGTTAGCAGATGTTGTTTACGCGTTTTCAACATTATTAAGAAATAATACAGACCAAGCCAAAACAACAACGTTAGAAAAGGAGCTAAGCTTCTGCGAAAAATATGTTTATCTTTATCAAATGAGATATCCTGACCGTATCGCCTATCACTTTGAAATCGATGATGCGCTTAGAGGATTAGTGTTGCCTAAGTTTTCAATTCAGCCTCTGATCGAGAATTATTTTGTCCACGGCATTGATTTTTCTCGCAATGATAATGCAATCAGTGTGAAAGCAAGGGTAGTTGGAAAACGTGTAGAGATCATGATTCGTGATAATGGCAAGGGGATTTCTGATCAGAAGCTGTCTATTATCCAAGAAAAACTAAAGCAACAAACGATTGAGCTGCATGATTCGATCGGTCTGCAAAATGTCAATGAGCGGCTTCGTGCTTATTTTAGCCCGACATTCCTAATGCAAGTGGTATCAAATGAACCCAGCGGACTGACTATTATATTATCGTTCGAAAAGGAGCAAAAAAATGAGCTATAATGTTTTATTGGTCGATGATGAATATATGATCGTCAATGGCTTAAAAAAGATCATCTCTTGGGAAGAAGAAGGATTCGCGATCAGAGCGACCGCAAGAAATGCAAAAGAAGCATTGACTTTGATGGAATCTGAGGAGATCGATCTAGTGATCACAGACATCACTATGCCGGAGATGACTGGGTTAGAGTTCATTGATGCGGCCCAAAAAGAAGCGCGACAATTTGAATTCATGATTTTGTCTGGTTATCAGAAGTTTGACTTTCTAAAAGGCGGGTTACAATTGGGGGCTATCAATTATCTGATGAAACCTGTAGATAAATCTGAGTTGTTAAAAAGTGTTAGAAAGGCAAAAGATCGTTTGGATACCCGTAATAGACAAGAAACAAGAGAAGGAATGTACAGTGAAGTTTTGTTGTCTCAATGGGTCAATGATGAATTAGAAACAGGAAATTATGAGGCATTCAGCCAGCTCGTTGATCTATCGGATAAATCAGACTGGACTGTTCTGATTTTTGAAGTTTCTAGAGAAAAAAAGAACGTACTGAGTGAATGGCTGAAACAACAACAGCAAACGCTGTTTTTCTCACGGAACTTGGGGGATAAAAGCTTAGTGATACATATTTTCAAAGGAAATAAATACCTGTTGAATCAACTTCTTTTAACGAATCCATTGCAGGAACAAGATGAAAAAGATTGGGTATTAAGTGTGGGTGAGACGGTTTCAGATTGGGAAGATGTTCCAGATAGTTTTGAAAAGGCAAATCAAACCTTGCAGCGTTATAAGTTCTATGAAAGAAGCGGGAGCAATATTTTATATGCTGTGTTTTCAGATGATTTTGATTTGTCGGCAGATATCATCAATTTTAACAAAACATTGATGGTTGGAGACTTTCCGACGATCGAGGAGACGATCACAGACATCTTTGCAAAAACACAAAAGATAGGTGCTCGGCCTGAAGATGTTAGACATATTACCTTTATGCTGTTCATGGATATCTATCGGCGGTTCAATCACCTAGATGAAGAAGAATACCGACAAATATTAGATGATATCAACCGATCCTCGAATGTAGATAAACTATGTGGCATTTTGACATCTACGATCAAGGAAATCACAAAAGAAAAAACTGCTTATGATTATTCTGAAAATGTCCAAAACGTGATCGATAAAATTCGTATGGATTACGCCAGTGATTTAAGCTTGAAATCAGTTGCTCAATCTCTTCATCTGAACGTTATGTATCTAGGGCAATTGTTCAAAAAAGAAACGAAAAAAAGTTTCTCCCAATATTTGAACCAGTACCGAATGAAAAAAGCTCAAAATCTATTATTATATACAGATGACAATGTCAATGAAATCGCAGATCAAATCGGTTTTAATAATAGTACGTATTTCTCTCAAATGTTTAAAAAGATGAACGATTTGACACCTAAAGAATTTAGAGAAAAATACAAGCACCATTATCATTCTGTCGGTGATGAATAAAAACAGGAACAACCTGTCGATGTACGATAAGGTTGTTCCTGTTTTTATTTTATATGCTAAATGGCAGTTGTTCATCTGTATAAGATTTAGGTCTAGGAACAGTTCCAAGTGAAAAATCGATCTTTGCTCCACTTAATAGATCTTCGTGTTTGAAGAATAGAGCATCATATGGTGTGTCGTTGAAATGGATATGATCGACAAATTGATGCTGCTCTTGATTTGGGTCTGCAGTGATCATGACGGATTTGCCATTAGATAAATGAAGAGTTGCTTTATCAAATAGAGGCATTCCGATCACATATTCCGCAGAGCCGGGACATACGGGATACATCCCTAAAGAACTGAAAATGTACCAGCTAGCCATACTACCGTTATCTTCGTCGCCTGGATATCCTGTGAAACTGTCGTTAAAAGTTTGGGTCATCAGTTGTTTTATCAGTGGTTGAGCAAACTCAGGTTTACCTAGGTAACTGAATAAATAAGGGAAATGGAAACTTGGCTGATTTGAGATAGCCAGCTGCCCAAAATCGATGGCAGCCATCTCGCTCATTTCATGGATCTCAAAGCCGTAACCAGAGACATCAAAAGTAGGCTTTTGATTGCAAAGGTCGATCAATTTTTGTTGGAACTTTTCTGGCCCGCCGAAAGCCTCGATCAGCCCTTTGAAGTCATGGTAAACAGCGAAGCTGCTTTGCCATGAACTACCTTCAGCATAATCTTCTCCCCAGCTATAACAATTAAATGGTTCTTTAAACTGTCCATCTGTTAGCTTGGCCCTCATGAATCCCTTTTTTGGATCAAAGATAGTCAAGAAATTCTTTGCTTGTTTTTGATAATGTTCAGCAGTAGCAGTGTCGTTCAGCTGTTTCGCTACTTGAGAAATACAGAAGTCGCTGTAACAGTAATCAAGCGTATGATTGACTGATTCATGATAATTTGCCGGCACATAACCATACTTTAAATAATCATCGGTTCCTTGTCGACCGTAGTTCGAATGTTTACTTTGAATGGTTGCCCCTTTGAGCATGGCTTCTAAAAATTCAGGCATTAAATCAGGGCGAATATTTTTTACAGCTGCATCAGCAATCACTGCATCGATCAATGTACCAGGCATCAACCCTCTTTCGTCTGGTGATAACCATTTAGGCAAATAACCACTCTCGCGATAGCTTGTTAAAAATCCTTCCAGCATTTCTTCATATTTGTCCTGTGCAATCAGTGAGTACAGTGGATAAACAGTTTTATACGTATCCCAAAAACCATTGTTGGTATAGAGAACACCTTGTTTCACTTGTTTTGCTAACGTATCGTAGTGAATAGCTCGATCATTTTCATCTTTTTCGTAGAAGGTTTGGGGAAATAGAAATGCTCGATACAGGTTATGATAAAACGTTGAATACCGTTCAGCATTTTGATCTTGAATCTCGATTCTACTAAGGTAATCTTTCCATTGAGCGTTAGAATGAGCAAGATAATCTTCAGGCTGCCAATGTACTTCTCTAGATAAATTCAGTTTAGCTTGTGCGCCGCTGATAAAAGAGGTTCCGAATTGTACGATCTGTTCCTCAATATTACCAAAAGAAAAGGAAACGACATTGTTGTCACCTGACTTTTCTAACCAAGTTTCCTTTAACAAGGGTTCTTTAAAGTGTAGCGTAAAGTAAAAGGTAAAATCAGCATCTTCACAACCAGCATAATCGATGATCGAGCCTGAAACAGTGTGAGCGTCTTCGATTCGAAGGTGGTACTTACCAGGTAGTGAGAGAAGTAATTTTGCTTCTGGTTGCGTGTAGCGAGCAGTTAAAACACCGCCGTACATACTAGGAATCAAACGTGTCGTCAGTTGATAACGCTGTTCAGTGATTTCTAGGTAACAAGGGTTAAAAACGCTTTCATCCGGTCGGTAAGAAGACTGCGCATGAAAAAGCGTTTCTTCCTTCAACGAACCGTTATATGGCAAAAGAACAAAGTAGCTAAAATCGCCCATCCAAGGGCTTGGCTGGTGCGTCAAGCGAAAGCCTTGAAAGATGTGGTCTCGCGGATTAAACCACCAACTACCGTTATCGCCGTTGGTTTGAGGAGCAAAATAATTCATCCCAAAAGGAACGCCTGTATAAGGCAGACAGTTGCCGTTTGAAAATGAATGTTGATTATCGGTACCATGTCTTGTATCGATCGAGTATGGGTTCATGCATTAAATCTCCTTTGTCGAATGTCTGATGATTTGTTTTACAGGAATCTGTTGGTCTGTCGGTATTACTTGTTGCTCGATCCATTCTATCAACATCGTTCCAGCTAATTGTCCCATGCCTTTGAAATCTTGAGCGATCGTCGTCAGTGAAGGATCGACCAAAGCGGCTGCTTGGATATTATCGAAGCCAACGACAGAAAGTTGGGCAGGGATGCTGATATTTGCTCGTTTCGCCTGATTCATCAATGAAATCGCGACTAAATCATTTTCGCACACAACACCTGTGATCTCATTTTCTATTAAATACTCTAAAGTTTTTTCACTTGAAATCGCAGCTTTATCCGATAGTGCTGTATGAAATGATAAATGATGTTCTTTTGTTGCATGGATATAACCTAAATACCGCTGGCGCACAGATTGAGGCAATGTTGATTCACCGAAAATATACGCAATTCGCTGGTGGCCATGTGTTGCTAAATAATTTGTTGCCATTTCTCCTCCAGAAAAGTTGTCTGACTGAATCGTTGGATAAGGCAAATCATGGATTTTTTTGTCTAAAATAATGACAGGGAACTGCTGGATCGATAACTCAAATAAGGTATCTAAGAAATCTTCTGTATTATGGGCATAATAAATCATACCGTCAAAATCAGCCATAATATCTTCCGGCTGTTTGTTGATCAAAAATTCTGCGGATGACATGATCACTTCGTATTGATGCTCACTCGTAACTGGCGCTAGTCCTTCATTGAAATTTCCTAAAGATAAGTCATTTAAGAAAGGAATCAAAAATAAAATACGTGCGGCCTTCTTTTTCTTTGGTCGTTGTGTTTGAACATAGCTGCCTTTTCCTTGAATACGGTATATCAATCCTTGGTTTTCTAATTCAGTCAATGCCCGCTTGGATGTGATCCGGCTAACTTGGTACGTTTGAGAAAGCTCTTTTTCTGTCGGAAGCTGTGCATGTTCGGGCAATTTTCCAGAAGCGATTGCCTGTAACAGATCATCGATGATTTTTTTATATAAAGGTTTAGTCATAATAGCTCTCCTAATGTAAAATGATATATCATTAAGAGTAGTTTATCATAGTGGGAAAAGAACGTCAATTCAAAGAAAAATGAAAAAAGAGTAGACAAAAGACTATCGATGTCATATACTTTCGTTGTGAAATGATATATCAAATATTGGAGGTTATTGATAGTGGATAAAAAAATTCCCGAGTCCGTACGGACATTTATGGAAACGATTACTAAATTATGCGGTGAAGAGCACGCCGATTGGGCGGAGAATTTTAATGCTGCATTTGCGAATACGTTGACGACAACTGTCAAAAAGCAAGAGGATGGAACAACTTTTCTATTGACTGGTGATATTCCAGCAATGTGGCTACGTGACTCAACGGCGCAAGTTCGTCCGTATTTAGTGATCGCGAAAGAAGATCCAGAACTTGCCGACATGATTTGTGGACTTGTTCAGCGACAATTTAGATATATCAACATCGATCCATATGCAAATGCTTTTAACGAAACGGCAAATAGTGCAGGGCATCAAACAGACAAAACAACGATGAACCCTTGGATTTGGGAACGTAAATATGAAATCGATTCTCTGTGTTATCCTGTTCAGCTGGCCTATTTATTATATAAAAATACAGGTTATACAAAGCAGTTTGATCGATCATTTATCGACGGCGTGAAAAAGATTTTGACTGTGTTTAAAACAGAACAAAATCATCAAGATTCATCCTATACCTTTGAAAGAGACACGACACGATCGGAAGATACATTGCCGAACGCTGGTCGTGGATCAGACGTTGGACCAACTGGGATGACGTGGTCTGGGTTTCGGCCAAGTGATGATGCTTGCCGTTACGGTTATTTAGTACCATCGAATATGTTTGCAGTTGTGATTTTAGGCTATATAGAAGAGATTTTTTCTACGGTGTTATCGGATCAGGAAATAGTTGATCAAGCGGCAAAATTAAAAAAAGAAATCGATACAGGGATCAAAGCCTACGGGCTAACCAAGAATCAGCAAGGAAAGCAAGTTTTTGCCTATGAGGTTGACGGTTTGGGCAATAGTACGATCATGGATGACAGTAATATTCCTAACTTACTGGCAGCACCATATTTAGGGTATGTAGATGAAACAGATTTGATATACCAAGAGACAAGAGCTACTCTTTTAAGCCAAGAGAATCCCTATTTTTATGAGGGCAAATACGCGAAAGGGATCGGCAGCTCTCATACACCGGAAAATTATGTATGGCCGATTGCTTTAGCGATGGAAGGAATGACAACAAGCGATAAAGCTGAGAAAAAACGAATTCTTGATTCGCTGGTTGCAAATGATGCAGGAACTCATTTGATGCATGAAGGCTTTGATGTAGACGATCCTAAAAACTATACGCGGGAATGGTTCTCCTGGGCGAACATGATGTTCTGTGAATTAGTGATGGATTATTTTGAGATTCGTGTAGCACGTTAAAAAATGGACGAGAGAAGGAGCAATAACATGAAGAAAAAAGTTTACATCGTTTCCCATTCCCACTGGGATCGTGAATGGTACATGCCGTATGAGCAGCATCATATGCGCTTAGTCGAATTGATGGATGATGTCTTAGAGCTAATCGAAACAGATCCAGCATTCAATAGTTTTCATCTTGATGGACAGACCATTATATTGGACGATTATTTACAAGTTCGTCCAGAACGCAAAGAGGATGTTCAACGAGCGATTACTGCTGGAAAACTAAAAATAGGACCATTTTACATTTTACAAGATGATTTCTTGATCAGCTCTGAATCAAATGTCCGGAATATGCTGATCGGTAAAAAGGAAAGTGAAAAATGGGGAGCTCCAGTGAATCTAGGCTATTTCCCTGACACATTCGGTAATATGGGACAGACCCCGCAAATGATGAAACAGGCTGGGTTAGAAACAGCCGCTTTTGGTCGAGGTGTCAAACCGGTGGGCTTCAATAATGAGGTGCTGGATGATGAAAATTACACCTCTCAGTATTCTGAAATGTGGTGGCAAGGACCAGACGGAACGAATATTTTAGGACTCCTGTTTGCAAACTGGTACAGCAACGGCAATGAAATTCCAGCAACTAAAGAAGAAGCAGTAACTTTTTGGACACAAAAATTAGCGGAAGCTGAAAAATTTGCTTCAACAAACCATTTATTGATGATGAATGGTGTGGATCATCAACCTGTTCAAAAAGATGTGACTAAAGCGATTGCGTTGGCGAATGAATTATTCCCGGAATATGAATTTGTTCATTCTAATTTTGATGAATATCTACAAGCTGTTCGTCAGGATCTTCCAGAACATGTTGGAACCGTTCATGGGGAATTGACAAGTCAAGAAACTGATGGCTGGTTTACCTTAGCCAATACCGCATCTGCCAGAGTGTACTTGAAACAATGGAATACAAAAGTAGAGAGACAGTTAGAGAATGTTACTGAGCCCTTGGCGGCTATGGCGTATGATCTAACAGGCAGCTACCCACATGACCAGCTGGATTATGCCTGGAAATTATTATTGCAAAATCATCCTCACGATAGTATTTGCGGGTGTTCAGCAGATGAGGTTCACCGAGAAATGATCACAAGGTTTGAAAAAGCGGATGAAGTCGGCAACTACTTGGCGAATGAATTGTTAGAACAGCTTGTAAGTGAAGTGCAAACAGATGGATTTCCGGAAAACAGTTACCCTTTTGTTGTTTTTAATACATCTGGTTATGTAAAATCAGATATCGTCAATGTAAGAATCGAGCTTGAAAGAAAGCCATTTAAAGAAGGCGTTCCTCATGAACTATGGCAGGAATTAAATGAAAGCGAGACACCAAATTTTGAGGTGATCGATGGACAAGGTAAAAAAATCCCCGCAAGCATTTCTGCGCCAGAAGTTTGCTTTGGATATGACTTGCCGAAAGATCGTTTTAGAGTTCCATACATGGCAAAATATGTTGAAGTAAAAATGCTGCTCTCTGATTTGCCAGCATTTTCATGGGAAACATTTGCGTTGCAAGAAATACAGGAACAGCCTCAACTGGCTGCTTCGATGGTCAAAAGCGAAACGCCTGTAGTTTTGGAAAATGATCTTTTAGAGGTGAAATTCAATGAGAATGGTACAATAAACGTTCAGGATCGAGCGACTGGAAAAACCTATCATGAGTTGCTTACTTTTGAAGATACTGGAGATATCGGTAATGAGTATATCTTTAAACAGCCGGAAGGAACAACACCGATTCTATCGAATGAACTCTCAGCAGAAATTGCAGTCGTAAAAGACGAATCATTTATCGCACAAGTGAAAATCGTTCAGCAGATGATGATCCCAGAAGCGGCAGAAGAATTGCTCTTACAAGAACAAAGAGCAGTAGTCGATTTCCGTTATCGAAAAGCGAAGCGCTCAACGAAGCTGAAATCACTCATGATCACAACACTTGTAACGATGACGAAAGATTCTTCTCGTTTAGCCTTTGAAACAACGATCGATAATCAAATGGATGATCATCGTTTACGTGTACTATTTCCAACAGAGATCGAAGCTGAGACGCATGAAGCCGATAGTATTTATGAGGTGGTTACAAGACCGAACCAAGTAAGTAAGAGCTGGGAAAATCCGACCAATCCACAGCATCAACATGCATTCGTCAATATTCATGATGAAATGCGGGGAATGACTGTCTCAAATTATGGATTAAATGAATATGAAGTTTTGACGGAAAAAAATACGATCGCATTGACGTTAGTAAGAGCTGTCGGCGAAATGGGGGATTGGGGCTATTTCCCAACACCAGAGGCGCAATGTCACGGAGAGTTTGCGTTCCAATATGGATTGGATTTTCACGGTGCAGCTTCTGATCGCTACGAAACCTATCAGCGGGCGTATAGTGCACAAATTCCATTTAGTTTGAAGCAGACGACTCGTCATTCAGGTCAATTAAACGCTGAAGATCAGTATGTAACGGTAGCAGGCTCGACATTTGCTGTTACAGCGGTCAAAAATAGTGAAGACGATCAGTACTTAGTAGTTCGCGGCTTCAATATGAGTGATCAAGCGGCAGAAGTGCAAGTAAAAAAACAGACGAATACAGTAGAGAAGCTGAATTTACTTGAAGAAAAGCAATCAGAATCGTTAGGTGAAGAGTTAAGTCCATATGAAATTCGAACGATCGGGTTTCGTAGATGAGAAAAGGAGAGGAAAACATGAGCTATTATGGATCGATCGAAGCAGGTGGAACAAAATTTGTTTGCGCTGTAGCGGATGAGGAGTTATTGATTATTGAACGGATCAGTATACCAACAACGTTACCGGAAGAAACGTTGGCTCAAGTCTTTGATTTTTTTGATCGATATGAACTTAAGGGATTAGGTGTTGGCTCATTCGGTCCGATCGATGTCAATGAACAATCTGAAACCTATGGGTATATCACGTCAACGCCTAAAAATGGCTGGAGAAACATCGATCTTTTAGGTTTATTGAAGGCGCGATATGCTCTGCCGATTGCTTGGACGACAGATGTCAATGCCGCGGCTTATGGGGAGATGCATTTAGGGGCTGGGCGAAATACTCAAAACTGTCTTTATTTGACTGTGGGAACCGGTGTTGGCGGCGGTGCTGTAGTTCAAGGATCTATTTTACATGGGTTCAGTCATCCTGAGATGGGACATATCTCAGTAACAAGGCATCCAGAGGATTCTTTTGAAAGTACTTGTCCTTATCATGACCATTGCCTTGAAGGCTTGGCAGCAGGTCCAGCAGTCGAAAAAAGAACAGGAGTCAAAGGCCAGTTAGTAGCAGCGGATCATGCGGTTTGGGAACTTGAAGCTTTTTATCTTGCCCAAGCATTGATGAACTATACATTGATCTTATCGCCAGAAAAAATTATTTTAGGTGGTGGGGTCATGAAGCAAACACATCTTTTAGAGAAAATCCGCCAATCATTGGAAGAGCAGCTAGGTGATTATGTCTCATTGCCCGATGATTATATTGTCGGCTGTGGATTAGGAGATAATAGCGGAACGATCGGTTGTCTGCTTTTAGCTAAAGAGGGTGCGTAAAGATGGACTTAGAGTTGTCTATTTTTCTGGATGCAGCATTTTGTCTATCGAGAAAACAAATAAGTGAGCTGTATGAGCGATTGTTGGGGAAAAAGGTTCGGTTTGTTTCTGATAGCGAAGAGGCTAAGGTTGTAATGAAACGTTCTTCTGGATCATCAGCGTTGTTTTCAATTGAGTCTGTTGCACCACTATTGCTTAGTGCTGATAATGAGAACGGAGCATTTCAAGGTCTGATGTACGTAGCAAGATCGCTTAGATTGGGAAAAGAATGTGAATGCGGGTCAAAAATACCAAAGATATCCGAGCGCATCATTATGCTGGATATCGGCAGGAAGTATTTTACCCCGAACTTTTTAAGGCGGCTGTTGGAAGAAATGGCATTGTTTGGCTTTAATTATCTGCAGCTGCATTTTTCTGAGGATACAGGTTTGGGGATCGAATCAAAAAAATATCCTGAACTCAATTCAAAAAAGACTTTGTCGCAAAAAGAAGTGCGCAAGTTGATAGAGGATGCCGCTGAATTATCGATCGAAATTATTCCAGACTTAGATACACCGGGACATATGACACATATACTCAAGGAGCATCCAGGATGGCAATTAAAAGAGCTGACGTCACAGGGGATATCTTCTGTTTCGTCAGTGATGGATGTGACGAATGAGGCAGCCATAGCTTTTACCTTTTCGCTTTATCAGGAATATATAGCGCTTTTTACTGGCTGTCGCTACTTTCATATTGGGGCAGATGAATTTGCTGATTTTGATCATTTCGAATGTTATCCAGCTTTGGCTGATCGGGGACAAGAGGAATTCGAAGGGTATGTCAATTCGGTTGCAGCGCTTGTCAGACAAGCCGGTTTTATTCCGAGAGTTTGGAATGATGCTTTCTTTAGAAAAAATAGGACAAGTACATTAAGCAAAGAGCTGGAAATTACGTATTGGACAAGATGGCAAAAGGAAATGGCACCCGTTCAGACGTTTCTAGATGAAGGCTACTCCGTCATCAACTTTAATGACAATTATCTCTATTATGTGCTAGGAGAAAATGCTGGTTATTCTTATCCAACAGCACAAAAAATCAAGGAGGAATGGCAGCCTGATCTATTTGCATCTGAACAAAAAGTCAAGACGGAACATCAAGAACAGATCAAAGGAGCTGCATTAGCGATCTGGTGTGATAAGCCGGAAGCGAAAGAGGAAGAAACGATTTTTTTAGAGGTAGTCCAATTGATGGCTGCCTTTTCAGAACATTTTTATCAATAAGGGGAATATGAAAGGAGAGCGGGACAAAACTAAAACCAGTTTTGTTCCGCTCTTTAAACGAGAATAAACGACGAGAGGAAAGCAGATCTTGGATCAGAATACTATTGTTTCGGCCTCCTTTAAGGATAAATAAGCGTTGGAAAAGAAAGTAACCTCTCTTTATTGTTGTTATACAGAATGCTCATTAGCAAAAGTATGACCTATAGTTTTTAAACGAAAACCTATAATTTTTCTATTTATAAATCAAATAGAAAGCGCTAACATTTTGTAGAAGAATGAATGGTGCTGCATTTAGGCGAATAATGAAGGAGGTTCATTCAGTGAAAAGAAAAAAATGGAAACAGTTGTTTTATTGCTCGATACTTACATTGGGGGCAGCAGTCGGATCTATCGGATTCAACTTGCCGGCTCATGCAGAGTCAGTTGGAAATAGTGGGATACCAATCAACGAGCATTCTCCCCAAGCAACAGCCTTATTTCCGGAAACATTACTAAAGTGGAGCGCTAAAACAGACCCCGATGCGCCTTTCAATGTATCGAAAGTTCCTTTAGCATCCCGCGTAAAAGGAAAGAAAATGAATGAGGATCAAAGTACAGACGCGAAAGTTTTATCGATTGCGATCGTCAATCGACACACAAAGGGAACGCCGGCGCAAGGGGATGCGGATAAAGCTGTTTATAACTTTACGAACTGGCAATATGTAGATACTTTGGTTGCTTGGGCTGGTTCTTCTGGTGAAGGGATCATTGTACCGCCAAGTGGTGATGTGACAGATTCAGCTCATCGAAATGGCGTGCCGGTGATCGGGACAGTCTTTTTCCCGCCGGAAGCTTACGGTGGAAAAAGTGAATGGGTAGAGCAATTCGTGCAAAAAGATTCTAAAGGCCGCTTTCCAATGGCAGATAAGCTGTTAGAAATGTCAGCAGCGTACGGCTTTGATGGTTGGTTTATCAATCAGGAAACAAATGTCGATGCACAAACGGCTAGTCAGATGAAAGAATGTTTAAGCTATTTACAGGCTAAAAAACCTAAAAATCAACAGGTTATTTGGTACGATTCGATGATTCCAAGCGGCAATGTCGTGTGGCAAGGCGCGTTGAATGAAACGAATCAAGGCTATTTCCAAGAAGGGAAAAAACGTGTTTCTGATAATATGTTTATTGATTTTCGCTGGCGTGAACTAGCTTCTTCTAAGGAAAAAGCACTTCAGCTGAAACGTGATCCCTACGATTTGTTTGCTGGAATCGATGTGCAGGCAAATGGCGTAAACACAGGCAGAAAACCAAGCAGTATTTTAGATACCGATGGAAAACCAATTGTTTCTTTAGGCCTTTACTGTCCTGACTGGACACTGAGAGATGGTGGACAATACGATATCGAACGCTACTGGAAAAACGAACAGCTGCTTTGGATCAATCCCCAAGGTGATCCCAGAGCCGTTACTAGTGGTAAAAATGAATGGCAAGGAGTTTCTCGGTATTATGTCGAGAAATCGCCAGTTACACAATTTCCATTCTTGACGAATTTTAATGTAGGAAATGGGGATGCATTTTATTTAAACGGTACAAAGGTCAAAGAAGGAACCTTTAATAACCGCAGTATTCAAGATGTCATGCCGACCTACCGCTGGGTCATCGATAATGAAGCAGGTAATCACTTGAGTGCGGATATTAGTTATGAAGATGCCTATAATGGCGGTTCTTCGATCAAATTATCCGGTCAAATGACTGAGAATCAAGCAACTCGTATCAATTTATACGCAGCACAAGTCAAACCTTCAGCTTCTGATACGGTGAGTGTTGTGACGAAAGGTGCAGACGAAACAGGACTCGTATTGGAAATAAAAGGAAAAGAAACCCCAACTGTACTGAATGGTGAGCAGAAAAATCTAGAAAACGGCTGGCTTCAAACGACATATTCACTAAAATCAGTTGCAGGTAAGACGATCACATCGATCGGCTTGGACTTGAAAAATACCAATACGGCATCAGCAGAAATTTATTTAGGTCAACTCAGATTAGGAAAAGAAAAAACAACACCTGTCAGCAAAATAGAGAAGGTAGTTTTTCCAGGAAAAAGTATCGTTGATGACCTAACTGAAAACGTCAATATCAGCTGGCAAACGAAAGGAAAGAATACTGCGTCCTATCGAATATATCGTGAAGTTGAAGGCCAGCTACAATTTGAAGGAGAGACAGCGAATACGTCTTATACGCTGTTAAATCAGGAACGTATATCAGAAATATCTGTTTATCAGGTCGTTCCAGTTGATTTTTATGGTCGGGAAGACCGTAAGAGATCAGCTTCAGCGGTCTACACATTTGAAGCACTGAAAAAACCTGAAATCGCGATCAACGCAAGTAAAACGTTAGTTGCTGTCGGTGAACCAGTAACATTATCAGCTGCAGTCTCTAAATCGACAGAAACAGTAAATTGGGAAATATCTGGCAGTGATCTTGAGATGATCTCTGGGCAAGAAGCGACGGTAGCATTTGCGAAAGCAGGAAGCTATACAGTCAAAGCGACAGCATTCAATTCAGCAGGTGAGACGGAAGTCGTTATTGAAGATTATATTTATGTTTATGACAAAGGAAGCGGCATCACAAGTGAAAATCTTTCGATCTTACCAACGACAAGTGCAACAGAAGGATCTGGTTACACCAATGAACGTGAAAGTTACCGCTATGCTTTAGATGGCGACCTAAGCACGAAATGGTGTGATAATAGCAGTGACGAACCATGGATGATCGCTGATTTAGGCGCAGTCAAAACAATTGCCGGATTTGAGTTGTCTCATGCGGGAGCTGGTGGAGAAAGTTCGGAATGGAATACAAAAGACTATGATATCCTGATCAGTAATGATAAACAAACATGGACATCAGTTGTTCAAATGCGTGGAAACCGAGCTGACGTAAGTAAAGATGCGATTCGTCTAGTCGAGGCCCGCTATGTCAAACTGAGTCTTGAAAAAGCTGAACAAAATGGTAAAACTGCCAGAATCTATGATTGGCAAATCATCGGAGTGAACCAAACAGGGATCGTACAAACGAATTAAATCAACTAAAAAACACGGCGGAATCCTTGACTCCACCGTGTTTTTCAGTTGATCAGTTCAAAGTAGTCAGTTGATAATCGCTCATGAAGCAGTTGTTTTTCTGCTTCTGGAAGAAAAGCACCAGTGACAGCGTTATGGTTCAGCTGTTCCATATCATTGTAAGTAATGCCATACCATTCATGCAGTTTCATAAATTCGTCAGTTAATGTGGTGGCAGAAACGGTGCGATTATCGGTATTGATGCAAACATTGATACCAGCATCTAAAAACTGCTGAAATGGATAATCGTCTAAAGAAGTCACTGTTTTCGTTTGAAAATTACTCGTTGGGCACATTTCGATCAATGTTCCTTGTTCTTGAAGCAGTGCAAAGTATTCGGGTGTATCTTTTACTGCGATGCCATGACCAATTCGTTTGGCACCCAGATAGACAGCATCTGCTACATTTTTTCCGCAGCCGCATTCACCTGCGTGGAGAGTCAGAGGGATGTTTGATCGTTCAACAAGTCTTAGCGTTTCTTCAAAAACATAGGGTGGAAAATCGATTTCATTGCCGGCAAGGTCGAAACCTGCAACACCAGAACGTTTATACTCTTCTGCTAAAAGAACGATCTGTTCGATTTCATCCAGCTCTTCATGCCGCATGCCGCACAACAACGCATTGCTTTTCACGCCGAATTGTTCTTGTCCTTGATTCAAACCTGCTAACACAGCGGTTACGATTTGGGCTAAAGAAAGGCCTTTTTCTGTATGCAAAGAGGGGGCGAAACGCACTTCGATATACTGAATATTCTCCTCAGACGCTTGGTTGATTAAATCAAAAGCTGCTTGCTGTAAGGCATTTTCTGTCTGAAGACAACTTAATACAAGGTCAAAGCGCTGCAAGTACTCATTTAAATCCTGGCAATCTTCTGGTGCAACTAGAAGTTCTTTGAGCTCGTTTTCAGATGCTGGTAGTGAAATTCCTTGCTGTGCTGCGATTTTTTGTAAGGTAGCTGGTCTGATCGAACCGTCTAAATGGCAATGCAATTCTATTTTAGGTAAATTTTTGACAAGTGCGCGCTTCACATGATCATCCTTTCATAACTATTGCTCCAATAAGTATTTTGAAGACTTTAACATGCTCAATGAGCTATGTCAAGATAAGAAAAAAAGATTTTTACTAAGAAATAAAAGAGAACTTATATCTAAGAGAAAATAAAAGAAATCCGCACATACAGCCATTTGAAATACCATGATTTGAATAAAAGAAAAGAAGAGGAGCGATGAGCTCAAGAGTTAATTTTATTGTTTGAACTATTCTATTGCTGAAATTTCTGATACACTGAACTCATTCAGTAAGTTTTTTTGAGAACGTTGACATGGTTGGTAGGCATGTGACTAAAGGGAGAATGAATAATGAAGTTGACCATTAAGGAAATTGCGGATATGGCAGGCGTTTCAGTGACCACTGTTTCTCAGATCATCAATAATAAAGGTAGCCGATTCAGTGAACAAACGAGAAAGAAAGTATTAGAAGTTGTGGAAGAGTATGATTATAAGCCGGATTATTTTGCTTCGAATATCATTACTCGCCACTCAAAGACGATCGGTATGGTAGTGCCGGATGTCACTGATTTTTTCTTTGCAAAAGTGATCGAAGGTGTGGAGACCTATCTTAATTCTCTGGGATACATGATTTTATTATGCAATTCCAAACATGATGAAGATAAGGCAACGCAATATGTGACAGAACTTGTCCATCGTTCTGTTGATGGCATCATTTTTGCAACACCTAATTTATTGCCGGCAAACCATATTTTACGAAACAAAAGCAAACGCAAGGTTCCCGTAATATTAGTCGACCGTGGAATCAATCCTAGAGAAAGCGGACGTTTGATCGTGAAAGAATATGAGGGCGCTTACCAAGCGGTTTCTTCTTTGATCAAACAAGGTCATAGACATATCGGGATGTTGAAGGAAAATGACGGGTATTATCAGTTGACAGAGAGGATCACGGCGTATCAGCATGCACTAAAAGACCATGGAATTCCGCTGAGAGATGAATACATGGCGAATGGAGACCTGAATTTAGGTGGAGGTTATGAAGCGGCGAAAAAAGTGTTGAAAAATGAAAAAATCACAGCGATTTTTTGCGGGAATGACGAGATGGCGATGGGCGCATATCAAGCGATTGAAGAATGCGGAAAAAAAATCCCGGAAGATATCTCAGTAATTGGTTTTGATGGCTTGGAAATTTCTGAATATTTAGTTCCTGGATTGACGACGGTTTATCAACCAAGCTTTGATATTGGTTTTTATGCCGCTCAGTTTTTGGTGGAGTCGATCGACCATCCCGAGAAAAAAATTCCGAACAAAACTTTTGAAACAACATTTATTTTAAGAAATAGTACGAAATCGATTGACAAGTCGGTTGATTTGATTTAATGTTCGTGTTATAAGCGTTTTCAAAAGAATGGAAGCGTTAGTAAACTGTTTTACTAAAAGGTTTTAACCTGAATAAATTTAGTGTATAATACATCCTTGGGGATTAGTTCGGAGGAAAAAAATCATGAGAATGGTCGATTTGATCGAAAAAAAACGTGATGGACACGTACTGACAGAAGAAGAAATCCAATTTATTGTTTCTGGATATACAAGTGGTGATATTCCGGATTATCAAATGAGTGCACTTTTGATGGCTATTTTTTACAAAGATATGACGGATGAAGAGATCACGACTTTGACACTTGCGATGGCAAATTCAGGTGAAATGATCGATTTATCATCTATCCAAGGAATCAAAGTGGACAAGCACTCTACTGGCGGCGTAGGCGATACGACAACGTTGATCTTAGCACCTTTGGTAGCAAGTGTAGGTGTCAGTGTAGCAAAAATGTCTGGACGAGGACTTGGTTATACTGGAGGAACGATCGATAAATTAGAAGCAATTCCAGGTTTTCATGTGGAGTTACCAGATGAAGATTTTATTCGCTTAGTCAATGAAAGCCATGTAGCAGTCATAGGACAATCAGGAGATCTGGCACCCGCAGATAAAAAATTATATGCGTTGCGTGATGTGACAGCGACTGTTGATTCGATCCCATTGATCGCGAGCTCGATCATGAGTAAGAAAATCGCAGCGGGAGCAGATGCGATTGTTTTAGATGTAACAACTGGTGAAGGTGCCTTCATGAAAAATATCGATCAAGCCCGCCGTTTAGCGAAAACAATGGTACGTATCGGTCATCTTGCGAATCGTCAAACGATGGCGGTCATCTCAGATATGTCTCAGCCTTTAGGTGAAGCCATCGGCAATAGCCTTGAAGTAGTCGAAGCAATCGAAACATTGCAAGGAAATGGCCCGGAAGACTTGCTGGAAATGTGCTACATCTTAGGAAGTCAAATGGTTGTGCTGGCGAAAAAAGCAGAGACTTTGGACGAAGCGCGCGCAATGCTGAAAGAAGCATTGGAATCAGGAAAGGCACTGGCTAAATTCTGTGAAATGATCAAAAATCAAGGCGGCGACGCTAGTGTGATCGATCATCCTGAAAGTCTGTTGACTGCTCAGTATGAAATCGAACTGCCGGCAAAAGCAAGCGGAACAGTTCAAAAAATCGTAGCTAATGAAATTGGAATTGCTGCAATGCTCTTAGGTGCAGGTCGGGCAACAAAAGAAGATTCGATCGATCATGCAGTAGGGATCAAACTCCATAAAAAAGTTGGGATGCCTGTTACAGAAGGCGAAGCGCTGCTTACGATTTACGCCAATACTGAATCGATCGATCATGTGAAAGAACTTTTATATAAAAATATCGAAATTGGCAGTTCTGGTACTGAACCTGAGCTGATCCATGATATAATAACAGCATAAAGGATGTGTATAAAAATAATGGAATTAAATCAAATGATTGACCACACTATTTTAAAAGCAGATGCGACAGAGGAGGCAGTTCTGCAAATCATTGAAGAAGCGAAAAAGTATGAATTTTTCTCTGTATGTATCAACCCAAGCTGGGTCGCTTTTGCTAAGGAACGTTTAGCTGGAACCTCTGTAGATGTTTGTACAGTGATCGGCTTTCCTTTAGGAGCGAACACTTCAGAAGTAAAAGCGTATGAAGCGGCAGATGCCATCAATAACGGCGCAACAGAAGTCGACATGGTGATCAATATCGGTGCCTTGAAATCAAAACAATACAAAAAAGTATTGAAAGATATCCAAGCAGTCGTAGATGCAGCCAAAGATAAGGCTTTAGTGAAAGTGATCATCGAGACAGCATTACTAACAGATGAAGAAAAAGTCAAAGCATGTGAATTAGCAAAAGAAGCGGGCGCTGATTTCGTTAAAACATCGACAGGCTTTTCAACAGGTGGAGCGACTGTAGCGGATGTTAAATTGATGCGTGAAACAGTTGGACCAGACATGGGGGTCAAAGCTTCCGGCGGTATCCATAATGAAGCAGAAGCTACTGCAATGATCGAAGCTGGTGCAACACGCATTGGGACAAGTGCCGGTGTAGCGATCATGGAAGGTGCAACTGGAGCAGGCTATTAATCTAAAGAAGAAAGTGGCGGACAAATGACAGCAAAAAAAGAGTGGTTGGCGATCGCTGATGAGGCGCTGACAAAAGCATATGTACCCTATTCACACTTTCCGGTAGGTGCGTGCTTAGTAACTGAAGCAGGTCAAACCTATCAAGGCGTTAATATCGAAAATGCGTCGTATGGCTTGACTAACTGTGCAGAACGAACAGCAATCTTTAAAGCCGTTTCAGAAGGCGAGCGTGATTTCCAACATTTAGTGATTGCTGGAAATACTCCGGAACCAATTTCTCCATGCGGAGCGTGTCGTCAAGTCATGGCTGAATTTTGTGCGCCTGATATGCCAGTGACGCTAGTTGGTGAACACGGGGTAACAAAAGAAACAACAGTTTCTGAGCTGTTGCCTTATGCATTTACTGAAAAAGATCTATAAGATCTAGCTACATGAACCAAACCTCTCAACAAATAGATAAAATGCTAGCAAGATAAAAAACATCTTTCTATCATTTTCCTAATTTGTTCGAGGTCTAAGCGGATCATTTCGCTTTTCGTGAGATCTAGCTACATGAACCAAACCTCTCAACAAATAGACAAAATGCTAGCAAGATAAAAAATATCTTTCTAACATTTTCCTAATTTGTTTGAGGTCTAAGCGGATCATGCAACACAAAGAACGTAGTGATTTGAAGTTGAAAAGTACAAGACGAACAAAGAGAGAGTTGTTACATTATTATCTTGTTTCATTCAGTCATTCGGCTGTTGAAAATATAAAACTATTATTAGGGGGCTTTACAGAAATGAAAAAAGCGAAATTATTTGGTTTTGGCTTGACTGCACTAGCATTAACAGTGGCATTAGCAGCTTGTGGCGGCGGTAAAAAAGATGGAACAGATTCAACAGGCGGAAATTCTGCAGGCGGCGACGCAGATCACAGCGTAGTGATCGTAACAGATATCGGTGGTGTAGATGACCGTTCATTCAACCAATCAGCTTGGGAAGGATTACAAGCTTGGGGGAAAGAACATGACCTTAAAAAAGGAGCAGACGGTTTTGATTACATCCAGTCAAACGACGCTTCTGAATACGTAACAAATATCGATACAGCTGTTTCTAATGGATTTAAAACAGTCTTTGGGATCGGTTACTTATTAGCTGATTCTATCAGTACAGCAGCAGATGCAAACCCAGATACACAATTCGGTATCATTGATAGTGTCATTGAAGGCAAAGACAATGTCGTTTCTGCAACATTTAAAGACCAAGAGGCTTCTTATTTAGCTGGTGTAGCAGCTGCTCATACAACCAAAACAAACACTGTAGGTTTCATCGGTGGTGAAGAAGGCGCGGTTATCGACCGTTTTGAAGCTGGTTTCCATCAAGGTGTTATCGATACAGCGAAAGAATTAAACAAAGATATCAAGGTTGAGATCGAATATGCTGCTTCATTTGGTGATCCTGCTAAAGGAAAAGCATTAGCAGCTTCTATGTACCAAAAAGGCGCTGACATCATCTTCCATGCTTCAGGCGGTACAGGCCAAGGTGTCTTCCAAGAAGCAAAAGATTTAAATGAAACTGGTTCAAAAGATAAAGTTTGGGTTATCGGTGTAGATAGTGACCAAGACAAAGAAGGTAAATACAAAACAAAAGACGGTAAAGAAGATAACTTCACTTTGACATCAACACTTAAAGGTGTAGGTGCTGCAGTTCAAGATATTTCTAACCGTGCGTTAGAAGATAAATTCCCTGGTGGCGAACACTTAGTTTACGGTTTGAAAGACGGCGGTGTTGATTTGACAAAAGGTTACTTATCAGATGAAGCACAAAAAGCGGTCGATAAAGCAAAAGAAGAAATCATCGATGAAAAAATCACTGTTCCAGAAGTACCAAAAGATGTAAAAGAATAGAATTTTTTGCTTAGCGCTGCGTTCGTAGCAGCGCTAAGGTTTTATTAAGCCTTTAAAGAAAGAAAACGAATGATCAGACAACTCATTTTCTTTCTTTAAGAGCCTAAAAGCTACTTTAATTTTGGAAGTACCGTATCAATAGATGATGTAAGTGTAAGTGATTAAATCGTTAGGAAGTGAAAAATGTGGCTCAGGAAAACTATGTAATTGAGATGCGCAATATCACTAAGCAATTCGGAACGTTTAAGGCCAATGATAATATCAACTTAACTGTTCGGCCAGGAGAAATTCACGCATTGCTTGGAGAAAATGGTGCAGGCAAATCGACCTTGATGAATATTTTATCAGGTTTGTTAGAACCAACCTCAGGTGAAATATTTATGAATGGTTCAAAAGTAACGATCAATGGACCGACGGCAGCAAATCGCTTGGGAATCGGAATGGTTCATCAACACTTTATGTTGGTAGATGCTTTTACAGTAACTGAAAATATTGTGCTCGGAAGTGAGCCGACAAATGCGGGGATATTAGACCGTAAAAAAGCAACAGCAGAAATCAAACGTGTTTCTGAACAGTATGGTTTGTCCGTAGATCCAGGAGCATATATTCGAGACATCTCTGTTGGTGCGCAGCAGCGTGTAGAAATTTTGAAAACGTTGTATCGTGGAGCAGATGTATTGATTTTTGATGAACCGACCGCTGTTTTGACGCCTCAAGAAATCGACGAACTGATCGAGATCATGCAGGGATTAGTTCAAGAAGGTAAATCAATTATCTTGATCACGCATAAGTTAGATGAAATCAAAAAAGTAGCAGATCGTTGTACGGTTATTCGCCGTGGACAAAGTATCGATACAGTCAATGTGAAGGATGTTTCTTCCCAACAGCTGGCAGATATGATGGTGGGACGTTCTGTTTCGTTTAAAACAGAAAAGAAACCGGCAGAACCAAAAGAAGTCGTTCTTTCGATCAAAGATTTGGTAGTAAAAGAAAGTCGCGGATTGGATGCTGTTAAAGGTCTTAGCTTAGATGTACGTGCTGGCGAAGTCGTTGGGATTGCGGGAATCGATGGTAATGGTCAAACGGAATTGATCCAAGCGCTGACTGGCTTACGCAAGGCAGAAAGTGGTTCAGTCGAACTTAAAGGTGAAACGATCACGAATAAAAATCCTCGTACAATCACCGAAGCAGGAGTGGGCCATGTGCCGGAAGATCGCCATAAATATGGCTTGATTTTAGATATGACACTGGCTGAAAATATCGCATTGCAAACCTACTATAAAAAACCATTAAGCAACAATGGTGTTTTGAATTATAATCAAATCAATTCCTATGCACGTCGCCTGATAGAAGAATATGATGTACGGACTGTAAATGAATTGGTACCGGCTAAAGCATTATCAGGTGGGAATCAGCAAAAAGCGATCATTGCTCGTGAGATCGATCGTGATCCAGATTTACTGATTGTTTCACAGCCAACTCGTGGTTTGGATGTGGGCGCTATCGAATACATCCATAAACGTTTGATCGAACAACGGGATAAAGATAAAGCAGTATTAGTTGTGAGTTTTGAGCTGGATGAAATTTTAAATGTTTCTGATCGGATCGCTGTTATTCATTCAGGGAAGATCGTTGGGATCGTCGATCCAAAAGAAACAAGTGAAAATGAATTAGGGCTCTTGATGGCAGGTTATTCATTAGAAGAAGCTAGAGCCGAATTGAATCAAAAGGCAGGTGAGGCAGTTGAATAATCGATCAGAAAAAATACGGAATATTTTAGTGCCTATATTATCGGTACTGATGGGCTTTATACTTGGTGCAATTATTATGCTTATTTCTGGTCAAGATCCAATTGCTGGATATCAAGCGATGCTTAAAACTGCTTTCCAAAGTCCGAAAAGTATCGGTGAAATTTTTGTGACAGCAGCACCATTGATTTTTACAGCTTTAGGATTCGCGGTGGCGAATTCTGCTGGCTTCTTTAATATCGGTCTTTCAGGGCAAGCGCTGTGCGGCTGGGTAACAAGTATCTGGGTAGCGTTGGCGATGCCGGATGCACCACGTTTTATGGTATTGCCTGTTGCTGTATTAGCAGGTGCCTTAGCGGGTGCTTTAGCAGCAGCGATTCCTGGCTTATTACGAGCTTTCTTCGGTACAAGTGAAGTAATCGTTACGATCATGTTAAACTATGTTTTCCTTTATACAAGTACACATATCGTGAATAACGTGATGTCAAAAGATTACATGAGCAACAAAGGTGTAACGAAAGTAATTGGAGAAAATGCAAGCTTACGTACAGAGTTTTTGAAAGAGATAAGTAGTGGTTCACGTTTGAATATAGGGATTTTTATGGCACTTATTTTCTTAGTCTTGATTTGGTTTTTAATGAAGAAGACGACTTTGGGGTATGAGATCCGTTCGGTAGGGTTGAATCCTTTTGCTTCAGAGTATGCAGGGATGAGCAGCAAACGAACGATCGTGATGTCGATGGTGATCTCAGGGACATTAGCCGGTCTTGGCGGTGTGGTTCTTGGATTAGGAACATTTGGTAACTTCTTTGTTCAAGGGTCTTCATTGAGTATTGGATTTGACGGAATGGCGATCTCTCTATTAGGAGCAGGCAGCTCAGTCGGAATATTCCTGTCCGCGCTCCTTTTCAGTGTACTGAAGCTTGGCGGTCAAGGTATGCCGTTACGTGCCGGTGTTCCGATCGAATTAGTCGATGTAGTGATCGCTGCGATCATCTTCTTTGTCGCAATCAGCTACCTTATCCGTTTTGTCTTAGCGAAAGCTTCAGGTAGTAAAAAAGAAGTAGCGATCGTTGAAGAATTAGACGGAAAATCAGACCAAACAAGTCAAGAAGGAGGAAAAATCTAATGAATATTGCATTAATCGCTGTACTAGCGCCGATTATTACACAAACGTTGGTTTATTCCACTCCTCTGGTCTTTACGGCTTTGGGCGGAACGTTCTCTGAGCGTAGTGGTATTGTAAATGTAGGTCTTGAAGGGATCATGGTCATGGGGGCCTTCAGTTCAGTCGTCTTCAACTTGACGTTCGCTGAAACCTTTGGTGCGGCAACGCCTTGGCTAGCTTGTTTAGTCGGTGGAGTAGTTGGGATGTTGTTCTCGTTGCTTCATGCAGTTGCGACGATCAATTTAAGAGCAGATCATATCATCAGCGGAACAGTAGTCAATTTAATGGCGCCTGCTTTAGGTATTTTCTTGATCAAAGTGATTTACGGAAAAGGTCAAACAGATACGATTACAGAGTCATTTGGTTATTTTTCGTTTCCGATTTTGAAAGATATTCCGATTTTAGGTGATTTATTCTTTAAACAAACCACGTTGCCTGCATTTGTGGCCATTTTAGTGGCGATCTTATCTTGGTTTGTGCTGTTCAAAACGCGTTTTGGGTTGCGTCTGCGTGCAGTAGGTGAAAATCCTCAAGCAGCAGATACACTTGGGATCAATGTTTACATGATGCGTTATTCAGGTGTACTGATTTCTGGTTTTTTAGGTGGTATCGGCGGAGCAGTTTTTGCTCAAACGATCGCTGGACGTTTTGCAGTCACAACGATTGCTGGACAAGGATTTATTTCAATGGCGGCGATGATTTTTGGTAAATGGAATCCATTAGGTGCGATGGGTGCAGCCTTATTCTTCGGTTTTGCGCAAAACATCAGTATTGCTGGTTCAAACTTACCAGTGATTTCTTCGATCCCGGCGGTTTATTTACAAGCTGCGCCGTATGTATTGACGATCATCGTACTCGTTGTTTTCTTAGGAAAAGCATCTGGACCAAAAGCAATTGGGAAAAACTACATCAAATCAAAATAGATAAATTAAGTATAAAAGGGCGGGCTATGGGAAGTTATCTTAAGTCATGCCCTTTTTATAAATAATTATTATGCTCATTTTACAAAATAAGTAGGTAAAGTTTTCAAACCAAATAAAAGAAAGAAGGATGGTTATGTTTAAACGTGTACATTTAATCGTAATGGATTCAGTAGGGATCGGAGAAGCGCCGGATGCTGAGAAATTTGGAGATGTCGGCAGTGATACGTTAGGGCATATTGCAAAAGAAGCAGGCTTGACGATTCCTAATTTAGAAAATCTAGGGTTAGGAACGATTGCCCCTCTTCATAATGTAGAAGCAGTCGCTGATCATAAAGGATACGCAACAAAATTAGAAGAAGTTTCTGTCGGTAAAGATACAATGACAGGACATTGGGAAATCATGGGGTTGAACATTCAAAAGCCTTTCCGCGTTTTCCCGGACGGATTTCCAGAGGAACTGTTAAAACAAATTGAAGAATTTTCAGGACGCAAAATCGTCTGTAACAAACCTTATAGTGGTACAGCTGTTATCGATGATTATGGTAAACATCAAATGGAAACCGGTGATCTGATCGTCTACACTTCAGCGGATCCAGTGCTGCAAATTGCTGCGCACGAAGAAATCATCACGTTGGAAGAACTATATCGTATTTGCGAATATGTCCGTGAAATCACCAAGGACGAACCATATATGATCGGCCGGATCATCGCTCGTCCATATATTGGCGAGCCTGGCAACTTTACAAGAACAAGTAATCGTCATGATTATGCTTTAGATCCATTTGGTCATACAGTGTTAGACTCATTGAAAGATAATGGTAAAGATGTGATTGCAGTAGGAAAAATCAATGATATCTTCAATGGGCAAGGAATCACTGATTCTGTTCGTACGAAAAGCAATATGGACGGTGTGGATCAATTATTGAATGTAATGAAAAAAGATTTTGATGGTCTGAGCTTTACAAATTTAGTTGACTTTGATGCGTTGTATGGTCATCGTCGTGATGTTGTAGGGTACGCTCATGCAATCGAAGCATTTGATTTACGTTTGCCTGAAATCATTGATGCAATGACAGATGATGACTTATTGATGATTACCGCTGACCACGGCAATGATCCGACTTTCCCAGGAACCGATCATACAAGAGAATACGTTCCGCTATTGGTTTACAGCAAAAAAATGAACGGTCAAGGCAGTCTAACGCAAGGACATTATGCCGATATCTCAGCGACGATCGCTGAAAACTTTGGTGTTCCGAAAACTGAAAACGGCGCAAGCTTCTTAGATAAATTAGTATAGGAGAGAGACGATGACGAAACTAAGTGAAATGTTGACAGAAACAACTGGTTTTTTAAAAGAAAAAGGGATCGGCCAAGTAGACTTTGGCTTGATTCTTGGTTCTGGATTAGGTGAGTTAGCAGATGAAATTGAAAACGCAATTGCAATTCCATTTTCAGAAGTTCCTCACTTTGCTGTATCTGCAGTTGTAGGACATGCTGGGAAGCTAGTTTATGGGACTCTTTCTGGTAAAAAGGTTTTGGCATTACAAGGTCGTTTTCATTATTATGAAGGACATTCGATGCAGACGGTTACTTATCCTGTAAGAATGATGGCGGCAATCGGCGCGCATTCAATAATCGTGACAAACGCTGCTGGCGGTGTAAATGAAAGCTTCACACCTGGTAATTTGATGTTGATCACAGACCACATCAATTTTACTGGTGATAATCCATTGATCGGTGAAAATGATGATGATATGGGACCGCGTTTCCCAGACATGAGTCATGCTTATACGCCGAGCTACGCTGAAACAGTAAGGAAAGTAGCAAAAGAACAAAATGTTCCGCTGCAAGAAGGTGTTTATATGGGCTTTTCTGGTCCAACTTATGAAACTCCTGCTGAAATTCGGATGGCTCGTACAATGGGAGCAGACGCAGTTGGGATGTCTACAGTATCAGAGGTTATCGTAGCAGCTCATAGCGGATTGAACGTGTTAGGAATTTCTTGTATCACAAACTTAGCGGCTGGGATGCAAAGCACATTGAACCATGCAGAGGTTGTAGAGACGACAGAACGTGTTAAAGGGCAGTTCAAAGAGTTGGTCAAAGCGAGCTTAGCAGCTCTATAAAAAAATAAGAGGAGTGAAAAAATGAGTGTTCATATCGAGGCAAAAACAGGTGAGATCGCAGATAAAATTTTATTACCAGGAGATCCGTTGCGTGCAAAATACATTGCGGAAACCTTTTTAGAAAATCCAGTTTGTTATAACCAAGTAAGAGGAATGCTGGGCTATACAGGAACTTACAAAGGTGAACGCGTTTCTGTTCAGGGGACGGGAATGGGGATGCCTTCTGCTACGATTTACGCCCATGAATTGATCAATTCTTACGGTGTGAAAAAATTGATTCGTGTAGGAACATGCGGTTCGATTTCTGAGAAAGTCAAAATTAGAGATTTAGTGATTGCTCAAGCAGCGGCAACACCCTCATCAATGATCCGCAATGATTTTCCTAAATATGATTTTCCGCAAATCGCAAGTTTTGATATGCTGTTAAAATCATATACAGTGGCAAAAGACAAAGGCTTTACAACTCATGTGGGTAATGTATTGTCTGATGATGTGTTTTACAAAGAAAGTATGGACGAAGTCTTTAAACTTGGAAAATTAGGAGTTCTTGCTATTGAAATGGAAGCGGCGGCGTTGTATTATTTAGCGGCTAAATTTGATGTGCAGGCTTTAGCGATCATGACTGTTAGTGATAGTTTAGTAACTGGAGAAGAGACAACCGCTGAAGAACGTCAAACGACATTCAATGATATGATTGAAGTAGGATTGGAGACAGCACTTTATAGCTAAAACGGATAAGAGGTTGAAATGAGTTACTTTCAATCTCTTTTTTGCTATTCTATTATATAGATATAGAAATGAATGGAGGAAGAAAAATGGATAATTTTCGTTTTTATGTACCAACAGATATTCGTTTTGGTCAAGATCGTCTTGAAACTGAACTGACTGGTGTTTTAGATACGTATGGAAAAAATGTGCTATTAGTTTATGGCGGCGGCAGTATCAAGAAAAATGGATTATATGATCAAGTGACGGACTTACTAAATGCAAATGGAAATACAATCGTTGAGTTAAGCGGTGTAGAGCCGAATCCCCGAATCGAAACGGTTCGTAAGGGTGTTGCTTTGTGCCTCGAACATCACGTAGATGTGATTTTGGCTGTGGGCGGCGGTTCGACGATCGATTGCTCCAAAGTGATTGCCGCAGGTTTCTTCAGTGAAGAAGATCCGTGGGAGATCGTTTTAGGTAGAAGAGGTTATCAAGGAGAAGCATTGCCGATCGTGACGATTTTAACACTTGCAGCTACAGGAAGTGAAATGAATGCTGGTGCGGTGATTTCTAACATGGCGACGAATCAAAAACTCGGTGTTGGTGGTCCGGCGATGATGCCGAAAGTTTCCTTCCTTGACCCTGCAAATACGTTTACGGTTCCTGCTTATCAAACGGCAGCGGGCTCTGCAGATATTTTAAGTCATTTGTTTGAAAGCTATTTCAATGTGACAGAAGGAACGGATGTTCAAGATTTTATTTCGGAAGGCTTGATGCGTTCAGTAATCAAGCATTGTCCGATCGCTTTAAAGGAACCGAATAATTATGATTCCCGTGCTAATTTAATGTGGGCGAGTAGTTTAGCTTTGAATGGATTGACACGTGGCGGAAAACACGGCGTTTGGTCTTGCCATGCGATGGAACATGAATTAAGTGCGTTTTACGACATTACGCATGGCATTGGTTTGGCTATTTTGACACCGCGCTGGATGGCCTATGTATTGTCTGAACAAACAGTAGACAAGTTCGCGCAGTTTGCGAAGAATGTCTGGGATATCACGGAAGCAGATAAAATGACAGCGGCCAAGCAAGGGGTTCAAGCGACATATGACTATTTTAAAGCCTGTGGTATTCCGATGACCTTGCCGGAAGTAGGGATCGAATCTGAGAAGTTTTCTGAAATGGCCAAACAGGCAGTGGAGCATAGTACGATCAAAACAGACGCCTTTGTTCCTTTGGCTGAAAAGGATGTTGAAGCGATTTATCAAGCCTGCTTAACAGAGTCTACTTTTATCTAATGTTTACGATATAGGAGGAGAGAGTGTGAAACAACTATTTGATGAAACCTATTCGGAAAACCGCACATTGTGGTATGGTTATTTTTCAACACTTGAGCAAGTAGACTTGATTGATAAACTCACCAAAATTATTCATCTGGATTTGGAATCTTCTCAAAAAGTTCACGCAACCAGTTGGATATTTTATAGTGAAGTGAAGCAAACCGATGCGTTAGAAGAGGATGTTAGATCATCTATTATGGTGCGTTATGTTGAAGGGCAATATTATGTGCATTACAACATGTCTGACTTTGAATTTGTTACCCAGAGGGAACAAATTCAAGAGTGGTTAACAAAGTTGAAGAATCAATTGAGCTGAATGAGACAATAAAAAAAGAGAGCGGGACAAAACTAAAAATCAGTTTTGTTTCGCTCTCTACACGTGATTAAACGGCAGGAAAAAACAGCTCCTTCGAAAATAAGAAGGAGCTGCTTTTGTCTCAGCCTCTACTTTTTACAAGTAGTATTTTTTAGCGACTGTTAGGTCATCGTTTAATTCATAAACAAGTGGTTGACCTGTTGGGATTTCAAGATCCATGATATCTTCATCTGAAATACCTTCGATATGTTTAGCCAAGGCACGTAGTGAGTTACCGTGTGCTGCAACTAAAACAGTTTTGTTATCTAATAAAGCAGGAGCGATTTCATCTTGCCAGAAAGGTAACGCACGTTCCAAGGTTACTTTTAAGTTTTCTCCGCCTGGTACATCGCGTTTGTCTAACATAGCATAACGACGATCGTTTGCTGCAGAACCTGGATCTGTTGTTTCCAATAATGGAGGAAGAGTGTCGTAAGAACGACGCCAAATGTGTACTTGGTCGTCTCCATATTTTTCAGCAGTTTCTTTTTTATTCAAACCTTGTAATTTACCATAATGACGTTCGTTTAAGCGCCAAGATTTTACTTGTGGTACCCATAATTGATCTGAGTTTTCCAAGATCAAGTTACATGTTTTGATTGCGCGAGTTAAAACTGAAGTGAAAGCAATATCGAATTCGATTCCAGCTTCTTTGATTTTGCGTCCGCCTTCTTTGGCTTCTTCGATTCCTTCAGGTGCTAAGTCCACATCTACCCAACCTGTAAATTGGTTCAATGCATTCCATTCACTAAGTCCATGACGAGAAAAAACTAATTTTGGCATGTATAGCTCTCCTTTGAGTTGTAGTTTCTGAAACTTTCATTTCCTTTTCTATTGTACACCGTTTTAAAATAGATTTCCATTGTAAATTGCCAAAAGTGAATGGAAATGAGCAGGATCGGTTATCTATTACTGGATATAAAGAAAAAACTAGACGGAGATAAGAAAAAACTTCCTATTTCCGTCTAGTTTGTTTATTGAGAGAGCTTTGCTGCTTCATTCTCCGATAAATTAATGTATTTATAGCAAGTGCCGATCGAAACATTGCATTTTGAGGCAATGAATTGAATCGTTTCGCGCTTTTCATGATACAAATGCCGAATACGTTTAACTGTTCGGTCATCTATTTTAGGGCGACCGCCGATCTTGCCTTTTTTACGCGCGTTGTTTAGGCCAACAAGTGTCCGTTCTTTGATCAGGTTGCATTCCATGTGTGCCAAGCTGTTCATCATCTTGAAATAGATTTCACCCATAGGTTCACGTGTATCGATTTCGTCATCCAAGCTGACTAAGTGGATACCAGAACCTTTGAATTCTTGTGTAAGCTCAGTTAATTGACGAGTAGAGCGACCTAAACGGTTTAAAGAGCAAATGACAAGAGTGTCGTCTGGCTGTAGTTTGCTCAAGACCGTTTCTAATTCAGAGGTCAATTGCTTTTCATCAATAACATCAAAAGATTCATGATGGATCTCGTCACAACCAAAGTTAGTCAAGGTGTTGATCTGGGCATCTAAATCATTGTCAATAATCGTTGTTCGTGCATAACCAATTAATTTCATCGTTCGTCCTTTCTCATTTAAATAGTAAATATAATCTATTAAAAATGTAGCATATAAACGAATGAAATGATAGTTGTTTTTTTATCTTTTTTTAATCTTTTCGTGTTGTTTTCAAATCGGTTTCAAAGAATTTTTAGCGTGATACCTCAATTGTTTTTGGACCGTTTTCACCGCCAACAATGACTGTTGTCACAACATCAAGGAACAATCCGTGTTCAACAACTCCAACAAGTTGATCCAAGTAAGTACCTAGAGCAATCGGATCTTCGATTTTCTGTAGATGAAGATCGATGATGTAATGTCCGCCATCTGTAATAACAGTGCTATCATCAGCTGCTGTACGTAAAACAGGTGAATAGCCTTTCTTCTCAAATAAGTGAAGCAATTGTTGACTGCCATAGGGAACAACTTCTACTGGTAATGGGAATTTTCCTAATTTCTCCACCATTTTTGATTCGTCAACGATCCAAATGCATTTTTTTGAATAGGTCGCAACGATCTTTTCAAATAAAAGTGCAGCTCCGCCGCCTTTAGTTCCTTGGAAATCAGCACTGATCTCATCTGCTCCGTCGATGGTCAAATCGACATAAGGGACATCATCGATACTCTTTAAAGGGATCCCTAAACTCTGAGCTTGACGTTCTGTCTCTTTAGAAGTCGTTACACCTGTGATCGACAACCCTTCTTCTTTGATTCGCCGTCCGACTTCGTCAACCATAAACTTTGCAGTAGATCCCGTACCTAATCCTACGATCATACCGTCTTCTACATATTTTGCTGCTTCGATTCCTGCCATTTGCTTAAGATTCATCAGCTATTTCGCCCCTTTCGGATAATCAAAAACATTGTACCGTTAAACCCCGAAAAAAGATAGAAAGATTAGTAAAAATCTTTCTTTTCTTCTATTATAAAAGTGAAGAAAAGAAAACGTGATTACTTTAACGAAAAAAGTGATACAAAAGGTTGACAGAGCAAGTATATCGTGATATCCTAGCGAAGGTGCTTTATCTACAGGTCTCTCAACAGAGACGTGCTGACTGTCTATCAAAGCATATTTGATAAAGAGTGCATAGATTGCATTATTTTTTATCGCTAAAAAAGAACCACCTGGATGTGTGGGACTAGATGCGAAATGAGGAAGGAGGAAACAAGGAATGCCTACAATTAATCAATTAGTACGTAAACCTCGTAAATCAAAGGTGGAAAAATCTAATTCACCAGCGTTGAACAAAGGATATAATAGCTTCAAGAAATCTCAAACGAACGTAAACTCACCACAAAAGCGTGGGGTTTGTACTCGTGTGGGAACGATGACACCTAAAAAACCGAACTCAGCTTTACGTAAATATGCCCGTGTTCGTTTGTCTAACTTAATCGAAGTAACAGCTTATATCCCAGGGATCGGTCACAACTTACAAGAACATAGCGTGGTTTTACTACGTGGTGGACGTGTAAAAGACTTACCAGGGGTACGTTATCATATCGTACGTGGTGCGCTTGATACAGCCGGCGTTACTGATCGTAAACAAAGCCGCTCTAAATATGGTACTAAAATGCCTAAAGCAGCTAAATAATTCGACAATCACTAAAGGTATTATATAAAATAAAGAATTTTCGGAAGGAGGAGTTACGGATGCCTCGTAAAGGTCCTGTTGCAAAACGTGATGTTTTACCAGATCCAATTTATAACTCAAAATTAGTAACTCGCTTGATCAACCGTGTAATGGTTGACGGTAAACGCGGGATTGCTGCTAATATCATCTATAATTCATTTGATATCATCAAAGAATCTACAGGTAACGATCCATTGGAAGTTTTCGAACAAGCAATGAAAAACGTTATGCCTGTCCTAGAAGTTAAAGCTCGCCGTGTCGGTGGTTCTAACTATCAAGTGCCGGTTGAAGTTCGTCCAGAACGTCGTACAACTTTAGGTCTTCGTTGGGTTGTTAACTACGCTCGTTTGCGTGGAGAACACACAATGGAACAACGTCTAGCGAAAGAAATCATGGATGCAGCCAATAACACTGGTGCTTCTGTTAAAAAACGTGAAGACACACATAAAATGGCTGATGCTAACCGTGCGTTCGCACACTATCGTTGGTAAGATCCTCTGTGCCTGCGGCTTAGGACCGCAGCATGAAGTTATGTATAATTGATTTAAATAAAGAGAGGAGAACACCCTAGAATGGCAAGAGAATTTTCGTTAGAAAAAACTCGTAATATCGGAATCATGGCCCACGTTGATGCTGGTAAAACAACAACAACTGAGCGTATTCTTTATTACACTGGTAAAATCCATAAAATCGGTGAAACACACGAAGGTGCTTCACAGATGGACTGGATGGAACAAGAACAAGAACGTGGTATCACGATCACATCTGCTGCAACGACTGCAGAGTGGAAAGGATACCGAGTAAACATCATCGACACACCAGGACACGTGGATTTCACTATTGAAGTGCAACGTTCACTACGTGTATTAGATGGTGCGGTAACCGTTCTTGATTCACAATCAGGTGTGGAACCTCAAACTGAAACAGTTTGGCGTCAAGCAACTGAATATAGAGTTCCGCGTGTTGTTTTCTGTAACAAAATGGATAAAATCGGTGCGGATTTCTTATACTCTGTAAACTCATTACATGATCGTTTACAAGCAAATGCACATCCGATCCAATTACCAATCGGTTCAGAAGACAGCTTCACTGGGATCATTGATTTGATCACGATGAAAGCTGAAATTTATACAAATGACTTAGGTACTGACATTCAAGAAACTGAAATTCCAGAAGAATATATGGATCAAGCAGTTGAATGGCGTGAAAAATTAGTTGAAGCAGTTGCTGAAACTGACGAAGACCTAATGATGAAATATCTTGAAGGTGAAGAGATCACGATCGATGAACTTAAAGCGGGTATCCGTAAAGCAACGATCAATGTTGAATTTTTCCCAGTTATGGCTGGATCTGCCTTTAAGAACAAAGGTGTTCAATTAATGCTTGATGCAGTTCTTGACTACTTACCTTCACCACTTGATATCGAAGCAATCAAAGGTATCGATGTGAAAACAGACGAAGAAACAACTCGTCCAGCTGATGACGAAGCTCCATTTGCATCATTAGCATTTAAAGTTATGACTGACCCATTCGTAGGTCGTCTAACATTCTTCCGTGTATATTCTGGTGTCCTTGAAAGTGGTTCATACGTATTGAACGCTTCTAAAGACAAAAAAGAACGTATCGGACGTATTTTACAAATGCACGCGAATACACGTAAAGAAATCGATACAGTGTATTCAGGAGATATCGCTGCTGCTGTTGGATTGAAAGATACAACAACTGGTGATACTTTATGTGCGGTAGATTCACCAGTTATCCTTGAATCGATCGAGTTCCCAGAACCGGTTATCCAAGTAGCTGTTGAACCTAAATCAAAAGCCGACCAAGATAAAATGGGTGTTGCTTTGCAAAAACTTGCAGAAGAAGATCCATCATTCCGCGTTGAAACAAACGTTGAAACTGGTGAAACAGTTATCTCTGGTATGGGTGAGTTGCACTTAGACGTATTAGTTGACCGTATGAGACGTGAGTTCAAGGTTGAAGCTAACGTTGGTGCACCGCAAGTATCTTATCGTGAAACTTTCCGTGCTCCGTTAACTCAAGCAGAAGGTAAGTTTGTACGTCAGTCTGGTGGTAAAGGACAATACGGTCACGTATGGGTTGAATTTACTCCAAACGAAGAAGGTAAAGGCTTTGAATTTGAAAACGCGATTGTCGGTGGTGTGGTTCCTCGTGAATACATCCCAGCAGTTGAAAAAGGCTTGTCAGAAGCGATGAACAACGGGGTTCTTGCTGGCTATCCATTAGTGGATATCAAAGCGAAACTTTATGATGGTTCTTACCATGATGTCGATTCGAATGAAACTGCCTTCCGTGTAGCAGCATCTATGGCTCTACGTGCGGCAGCTAAAAAAGCAAACCCAGTTATCTTAGAACCGATGATGAAAGTAACGATCACTGTACCAGAAGATTACTTAGGTGATATCATGGGACACGTTACAAGCCGTCGCGGACGTGTTGAAGGAATGGAAGCACACGGTAACTCACAAATCGTTAACGCGATGGTACCGTTGGCTGAAATGTTTGGTTATGCCACAACATTACGTTCAGCAACTCAAGGTCGTGGAACATTCATGATGGTCTTTGACCACTATGAAGATGTACCAAAATCTGTGCAAGAAGAAATCATCAAGAAAAATGGCGGCAACGCTTAATAGTTAAGAAATAGGTCGTAGATTTATTTATGACTAGGATTTTCTGAAGATTTCGGGTAAAATAAGTAAAGATGATCAGGTAGTTGAACTATCTATCAAATAAAATAAAATTCATATATTTTAGGAGGAACATTTAAAATGGCTAAAGAAAAATTTGACCGTTCTAAACCCCATGTAAACATTGGTACTATTGGACACGTTGACCATGGTAAAACTACATTAACTGCTGCAATTGCAACTGTGTTAGCTAAACACGGTGGCGGTGAAGCTCAAAACTATGCTGATATCGATAACGCTCCTGAAGAAAAAGAACGTGGTATCACAATCAACACTTCTCACATCGAGTATGAAACTGATGCTCGTCACTATGCTCACGTGGACTGCCCAGGACACGCGGACTACGTTAAAAACATGATCACTGGTGCTGCACAAATGGACGGAGCTATCTTAGTAGTATCTGCTGCTGATGGTCCTATGCCTCAAACTCGTGAGCACATCTTGTTATCACGTAACGTTGGTGTACCATACATCGTTGTTTTCTTAAACAAAATGGATATGGTCGATGACGAAGAATTATTAGAATTAGTAGAAATGGAAGTTCGTGATCTATTATCTGAATACGACTTCCCAGGTGATGACACTCCAGTTATCGCAGGTTCTGCTTTGAAAGCTTTAGAAGGCGACGCTTCATACGAAGAAAAAATCATGGAATTAATGGCTGCGGTTGATGAGTATATCCCAACTCCAACTCGTGATACTGACAAACCATTCATGATGCCAGTTGAGGATGTATTCTCAATCACTGGTCGTGGTACTGTTGCAACTGGTCGTGTTGAACGTGGAGAAGTTCGCGTTGGTGACGAAGTTGAAATCGTAGGTATCAAAGAAGAAACATCTAAAACAACTGTTACAGGTGTTGAAATGTTCCGTAAATTATTAGACTACGCTGAAGCTGGCGATAACATCGGTGCTTTATTACGTGGTGTTGCACGTGAAGATATCGAACGTGGACAAGTATTGGCAAAACCTGCTTCAATCACTCCACATACAAAATTTAAAGCTGAAGTTTATGTTTTATCAAAAGAAGAAGGTGGACGTCACACTCCATTCTTCACTAACTACCGTCCTCAGTTCTACTTCCGTACAACTGACGTAACTGGTGTAGTTGAATTACCAGAAGGTACTGAAATGGTAATGCCTGGTGATAACGTTGCAATGGACGTTGAATTAATCCACCCAATCGCTATCGAAGACGGAACTCGTTTCTCTATTCGTGAAGGCGGACGTACTGTTGGTTCAGGCGTTGTTTCTGAAATCGTTAAATAATTAAGACTTAAATATAGTAATAACCAGTGTGAGAAGCTGGGGTACTCGGACGTAAGCCGAAGGGATTTCCCTTCGGCTTTTTTTGTGTATAAAAAATGCTTGACATATATCGAGCTTCGATATAATATTGTGTTACGATATAACGAGGTGCGATATAAGGAGAGATTTTAAGATGGATGAGAAGCTGAGAAGGATATACATACCGATGACTGAAACAGGGTTTTATATTTTGTTTTCACTCAGAGAAGAAAGACATGGTTATAGCATCATTCAGCATGTAAAACAATTGACGGAACAAGAAATCATCATCAGTGCAGGAACGATGTATGGTAGTTTGAGTAAAATGGAAAAAGATGGATTGATAAAAGTAACTAAGGAAGAGGAACGGCGGAAAAGCTATTTGATCACAGCGCTCGGTGAAAAAGTTTTACAGCATGAAATCAAGCGGATCGAACGATTATATAAAAATAGTATTGAGGAGAAATTAGATGGAAACTAAAAAAGTAAGAAGACGTTTTGAGTTGGCAGATTATTTAGAAGAAGAACGATTTTTAGAAGAACAGCATAGAAACGGTTGGAAGATGGTTGAGCTAAAATTACCTTTATCTACCTATATATTTGAACGTTGTGAATCAGAAGACTATGTTTATCAGTTAGATTTTAATTCAGAGAAAAGTGGGACAGGATCATATGTACAGCTATTCGAAGATTGTGGCTGGGAATACTTTTACAAATTTGGGAATTGGTATTACTTTAGAAAATTGAGATCCGAGGTGGAAAGTGAAAATGTCATATTTAATGACGGGCCTTCACGTGCGGAAATGGCAAAGAAAGTCGCTAAATTCCAAGCTGGCTTATCAGTGTTTTTGATCTTTCCTTTGATTTATCTTCTAACAGTAGTTTCGGCTAAAGCGATAGACAGTTCTCTTGTTTTGACGATCATGGTAGCTTTAATAGCTATTGTTATGGTTATAAGCGCAGGGATTCAATTAAAAAATATGTGGAAACTTAATAAGATCATTGAAAAAGAAGAACAACTATAAGAGAATCTATGATATTTTGACAGGGAAGAAAAAAGCTTGTTGGCTGTTAAAATATCATAGATTTTTTCTGTTATGAAAACCAAGAAAATAATATGAAAATAATGAAAAAAAGCCTTGCTATTGCTGCGTTTCTGTAATATAATTACAAAGGTGCTGTTTACAGAAGTGTGAAAAGCACTGGTAAATCAAGGTTTTGATCTACCGGCTAAGAAACGAGAGGTTGCGACACGCCCGGACGCTTTGCCACGAACGAGCGTGACGGAAAAATTTTCGTGGAGCTATGTCTACTTTCAAAATAGGCGAAGGAGGGAACAAGATGGCAAAACAAAAGATTCGTATCCGTTTAAAAGCGTATGAACACCGTATTTTAGATCAATCAGCGGATAAAATTGTGGAAACAGCAAAAAGAACTGGAGCTGACGTATCAGGTCCGATTCCATTACCAACAGAACGCTCACTTTACACAGTTATTCGTGCGACTCATAAATACAAAGATTCTCGCGAACAATTCGAAATGCGTACTCACAAACGTCTAATCGACATTGTGAACCCAACACCAAAAACAGTTGATGCTTTAATGAAGCTTGACTTACCGTCTGGTGTAAATATTGAAATCAAACTATAAAATTAAGATGATGGAGGTGTACTCATGACCAAAGGAATCTTAGGGAAAAAAGTGGGAATGACACAAATCTTTACTGAGTCTGGTGAATTAATTCCAGTAACAGTAGTAGAAGCTACGCCAAACGTAGTTTTACAAGTAAAAACTGTTGAGACTGACGGATACGAAGCTATCCAAGTTGGTTACCAAGACAAACGTGAAGTTTTATCAAACAAACCTGCGAAAGGTCATGTTGCAAAAGCAAACACGGCTCCTAAGCGCTTCATTAAGGAATTCAAAAATGTTGAGCTGGGAGAATACGAAGTAGGAACAGAAATTAAGGTAGATGTTTTCCAAGCAGGAGACATTATTGATGTTACAGGAACAACAAAAGGTAAAGGATTCCAAGGCGTTATCAAACGTCACGGACAAAGCCGCGGCCCTATGAGTCACGGATCTCGTTACCACCGTCGTCCTGGGTCAATGGGTCCAGTAGCACCTAACCGTGTATTTAAAAATAAAAAACTTGCCGGCCGTATGGGTGGTAACCGCGTAACAATTCAAAATCTTGAAATTGTTAAAGTGGACGCTGAAAGAAATGTAATCTTGATCAAAGGAAACATTCCTGGAGCGAAAAAATCATTAATCACAATCAAATCAGCTGTGAAAGCTAAATAAGCGTAGGGAAAGGAGGAACTAAGGAATGCCGAATGTAGCATTATTCAAACAAGATGGAACTCAAAATGGTGAAATCACTTTAAACGAAGAAATTTTCGGAATCGAACCTAATGAATCAGTTGTCTACGATGCAATCATCATGCAACGTGCTTCATTAAGACAAGGAACACACTCAGTTAAACACCGCGGAGAAGTTCGTGGTGGCGGCCGTAAACCATGGCGTCAAAAAGGAACTGGTCGTGCTCGTCAAGGTTCAATCCGTTCACCACAATGGCGTGGAGGTGGCGTAGTTTTCGGACCAACACCACGTTCTTACAGCTACAAACTTCCTAAAAAAGTTCGTCGTTTAGCAATGAAATCTGTATTATCAGATAAAGTTGCTGAAAACAACTTGGTTGCTGTTGATGCATTAAGCTTTGACGCACCAAAAACAAAAGAATTCAAACAAGTTCTTACAAACTTATCTATTGATGCGAAAGTATTAGTTGTTCTAGAAGCAGGAAACGATTTTGCAGCATTATCTGCTCGTAATCTTCCAAACGTTTCTGTAGTAACTTCTGATAACGTAAGTGTTTTAGATATCGTTTCTAATACTAAAGTATTGGCAACACAAACTGCTCTTACTCAAATTGAGGAGGTGCTTGCATAATGAACTTACTAGACGTAATCAAACGCCCAGTGATCACTGAAAAATCCATGCTTGCTATGGACGAAAAGAAATACACTTTCGAAGTGGACACTCGCGCAAACAAAACATTAGTAAAACAAGCTGTAGAAGCAGCTTTTGACGGTGTTAAAGTGAAAAACGTAAACATCATCAACGTGCGTCCTAAATTCAAACGCATGGGTAAATATGCAGGATATACGAAAAAACGTCGCAAAGCAGTTGTGACATTAACAGACGATTCAAAAGAAATTCAAATTTTCGATGCTGCTGAATAAGCAGTCCATGTTTAATTATTAAATGGGAGGGAAAAAGACGTGGCGATTAAAAAGTACAAACCTACCACAAATGGCCGTCGTAATATGACAACGTCTGATTTCGCTGAAATCACGACTTCAACACCAGAGAAATCTTTGTTGGCGCCATTAAAAAACCATGCCGGCCGTAACAACAATGGTCGTATCACGGTTCGTCACCAAGGTGGCGGTCACAAACGTCAATACCGTTTGATCGATTTCAAACGTAATAAAGACAACGTCGTAGCGGTTGTTAAAACAATCGAGTATGATCCAAACCGTTCTGCTAACATCGCGTTAGTACATTACGAAGATGGAGTAAAAGCATACATCTTAGCACCAAAAGGATTAGAAGTAGGCATGCGCCTAGTTTCAGGTCCAGAAGCAGATATTAAAGTAGGGAACGCATTGCCATTGGAAAACATTCCAGTAGGTACTGTTGTCCACAACATTGAAATGAAACCTGGTAAAGGCGGTCAATTGATCCGTTCTGCTGGAACAAGTGCTCAAGTACTTGGTAAAGAAGGCAAATACGTATTGATCCGTTTGAACTCTGGTGAAGTTCGTATGATCTTAGCTACATGCCGTGCAACTGTCGGTTCTGTAGGTAACGAACAACACGAATTAATCAACATTGGTAAAGCCGGCCGTTCTCGTTGGATGCGTAAACGCCCAACAGTTCGTGGTAGCGTAATGAACCCGAACGATCACCCACACGGTGGTGGTGAAGGTAAACAACCGATCGGACGTAAAGCTCCAGTATCACCTTGGGGTCAACCAGCTATCGGCTTGAAAACTCGTAATAAAAAAGCTAAATCAGACAAACTTATCGTTCGTCGTCGTACTAAATAATTTTTTTGACCATGTGTCGTACATTTTGAGAGGAGGTTCACCATGGGTCGTAGTTTGAAAAAAGGGCCTTTCGCTGATGATCATCTAATGAAGAAAGTCGAAGCTCAACAAGGCGCTGAAAAGAAAAAAGTAATCAAAACTTGGTCTCGCCGCTCTACAATTTTTCCACAATTTGTTGGATTTACAATTGCTGTATATGATGGACGTAAACACGTTCCAGTATACATCCAAGAAGATATGGTAGGACATAAATTAGGTGAATTTGCACCGACTAGAACTTATCGTGGCCACGGAGCCGACGATAAAAAAACAAGACGCTAATTTGAGGGGAGGATATCCAAATGGCAGAACAAATCACATCAGCTAAAGCGACTGCTAAAACAGTTCGCGTTTCTCCTCGTAAATCACGTTTAGTAATTGATCTTGTTAGAGGGAAAAGCGTTGCAGACGCAATTTCAATTTTGAAGTTCACACCGAACAAAGCGGCTGGAGTTATTGAAAAAGTTTTAATGTCAGCAGTTGCTAACGCTGAAAACAACTTTGACTTAGATGTTGAGAACTTAGTAGTATCTGAAGCTTTCGTTAACGAAGGACCAACAATGAAACGTTTCCGTCCACGTGCTAAAGGTTCAGCATCACCAATCAACAAACGTACAAGTCATATCACTGTAGTTGTATCAGAAAAATAATCTGTTTCAGAAAAACAGATATCACTAGATAAGAGGAGGAGCCTAAAGTGAAGTGACTTTTTAGGAGCAACGTTCCTTACAGTCACCTTGTACTGTACCACATCAGTTCTGCGAAGCAGTCACTGTGTGTTGCAGCAATGGCTACCGAACCTCAAAAAGAAACTTGTTTGAAAGAAGCAAGTGTCACCAATTAAGAGGAGGGACAATCAGTGGGTCAAAAAGTACATCCAATTGGAATGCGTGTAGGCATCATCCGCGACTGGGATGCAAAATGGTATGCTGAAAAAGAGTATGCTGAATTCTTACACGAAGATTTAAGAATCCGTAAATTTATCGCATCAAAACTTGCTGATGCTGCTGTGTCTACAATTGAGATCGAGCGTGCTGCAAATCGCGTAAACATTTCAATCCACACAGCTAAGCCAGGTATGGTTATCGGTAAAGGCGGATCTGAAGTCGAAAACCTAAGAAAAGAATTGAACAAATTAACTGGTAAACGAGTTCACATCAACATCGTTGAAATCAAAAAACCAGATTTAGATGCAAAATTAGTCGGCGAGGGAATTGCACGTCAATTAGAAAACCGTGTAGCATTCCGTCGTGCACAAAAACAAGCGATCCAACGTACAATGCGTTCAGGCGCTCAAGGGATCAAAACACAAGTATCAGGTCGTTTAAACGGTGCTGATATCGCTCGTTCAGAAGGTTACTCTGAAGGTACAGTTCCACTTCATACTTTGCGTGCAGATATTGATTACGCATGGGAAGAAGCAGACACAACTTACGGAAAATTAGGAGTTAAAGTGTGGATTTACCGTGGAGAAATTCTTCCAACGAAAAAAAACACTGAGAAAGGAGGGAAATAATCATGTTAGTACCTAAACGTGTAAAACACCGTCGTGAATTTAGAGGTAAAATGCGCGGTGAAGCCAAAGGCGGAAAAGAAGTAGCATTTGGAGAATGGGGTTTACAAGCAACTGAATCTCACTGGATTACTAACCGTCAAATCGAAGCTGCCCGTATCGCTATGACTCGTTATATGAAACGTGGCGGGAAAGTATGGATTAAAATTTTCCCTCACAAATCATACACAAGTAAAGCTATCGGTGTTCGTATGGGTAAAGGTAAAGGGGCTCCTGAAGGCTGGGTTTCTCCAGTAAAACGTGGCAAGATCATGTTTGAAATCGCAGGCGTACCTGAAGAAGTAGCTCGTGAAGCACTTCGTCTTGCATCCCACAAATTACCGGTCAAAACTAAGATTGTAAAACGTGAGGAAATGGGTGGTGAATCGAATGAAGGTTAAAGAAATCAGAGAATTAACCACTGCCGAAATGCTTGAAAAAGAAAAGCAATTCAAAGAAGAATTGTTTAATCTTAGATTCCAACTAGCAACAGGTCAATTAGAAAACACTGCACGTATTAAAGAAGTACGTCAATCGATTGCACGCATCAAAACAGTATTGCGTGAACAAGCTAACTAATAGTGGAAGGAGGCCAAACGCGTATGACTGAAGAAAGAAATCAACGCAAAGTTTACCAAGGTCGTGTTGTTTCAGACAAAATGGATAAAACTATCACTGTTGTCGTAGAAACGAAGAAAAACCACCCTATTTACGGTAAACGCATGAAATATTCTAAAAAATACAAAGCTCATGATGAAAACAACACTGCAAAAGTTGGAGACATCGTAAGAATCATGGAAACTCGTCCATTATCAGCTACAAAACGTTTCCGTTTACTAGAGGTAGTCGAAGAAGCAGTTATTATCTAATAAAACGAGATTTTCCTATATAGATTGAAACATAAAATCTGAAAGGGGGATACACATCGTGATCCAACAAGAAAGCCGATTAAAAGTTGCAGACAACTCAGGTGCTCGTGAAATCTTAACGATTAAAGTACTAGGTGGTTCTGGACGTAAAACTGCTAATATTGGTGACGTGATTGTTGCTACGGTCAAACAAGCAACGCCAGGTGGAGTTGTTAAAAAAGGTGAAGTAGTAAAAGCCGTTATCGTTCGTACAAAATCAGGAGCTCGTCGTACAGACGGTTCTTACATTAAATTTGATGAAAATGCTGCGGTGATTATCCGTGACGATAAGAGCCCGCGTGGAACTCGTATCTTCGGTCCTGTTGCACGTGAATTACGTGAAAACAACTTCATGAAGATCGTTTCTCTAGCACCAGAAGTATTATAATCAGGACGCGTATCAAAGGAGGTGCGAAACTATAATGTTTGTTAAAAAAGGCGATAAAGTAAAAGTTATCACTGGTAAAGACAAAAATAAAGAAGGCGTTGTATTAGCAGCGTTTCCTAAAAAAGACAAAGTCATCGTTGAAGGTGTCAACATCATGAAAAAACACCAAAAACCTAACCAAGCAGCACCGCAAGGCGGCATCTTGGAAGTCGAAGCGCCGATTCATGTATCTAACGTGATGGTAATTGACGGTACAGGAGTAGCTGGTCGTGTAGGTTATAAAGAAGTTGATGGTAAAAAAGTCCGTGTTTCTAAAAAAACCGGTGAAGTCTTAGATAAATAGATTAAAAGGAAGGAGGGGCTTACTAAATGAACCGCCTGAAAGAAAAATATATTAAAGAAATTACTCCAGCATTAGTGGAAAAATTTAATTATAGTTCAGTTATGCAAACACCAAAAGTTGATAAAATCGTTATCAACATGGGTGTGGGCGATGCTGTATCAAACGCAAAAAACTTAGATAAAGCTGTTGAAGAATTAGCGTTGATCACAGGTCAAAAACCATTGATCACAAAAGCTAAGAAATCAATCGCTGGTTTCCGTCTTCGTGAAGGTATGCCGATCGGTGCGAAAGTTACTTTACGTGGTGAAAGAATGTACGAATTTTTAGATAAATTAGTATCTGTTTCTCTACCTCGTGTACGTGACTTCCACGGTGTAAGCAAAAAAGCCTTTGATGGACGTGGTAACTACACTTTAGGTATTAAAGAACAATTGATCTTCCCAGAAGTTGATTATGATTTAGTAGATAAAGTACGCGGCATGGACATCGTTATTGTAACAACAGCAAACACAGATGAAGAATCTCGTGAGTTGTTAGCACAATTAGGTATGCCATTCCAAAAATAAAATAAGGAGGCGAACTACGTGGCTAAAAAATCAATGATTGCTAAAAACAAACGCCCGGCTAAACATTCAACACAAGCTTATACTCGTTGTGAACGTTGCGGACGTCCACATTCAGTTTATCGTAAATTTCATCTTTGCCGTATTTGCTTCCGCGAACTTGCCTATAAAGGTCAAATTCCCGGCGTGAAGAAAGCTAGCTGGTAAACAAGTAAACTCGCATAAAGGAGGTAAATAGTTCAATGGTCATGACAGATCCAATTGCAGATTTTCTAACTCGCATTCGTAACGCTAACATGGTTAAACATGAAAGCTTAGAAGTGCCTGCATCAAAAATCAAACGTGATATCGCTGAGATCCTGAAACGTGAAGGTTTCGTACGCGATGTAGAATATATCGAAGATGACAAACAAGGCGTGATCCGTGTTTTCCTTAAATATGGTAAAAACGAAGAGCGTGTTATCACTAACTTAAAACGTATTTCTAAACCAGGTTTACGTGCTTATGTCAAATCTGACGAAGTGCCTAAAGTATTAAACGGTCTAGGAATCGCGATCATCTCAACTTCTGAAGGTGTTATCACTGATAAAGAAGCGAGAGCTAAAAACATCGGCGGCGAAGTAATCGCCTACGTATGGTAATTTAAAAAAACACACAAGGAGGTGTCTCTAAGTGAGCCGTATTGGTAATAAAATCGTTGAACTTCCTGCTGGCGTAGAAGTCAAACAAGAAGGAAACAACATTACTGTAAAAGGACCTAAAGGTGAATTGACTCGTGAATTTTCTGCTGATATCACAATGAATATCGATGGAAACGTAGTAACTTTCACTCGTCCAAACGATAGCAAAGAAATGAAAACAATCCACGGAACAACTCGTGCCAACTTCAATAACATGGTCGTTGGTGTAAGTACAGGTTTTGAAAAAGGACTTGAACTTATCGGGGTTGGGTACCGTGCTCAAATGCAAGGGACTAAATTAGTTCTTAACGTTGGGTACTCTCATCCAGTAGAAATCACACCACCAGCTGGTGTAACTGTAGAAGTACCTTCGAACACACAAGTAGTTGTTAAAGGCGCTAACAAAGAACACGTTGGTGAATTAGCAGCGAACATCCGTGGCGTTCGTCCTCCAGAACCTTATAAAGGCAAAGGAATCCGCTATGTTGGTGAATTCGTACGCCGTAAAGAAGGTAAAACTGGTAAATAATAAGAGATGTGTAGGGAAATCGCTTAGAAGCGAGCAACAAGAAAAAGCTGTTTTGATGAAGCTTGCCTTCATTAAAAGAGATTTTACTTGTGTCACAGCTTCTATTTTCCGCAACTCGTTGATTGCCTGAAATGGTGGTCCAATAAAATTAAAGAGGTGACAATTGTGATTACAAAACCAGATAAAAACAAAACACGTCAAAAGAGACATCGCCGTGTACGTAACAAAATCTCTGGTACTGCTGAGTGCCCACGCTTGAACGTTTTTCGTTCTAACAAAAACATCTACGCGCAAATCATTGATGACGTAGCGGGTGTAACGCTAGCAAGTGCCTCTGCCTTAGATAAAGAAATTTCAGGTGGAAACAAAACAGAAACAGCTGCAGCTGTTGGTAAATTAATTGCTGAACGTGCCGCTGCAAAAGACATCAAAGTAGTAGTCTTTGACCGTGGTGGATACCTTTACCATGGCCGTGTGCAAGCTTTAGCTGAAGCAGCACGTGAAAATGGACTAGAATTTTAGGAGAAGGAGGAACACCATTCATGGTTTATATTGATCCAAAACACTTGGAATTAGAAGACCGCGTAGTTGCGATCAACCGTGTAACAAAAGTTGTTAAAGGTGGACGTCGTCTACGTTTTGCTGCTTTAGTTGTTGTGGGAGATAAAAACGGACACGTTGGTTTTGGTACTGGTAAAGCACAAGAAGTACCAGAAGCGATCCGTAAAGCAATTGAAGACGCGAAGAAAAACTTAGTTGAAGTGCCTATGGTTGGTTCGACTATCCCTCACGAAGTGATTGGGGTATTTGGTGGTGGCCGTATCCTTATGAAACCTGCAGTAGAAGGTTCTGGGGTAGCCGCTGGTGGACCAGTTCGTGCCGTATTGGAATTAGCTGGTGTAGCAGATATTACATCAAAATCATTAGGTTCAAACACGCCGATCAACGTTGTTCGCGCAACAGTTGAAGGGTTGAAACAATTAAAACGTGCCGAAGAAGTGGCAGCACTTCGCGGTAAATCTGTAGAAGAAATTTTAGGATAAGGAGGACATAAGAATGGCTGAATTAAAAGTTACATTAAAACGCAGCGTGATCGGACGTCCTCAAAACCAAAAAGATACAGTTAAAGCATTAGGTTTAGGAAAAGTAAACAGCTCTGTTGTGAAACCTGCGAATGAAGCAATCAAAGGTATGATCAACACTGTTTCACACTTAGTGGACGTTGAAGAAGTTTAATTTACAATAGTACATTGTTTAAGGAGGTGCCAAACCAATGAAACTTCATGAATTGAAACCTGCTGAAGGTTCACGCCAAGTACGTAACCGTGTTGGACGTGGTACTTCATCTGGTAATGGTAAAACAGCCGGTCGCGGACAAAAAGGGCAAAAAGCTCGTTCAGGCGGCGGTGTACGTTTAGGATTTGAAGGGGGTCAAACTCCATTATTCCGTCGTTTACCAAAACGCGGCTTCACGAACATCAACCGTAAAGATTACGCAGTCATCAACTTAGATGTCTTAAATCGTTTCGAAGATGGAACTGAAGTTACACCTGCAGGACTGATCGAAGCTGGAATCGTTAAAAACGAAAAAGCTGGGATCAAAGTTCTTGCTAACGGTGAATTAACTAAAAAATTAACTGTGAAAGCAGCTAAATTCTCTAAAGCAGCAGAGGAAGCAATTGTTGCAGCTGGTGGATCAATCGAGGTGATCTAATGTTTAAACTGTTAAAAGATGCTTTTAAAGTCAAAGACATTAGATCAAAAATTTTGTTTACTGTATTCATTCTTTTTGTATTTCGTTTAGGTGCTCATATTACAGTACCTGGCGTAAATGCAAAAGGATTGCAAGACTTAAGCAATTTACCATTTTTAAACATGCTGAATATGGTCAGCGGTAGTGCGATGCAAAACTTCTCGATCTTTTCGATGGGGGTTTCACCGTACATTACAGCATCTATCATTATTCAACTCTTACAAATGGATATCATACCGAAATTTGTAGAATGGTCAAAACAAGGTGAAGTTGGACGTAAGAAGTTGAATCAGGCAACAAGATATTTAACGATCGTCTTGGGGATCGCTCAGTCAATGGGGATCACTGCTGGTTTCAACCAATTAAGTTCAGTTGGGATCGTAAAAAATCCTAGCATCGGAACTTTTGTAACGATCGCTGTGATTTTAACTGGTGGTACGATGTTTGTTACTTGGTTAGGAGAACAAATTACTGAAAAAGGAATCGGCAATGGCGTTTCGATGATCATTTTTGCAGGGATCATTTCAAGAGTCCCAGCAGGGATCAAAGAAATCATTGAAGATTACTTTATCAATATCGAGTCTTCTAGAATTTGGCAGTCTGTGATTTTTATTGTGATTTTAATTATTGCGATTTTAATCGTGGTTACATTAGTAACCTTCTTCCAACAAGCAGAACGCAAAATTCCGATCCAGTATACAAAACGTGTCTCTGGTGCACCAACAAGTAGTTATTTACCGTTAAAAGTAAATGCTGCCGGTGTTATTCCAGTTATCTTTGCAAGTTCATTGATTGCGACACCAAACGCTGTCTTACAGGCGTTTTCTAAAAATTATTCCGGCGAAGGCTGGTATGATATTATGACACAAATTTTTAGTTACAATACCGTTCCAGGTGCGATTATTTATACTGTACTGATCGTTGCTTTCACTTTCTTCTATGCCTTTGTTCAAGTAAACCCTGAGAAATTAGCGGAGAACTTACAAAAGCAGGGAAGTTATATTCCAAGCGTACGACCAGGTAAAGGGACAGAAGAATATATCTCTGGAATGTTAATGAGACTAAGTGTTGTCGGTTCTATTTTCCTAGGATTAGTTGCACTATTACCGATCATTGCTCAAATGGTCTGGCAATTACCGCAATCTATCGGTCTTGGGGGAACTAGCTTACTGATTGTGATAGGTGTTGCATTAGAGACAGCGAAACAATTAGAAGGTTTAATGTTGAAACGTCAATATGTTGGCTTTATCAATAAGTAAGAATCATGTACTGAGACAAGACGCAAGTTTTTCTCTCTACCTTAAGTGGCGTGACAGAAGTAGCTTTCTTGGAAGTAACGTTGTTTCTTGAAATGAAGCACTTCCGTCTCGACCTTGATTCTCACCATAGGCTAGCTTCATAAGCCAGCCTTTAAAATTAGGAGGAAAAGAAATGAACCTCATTTTAATGGGATTGCCTGGAGCAGGCAAAGGAACTCAAGCAGAGAAAATCGTCGATACTTACGGTATTCCGCATATTTCTACTGGAGATATGTTCCGTGCCGCAATGAAAAACGAAACTGCTCTTGGCTTAGAAGCGAAATCTTATATCGATAAAGGTGCTTTGGTTCCAGACGATGTTACAAACGGTATCGTCAAAGAACGTTTGGCTGAACCAGATACTGATAAAGGCTTTTTATTAGATGGTTTTCCACGGACGCTGGATCAGGCAGAAGCATTAGATAAAATGTTACAAGAATTAAATAAAAAAATCGATGCAGTCATCGACATCCATGTAGAAGAAGATGTGTTGGTTGATCGCTTGGCCGGCCGTTTTATCTGCCGTACATGCGGAGCAACTTATCATAAAATTTTCAATCCTCCAGCAGTGGAAGGAACATGTGATCGTTGCGGCGGACATGATTTTTATCAAAGAGAAGATGATAAGCCTGAAACGGTCAAAAACCGTCTGGCTGTCAACATCAAAAGCAGTGCACCGATTTTAGATTTTTATAAAGCTAAAAACGTACTGCACACAATAGATGGGAATCGCGAGATCGATACTGTTTTTTCTGAAGTGAAAGAAATCATTGAAAAAAGATAGTACTTGAATTGCCACAAGCTTACCATTTGTGTATGATTCAGATTCTCTTGCCAAATAGAATAAATTATGATAGAATGTATCAGTCCGACTTCTACCTTTTTGTGGAAGTTTAATTGAAAATTCTAGGTGGGAGCTGAAGTTTCCGCCATTTTATCGTGTGAAAATGCGAAACAAGTACAAGGAGGTACTGTGCGTGGCTAAAGAAGATATGATTGAAGTCGAAGGTACAGTCGTCGAAACTTTGCCGAATGCAATGTTTAAAGTTGAACTAGAAAATGGACACCAAGTTCTTGCTACTGTTTCCGGTAAAATCCGTATGCACTATATTCGAATTTTACCTGGAGATAAAGTGACTGTAGAGTTATCTCCTTATGATTTAACTCGTGGTCGAATCACTTATCGCTTTAAATAATTGTACTCCGTAAAATTCAGGGAGGTATTATCATGAAAGTAAGACCATCAGTAAAACCAATGTGTGAACATTGTAAAGTAATTCGCCGTAAAGGACGTGTTATGGTCATTTGCCCAGCAAATCCAAAACATAAACAACGTCAAGGATAATAGGAGGTGTAACGTAGAATGGCTCGTATTGCAGGAGTAGACATCCCTCGTGATAAACGTGTAGTAATTTCTCTTACTTATATTTATGGTATTGGAAACACTACAGCTAAACAAGTATTAGCAAACGTTGGCGTATCTGAAGATATTCGCGTTCGTGACTTAACAAACGAACAAACAGATGCGATCCGTGCGGAAATTGATAAGTTAAAAGTTGAAGGGGATCTTCGTCGTGAAGTGAACTTGAACATCAAACGTTTGATGGAAATCGGTTCTTACCGTGGAATTCGTCATCGTCGTGGATTACCAACTCGTGGACAAAACACGAAAAATAATGCACGTACTCGTAAAGGCCCAGCTCGTACTGTAGCAGGCAAGAAAAAATAATTCCTAAGTGAAGGAGGTTAGATCTTCATGGCAGCAAAAAAAGTTAGTCGTAAACGCCGTGTGAAAAAGAATATAGAATCTGGGATTGCACATATCCACTCTACATTCAATAATACAATTGTAATGATTACTGATACTCATGGAAATGCGTTAGCATGGTCATCAGCAGGATCATTAGGTTTTAAAGGAAGCAAAAAATCAACACCGTTTGCAGCTCAAATGGCCGCAGAAGCTGCAACTAAAGCAGCACAAGAACACGGACTTAAAACTGTTGATGTAACAGTTAAAGGACCAGGTTCTGGACGTGAAGCAGCGATTCGTTCATTGCAAGCAACAGGTTTAGAAGTGACTGCAATTCGTGACGTGACTCCAGTTCCTCATAATGGATGCCGCCCTCCAAAACGCCGTCGTGTTTAATGAGTGCCACTCATTCTGAGTTTGAATCAAGAACGTCATTGAACAAGACACTTTTCGTTTTGAAAGGGGTATAGATAAGAATGATTGAATTTGAAAAACCAAGAATCGAAAAAATTGATGAAAATAGAGATTATGGCAAGTTCGTCGTTGAACCGCTGGAAAGAGGTTACGGGACTACTTTAGGTAATTCTCTACGTCGTATTTTATTATCTTCTTTACCAGGAGCTGCTATTACCAATATTCAAATCGATGGAGTGCTGCATGAATTTTCTACAATTAAAGGTGTTAGAGAAGACGTAACGCAAATCATTTTGAATATCAAAGGTCTAGCTTTGAAGCTTTATGCAGAAGAAGAAAAAACCCTTGAGATCGATATTACAGGACCTGCTACAGTAACTGCTGGCGATATTATCGTTGACAGCGATGTTGAGATCTTGAATAAAGATTTAGTTATCTGTAGTGTCTCTGAAGGAGCTACTTTCCACGCTCGCTTAACAGTGAAACCTGGTCGTGGCTATGTTCAAGCAGACGAAAACAAAAAGGAAGATATGCCGATCGGTGTTCTCCCTGTTGATTCCATCTATACGCCAGTTCGCCGTGTGAACTACCAAGTAGAAAACACTCGTGTTGGTCGTCGTGATGACTTCGACAAATTAACAATGGAAATATGGACTGATGGTTCAATCATTCCTCAAGAAGCTCTTAGCTTAGCTGCTAAGATCATGACTGAGCATTTAGACATCTTTGTAAACCTTACTGATGAAGCGAAAAATGCTGAAATCATGGTTGAAAAAGAAGAAACACAAAAAGAAAAAATGTTGGAAATGACCATCGAAGAACTAGACTTGTCTGTTCGTTCATACAACTGTCTAAAACGTGCAGGTATCAACACTGTACAAGAACTTACAAATAAATCTGAACCAGAAATGATCAAAGTACGTAATTTAGGTCGTAAATCTCTTGAAGAGGTTAAACTGAAATTGCATGATTTAGGTTTAGGCTTACGTAAAGACGATTAATACTTTTTACGAAGGAGGAAAACCAACGTGGGTTATCGTAAATTAGGACGCACATCAAGCCAACGTAAGGCAATGTTGCGTGACTTAACTACTGATTTAATTATCAACGAACGTATCGTTACAACTGAAGCTCGTGCGAAAGAAATTCGTTCAACTACAGAAAAAATGATTACATTAGGCAAACGTGGAGATCTTCATGCTCGTCGTCAAGCAGCGACATTTGTACGCAATGAAGTTGCCAGCGTACGTGAAGAAAACGAAGCTATTGTTGTTGAATCAGCTTTACAAAAACTATTCAATGATTTAGCACCTCGTTATGCTGAACGTCAAGGTGGTTACACTCGTATCTTGAAGACAGAACCAAGACGCGGAGATGCAGCGCCAATGGTAATTATTGAATTTGTTAAATAATCAAACTATACCGTCACTTTATAGATGATTCTTTTAGAGTGTTATGATGTTGGAGGCGACTCCTAGTCTAGCTCAACGCTTTCTCTGCTGAATGCATATTCAGCAGAGAAGCACTCATCATAGTATAAGGTGTATTTTTTTGCCCTAGGAACTTTCTTGGGGTTTTTTTTGTGTTTATAAAACTAAATAGTATTTTTTGTCATCTTATTGCGCATAAGTGTTATTTTTAGTATACTTTATTTAATTAGAATTTTCTGAAAAATAATGTGAGAAAGGGGAATAATATGGCGCAAATGACGGCTTTTACATTAGTAATGGGTATTTTATATATTGGTGATATCATTTCAAGTAAAACAAAAGCTTGGGTTTCATCAGTTTTCGTGTGTGCTGTGCTATTTGTTGTAGGGTATTGGACATTTTTTCCAAAAAATATTGTTGAAATTGCTGGGATCCCACCTGTAGTAGCAACATTGTTGATGTATTTATTGATTACGAATATGGGCACACTATTATCGATCAAGGAACTGGGCAATCAATGGAAAACGATCGTGATCACCTTATCAGGAATCACGGGAATCGTTGTCTTGTTATTGACTGTCGGTTCTTTTATATTTGATTTAGAAACAGTTTTAGTAGCAGTTCCGCCATTAGTAGGAGGAGTAGTTTCATCTTTGATTATGTCTGAGGCAGCGCAGACCGCTGGATTGACCTCATTATCAGTATTAGCTATTCTGATTTATGTGATGCAGGGCTTCGCTGGCTATCCTTTAACCTCCATCATGTTAAAGAAGGAAGGAAAGCGAATGCTCGAAAAATATCGTAATGGACAATGGCAGCCGGTAAATGAGCAAAAGAAAAGTTCTTTAGAAGACTCTATTATAGAGGATGAAACGATTCCTAAATTATTCAAAAAAGTCCCTAAAAAATATCATACAGATTTTTCACGTATTTTCCGCTTGGCTTGTGTGGCTTTGGCAGCATACTATGTATCTGTTTGGTGCAGTTCCTTTGTTTCGATCAGCCCTTTTGTTCTCTGTCTATTTTTTGGTGTTATCGCTTCTACTTTAGGCTTTTTAGAAAAGCAGCCTTTGAAACAAGCAAATAGCTTTGGTTTTGCTATTTTAGGATTGATGCTCTTTATTTTTGATGGCTTAAAAAAGGCAACACCTGAAATGTTGGAAGAGCTGCTTTTACCGATGGTAGGAATCATCATTATTGGTGTAGCGGGTATGTATCTTTTTTCTGCAATTGTGGGTAGGATATTAGGTGTTAGTAAAGAAATGGCCTTTGCAGTGTCTTTAACAGCACTTTACGGATTTCCGGCAGACTATATCATTACTAACGAAGTCATCCAGTCGCTAACAGAAGATGAAAAGGAAATAGAAGCGTTGACGCATCATATGATGCCGCCGATGTTAGTAGCAGGTTTCATCACAGTGACGATTGTTTCTGTAATTTTAGCAGGAATTTTTTCAAGTATTTTATTAAGCTTATAGGAGTGAATGATAATATGGAACAGTTAAAAGCGTTGATTGAAAAATATACACCTACAATGATTGAGTTTAGAAGAGATCTCCATCAACATCCAGAATTGCAATTTGAAGAATTTAGAACGACTGATAAGGTTGCTGAAGTACTCGATCAACTTGGTATTCCTTATCGTAAAACCGAACCAACAGGGATCATTGCAGAGCTTGTTGGTAGGAAAGCTGGTAAAACGGTTGCCTTAAGAGCTGATATGGATGCATTACCAGTTCAGGAGCTGAATGATGAATTGCCGTATAAATCATTAGAAGATGGAAAAATGCATGCCTGTGGACATGATGCGCATACTGCAATGCTCTTAACAGCAGCAAAAGCATTGAAAGAAGTTCAGTCAGAGATAAAGGGGACTGTTCGCTTTATTTTTCAACCATCAGAGGAAAATGCTCAGGGAGCGAAAGCAATGGTTGAACAAAGGGCTGTTGATAATGTAGATAATGTATTCGGTATCCATATCTGGTCACAGATGCGTTCAGGAACAGCCTCTTGTGTGGTGGGTTCGTCGTTTGCTTCGGCTGATATTTTTTCTGTCGATTTTAAAGGTCGGGGTGGTCATGGTGCTATGCCGGATGCATGTGTAGATGCAGCGTTGATTGCGTCTTCCTTTGTGATGAATGTGCAGTCAGTCGTTTCAAGAGAGACAAATCCGCTAGATCCTGTTGTTGTGACGGTAGGAAAAATGGATGTCGGAACTCGCTTTAATGTGATTGCTGAAAATGCACGCTTAGAAGGAACTGTACGCTGTTTTAGCATTGAGACTCGTGATCGTGTAGAGAATGCGTTAAAACGCTTTGCAGAGCAGACAGCAGCGATGTATGGCGGTACTGCCGACCTCGTTTATGATCATGGCACACTGCCGGTGATCAATGATGAAAAAGACGCTCTTTTTGCTCAATCCGTGATCAAAGAAAACTTTGGCGAGCAAGCACTGATCCAAGAGCCGCCAACTACTGGTGGTGAAGACTTTAGTTATTTCACGGAGCATACACCCGGTTGTTTTGCTCTGGTAGGCTGTGGAAATCCCGAAAAGGATACGCAATGGGCACATCATCATGGGCGTTTCAATGTAGATGAGGATGCAATGGCGATCGGTGCTGAGCTTTATGCGCAATATGCATTTGAATATTTGCAGCAGAATTCTTGAGAATATAATGAATCAAAAAGATTGAAACCATTTTGCTAGATGTTTCAATCTTTTTTGCTTACGAGACAAAAAAATACATAAATATTCCTGTCTTGACAGATTAGAATTCCCATATTGCAGCTTCTTTTGTTATAATAGAAAATAGCGTAAATAAAAGAAGATTTGATTGAAAAAGCACTGATTTTTTGTTAGTGTTAGTAAGACTAAATAATTGAGGGAGTACGCGATGCAACCGATAATTGAATTAAAAAATATTGAATTTAGCTATCAACCAGAAGAGGCTTCTCCCGCTTTGAATGATGTATCTTTTTCCATCCAACAAGGTGAGTGGATAGCAATTATTGGGCATAATGGTTCAGGAAAATCTACGTTGGCCAAAACGATCAATGGACTGTTATTGCCGGAAGCGGGCAGTATTTCGGTTGGTGGTAAAGAATTGAACGAGGACAATGTATGGGAAATCAGACGAATGGTGGGCATGGTTTTCCAAAATCCTGACAACCAGTTTGTTGGCTCGACAGTAGAAGATGATGTAGCCTTTGGTTTGGAAAATCAAGGGATTCCACGTGATGAAATGGTGATCAGAGTGAAGGATGCTCTTGAGAAGGTGCGGATGGACTCCTTCGCCACTCGTGAGCCAGCTCGTTTATCTGGCGGTCAAAAACAACGTGTAGCAATTGCGGGCGTTGTTGCTTTGCGTCCAGATATTATTATCTTGGATGAGGCAACTAGTATGCTTGATCCGGAAGGTCGGGAAGAAGTGATCTCGACGATCAAAAAAATCAAAGAAGCAAGCAATCTAACTGTTATTTCGATTACTCATGATATTGATGAAGCCGCTAATGCGAATAGAATCTTGGTCATGAAGCAAGGGAAGCTAGTCAAAGAAGGAACTCCTGCTGATATTTTTTCTGCAGGAACGGAGTTAGTCCAAATGGGTCTTGACTTACCATTTCCGGAAAAATTGAAAATTGCTTTAAAAGATCGCGGCGTTGCTGTACCTGATGAATATTTGACTGAAGAAAGGATGGTGGACTGGCTATGGACATCCGTTTTGAACAAGTAGATTTTACGTACCAGCCAAATACACCATTTGAACAACGTGCTTTATTTGATTTGAATCTTACGATAAAAGAAGGCTCATATACAGCGATCGTTGGGCATACAGGTAGTGGAAAATCGACATTGCTTCAGCATTTAAATGCACTTGTTAAGCCGACAAAAGGGAAAGTGATGATCGGTGATCGGACGATATTACCTGAAACGAATAATAAAAATTTAAAACCTATCCGTAAAAAAGTCGGCATTGTTTTTCAATTTCCAGAAGCACAATTGTTTGAAGAAACTGTTGAAAGGGATATCGCTTTTGGCCCTAAAAATTTTGGTGTGAGTGACGAAGAAGGAAAACGATTAGCAAAAGAAATGCTGACGCTTGTTGGTCTGGACGAAAGCTATTTAGAGCGTTCACCATTTGAGCTTTCTGGCGGTCAAATGCGTCGTGTCGCAATTGCCGGGGTTTTAGCGATGGAGCCTGAAATTCTGGTTCTAGATGAACCCACAGCTGGTTTAGATCCTCAAGGGCGTAAAGAAATGATGGGAATGTTCAAAAAGCTACATGAAGAACGTGGGATGACGATCGTTTTAGTCACTCATTTAATGGATGATGTAGCTAATTATGCAGACCATGTGCTCGTTCTTGAAAAGGGGAAAGTCGTTAAAGATGGGACTCCGCAAAGTGTATTTGAAGATATCGATTGGCTGAAGGAAAAACAATTAGGTGTACCTACAGCTGCTAGTTTCGCAGAAAAGCTGATAGCTAAAGGAATGTCATTTGACACGTTACCTTTAACAGCAGAGGCACTAGCAGATGATTTGTTAAAAGAGTTGAAGGCAGGTGTTGACCTGTGATGAATAAATTGATTTTTGGACGCTACATTCCTGGGGATTCATTTATACACACAATGGACCCAAGGGCGAAACTGATTGCCAGCTTTTATTTTATTGGCATCATCTTTTTGGCGAATAATTGGCAGACGTACGCAGTATTAGCTGTATTTACGCTGTTTGCGATCTTTTTATCGAAAGTCAATATTCGCTTCTTTATTCGTGGTATCAAACCACTGATTTGGCTGATTCTCTTTACTGTAGCATTGCAGATGTTGTTTACCCAGGGAGGAGAAGTTTACTTCAAATGGGGAATTTTCACCGTCACTGAGTTTGGTGTGATCAATGGCTTATTCATTTTTTGCCGCTTTGTGCTGATCATTTTCATGTCGACCTTATTGACATTGACGACACCGCCGCTTGATTTATCAGACGCGATCGAATATCTACTGCGTCCGTTAAAAGTAGTTCGTTTTCCTGTTCATGAAGTATCATTGATGTTGTCGATTGCTTTGCGATTTGTACCGACATTGATGGATGAAACAGAAAAAATCATGAACGCCCAACGTGCCAGAGGAGTCGACTTCGGTGAAGGAAGCTTGATTCAAAAGATGAAGGCAATCGTACCTTTATTGATTCCATTATTTGTCAGCAGCTTTAATCGAGCAGAAGATCTAGCTACGGCAATGGAAGCAAGAGGCTATCAAGGTGGAGAAGGACGGACAAAATATCGGATTTTACATTGGCATTTGAATGATACCATTGTAATGCTGGCTTTTGGGGTCTTAACAGCAGTCTTGATTTTTATCAGAAGTTAGAAGTAAAGGTGGAAAAGAAATGCCGCGTTACAAAGCAGTGATTGCTTATGATGGAACAAATTTTAATGGATTTCAGATTCAACCGGATAAACGAACCGTCCAAGGGGAATTTGAAAACACATTGCGAAGAATAAACAATGGCAAAACGATCACGATTTTTGGTTCAGGTCGGACAGACGCTGGAGTCCATGCTGAAGGTCAAGTCATTCATTTTGATTTTGACCAAACACGTGATTTAGAAAAAATGCGTTATGCATTGGATACACAAACACCGAAAGATATTGCGGTGAAAAGCGTAGAAATCGTGCCGGAGGATTTTCATGCACGTTATCATGTCGTAGAAAAAACCTATTGCTTCCGTGTAGATATTGGCAAACCAAGAAGTCCGTTTAAGCGATTTTATGCAACTCATTTTATGTATCCGGTCGATGTAAATAAAATACGTCGAGCGTTACCTGATTTATTAGGAACTCATGATTTTACCTCATTTTGTGCCTCAGGTACGGCAATCGAAGATAAAGTTCGAACGATTTATGAGGCGAAGCTTGAAGTAAATGAAGCAGAAAAAGAATTGATTTTTACATTTCGCGGAGATGGTTTCTTATATAAAATGATCCGTATTTTAGTTGGTACACTGCTTAAGATGGGATCAGGACGCATTGATGAAACAACGATTCCGCAAATATTGGCTGCAAAGGATCGAAATTTTGCTGGACCAACAGCAAATCCGGAAGGCTTATATTTAATGGAAGTAAAATATGAATAATAAAAGTCCCGAACAAAACAGTTTTCTAGTTTTGTTCGGGACTTTTATTGTTATAAAGGATGGCCAAAAATCAGGCTCTTTTCTTCAGAATAAAAGAAAGATCAATCTTCTACAATATTTTTTTGCTCAAACAACTGCTGTAAAACACGATACAAATCAGCTAACTCTTCTTCCTTATATGAAAGATCCCAGAAATAAAGAGGTAAATCAGGTGTCTTTTTTCTAGGTAATAGAGAAGAGCTGATAACTAGATCATACTCGTCGTTCAATTCTTCTTTGTAAGGAGCTGCATCAACAAAACCTAGATCATTCAGGAACTGATAGATCTTACTGACCAAAAGAAAATTATGCTCAAATGCCACACCCACTTTTAAATGTTCAGCGTGTTTTGGTTTATCATAGATCGGCAGTAAAATGTTTTTAAAGGCATTAACAAGCGGTTTTTTGATCGTGTAAATGAATTTGCTCCCTTTTTCCTGAGACTTTTCTTCAAAAAATAAGTGAATATTTGTTTCCAGGAATTGATCCGCTTTACTACGTGTTTTAGGAGCTTCAACAAGTTTTTCCAGATTAGGGAAAGGTTGACGTAGGGCATAAAAGGCAAACATCACATTCAATAAATTACCAATGATGATGGAATTATCCAGTGCTTCAGGTTCATTTTTAAAGATGTTGCGTTTCGCGTAGTCTAGAAATTCAGAGACGATATCGTACACGAGATTCGGTCGAGTTGAAAAATCATGGAGTGTTTGAAATAATGAAGGATCATCATCTAGCGTATAAAAAGGAGCATAGTGGGCCAGAAAGAAAATGAAACTGCTCTCCCCTTTACTTTGTTCAGGTGAAAGAGTTTGCTCTGCACCAAGTTCTTTATTTAAACGCTCAAAATCATAATAAGGATTGTCCATCATCAAAAAGTCATAGCGACTATCATAAGGAACAAAAAACTTTTTCCGTGTCCGGCACAGAAAAATTGCGGCAAAATAGGTCAGTTCTTTGGCACCGAGATATGTTCTAGACAAAGGAAAGTATTCAGCGTAAGCGCCAGCTAAACGCTCAGCATCCTCAAAAGCCACACTCTCAAAGGGCCAGGCTGTACCTCTCGTTCCTAACCAAAGCGCATTAAAAAGAGCCACTCGAACAGCACGTTCATCGCCAATCAAATTTGCTTCAGTATAACCAAAGCGTAAGTTGAATTGTTTTACATGCTTCTTTAACGGCAGCATCTTTCTGGAAACGGTAGAACGGCTGACGAAATAACGTTGACAAAAGTCATCTATACTAGGTTCTTCATGATTTAAAAAATACAGGATGAATTGAAATGGTACGGACTTTTTTAATAAAAAGTAGCGATATTCGTCAATCGTGACGAGCAATTTTGTACTATCGATTTTACCAGCTTTTTTTAAAATAGAAGGGTGTGTTTTCATTATTTTCAATAAATCATTATTGATTTCATTTAAGATGATAAAAGTTTGTTGATAATTCAATGATTTTTCTTCCGATAATTGAGTAATTGAGATATCAGGCTGATTGATTTGTGTGATTCGTTTGAAAAGCTCAAACTTTGTCAATACACCTGAATCCATCATCAATTCTTCATAAAGCATGTTTATCACTTCCTTGCCCTTATTCTACTGTATTTAGGGTAGACTTGTCAGCTAAGACGATGGAGCTGAAACACTTAGTGATGCATCCTTAACAAAAAGCTGAGCTTTAGCGGAAATATGAACAAAAGATAAAAACAAATGAACGATATTTCTGGAAAATAAAGCATTAAGAAGTCAAAAAGCTAACTTATCAAAAAATGGAAAAAAACCGGAAAAGCATTTTTTGTTGTGAAACGATTTCAGTATTCTACTAACCTTAATCCAAGTAGATATTGTCGCTCTTTAAATAAGGAATGAGAGTACAAGTATGGTTTTGTCCTATTTTTATCCAAAATGAAAAAGTCTAAAATATAACTCAAAGAGCTATACTTTAGACTTATGTTTTTATTCAGCTAACGGTGTTTTCTTGATCATCGTCCAGAAAATACCGATAATAAACCCAAGGATTGCGGGAACTACCCAGCCCATTCCGATCGTAAATAATGGAAGATAAGCATTTGCTGCATCTAAAATCGCAGTCACGAAACCAAGGTTTTTAAAGGAATCAGGAGCACTATTTAAAGCATCTAATAAAGCAGCCAATAAAGTAACGTAAGTCGTTGTCTGATACACCTCTTGACGATGGCGGAACAAAGGGCTGAGAATGACCAAAAGCATCAAGGTCATAGCTAAAGGATAGATAAACATCAAGACAGGAATTGAAAACTGAATGATATTTGTTAAGCCGACATTTGCGAATAAGCAAGGTAAAATACTAGCAGCTGCAATATAGAATGCATACGATCTTTTTGGAAAAAGCTCAGCAAACGTTTCAGAGAAGGCAGTGATCAGGCCGATCGCTGTCTTTAAGCAAGCTAATATAACGATAAAGGCAAGTAGAATACTTCCTAAGTTCCCCAAATAATGGTTGGCGATTTGAGCTAATGCGATGCCGCCATTTTCACTAAGCGGAAATCCACCTAAGCTCATCGTTCCCATGTAAGATAATAGAGTATAGATAACCCCCATCAAAATAATACTGACAGCACCAGATTTGATCGTGTCTTTTGCTATATCATTCGGCTTTTCAACACCCATTCCTTTGATCGTTGAAACAATAATGATCCCAAAGGCTAAAGAAGCGAGTGCATCCAGTGTATTGTAGCCCTCAGTGAAGCCTTTAAAAAAAGGATTTTCTGTATAGGCACTGCCGATTTCAGCAGATGAAATACTACCTAAAGGATTCAAAAAGGCAAATAAAAGTAAAATAGCTAATAAAAATAGAAATAAGGGATTTAAAAATTTGCCTACATAATCTAATAGTTTTGATGGTTTACGCGAGAAAGCCCAAGCAATCAAAAAGAAAATCGCTGAAAAAATCGCTAAAAATATTTTTTGTTGGTTGGTAGAAACAAAAGGAGCCAGTCCAATTTCAAATGAAGTTGTTGCTAAACGAGGTAAAGCAAAAAAAGGTCCGATCGTCAGATAGAGCAGTACAGTAAATCCCACGGCATATCGTCTATTTACTCGAGTGGCCAAATCAAAAACACCATTGCTTTTAGAAATACCTATTGCAATGACACCTAGAAAAGGCAAACCAATACCTGTGATCAAAAAGCCAAGATTGGCAAGAAAAATATTTGCCCCTGCTTCTTGCCCCATATGAACAGGGAAAATCAGATTTCCTGCTCCGAAAAACAAACCAAATAGCATAGACCCTACATAAAGGTATTCACGCCACGATAATTTCTTTGTCACACTTTCACACTCCTAATATTTTGTCCTTAATAAAAATAACAGAATACCTGAAGTACAGCAAGCTAATATAAAGAAAACCGCTAAGATAGCGGTTTTAAAATTAGGGAATAATGAGATTAGTCGATAAAGAAGGCAAATTGATAGTCATCACAAAATTGACCATCAATGAAAAATTCATCTTTGAATAGACCTTCCTGAATAAAGCCATTTTTTCGATAGAATTGAATCGCTCTAGAATTGGCACCCATGACGCGCAGCGAAAGTTTATGGATGTGCTCTTTTTTTCCAGCTTCTTTTACATGATCTAATAATTTTTTGCCGATGCCTAAAGATTGACTTTGAGGATGAACGCCGATTCCCAGCATCCACTGTTTTTTATGTGCAAGTAATGGCGTAGGATGATGAACATCAATGAAGCCATGAACCTTCTGAGCATCAGCTGCAACAAAAATCCTACGATCAGAGACCTTTTCTTTGTATTCTTCTACAGTTGCATAATAATGAAGTACGGGCGAATTTTCATTTGTCCAAATTCTATTTTCTATTTCAAGCAGCAGAGGAAAGTCAGCTTCTTCAACTGGGCGAACAATGATTTCTTCTGACATAAGCGACCTTCTTTCATTGATTGATAGTATTGAAACGTGCCTCTAATTTTTTTCTGTGTGACGTTAAAATGTTTTCTAAGCGAATATCATATTTATCCGCTAAAATAAAAATGTTATCAAGCACATCCCCTAATTCTTCAGTCAATTCTTGAATACATTCTTCCGTTGCTTTATCTGGTTCGTCAGGACGATCCCGTCCGATCTCTAATACGCGGACAGCACGAGCAACTTCTCCTGTTTCCTCTGCTAAAAAGCCGACGCGAATAAATGGCTCAAGATCATACCAGCCGCGTTGCTTGTAAAAATCACTGATCCATTGTTGATACTCTTTAAGTTCCATTTTCAACCTCCATTCTTTTTTACCATAGTAGCATATCATACATAAAAAATAAAAAGAGGCTAGGCCATAATTCTACGAATTATAACCAAGTCTCTTTAAAAACGAATAAACGGAGAGAACAGAAGTAATTCCTGCGGAAATAAGCTGAATGCTCCTGTCCCGACCTCGTTCTCTTTTATTCTGATCTTAATGCTTCTACAGGATCTTTTTTCGCTGCCATTCTAGCAGGGATAGCTCCGCCGATCAAGGTCAAGATAATACTGATTGCGACTAATAATAAGGCATGGATCGGATTTAATTGTGCCACATTAGTTAGACTGGTCATATTTTCAATAACTTGATTTACAGGGAATGTCAACGCATAAGCGATGAAGATACCTAATAAACCAGAGCATGCACCGATGATCAAGGTTTCAGCGTTGAAGACACGAGTGATGTCTTTCTTTCTAGCACCTAAAGCTCTTAATACCCCAATTTCTTTTGTACGTTCTAGAACCGAAATGTAAGTGATGATCCCTACCATGATCAACGAAACGATCAGTGAGATAGAAGCAAAAGCAACTAAGACAAGAGTGATTCCATTCATGATCCCGCCAGTCATTTCAGTTACCGTGCTGGCTAAGTCGGTATAAACAACTTTATCTTTATTGTCTTTGCCATCATTGTATTTATCCAAGTAATCAACTATTTGGTCTTTTGTGTCAAAGTCTTTTGGATAAATATAAACCATCATTGGTGAAGCATCTCCGCCAAGATAGGCAATGAAGTTTTGCTTGCCATCTGAATCAAATTTTTCCATCGTCATGACATTCATATCTGTCTCTTTTTGTGCTTTGACGATGTCAGAATCTTTTTCTCTATTGATGATCTCTTCAACAAGTGTGTCACTGTAGGCGATTCCTTGACCTAACATTGCTACTTGCACATCTTCTTTTTGACGGACGACTGCTGAAATTTTCAGTGTCATTCCAGCGTTATCATACATTTCTGCATAATTATTTTTAGGAACGAAATTTCCTAAGTTGGTTTTTTCATAGTATTGATCATTATCGATTAGTTTTAGTTCAGTTCCTACAATATCATCGAATTTGATCGAGTCGATATTTTCTATATCAAAGCCAAGATTTTTCATTGAGTTTTCATCGATTCGGTTTTTATTATCGACAACAAGAACCATTTCAGTATCTGATTTAGGATAAGCACCTGCTAAAACATCATAGTTTTTTTCAAGATAGGACTCTTCTCCTTTTTTGAATGGTGCTGGATAAGATGAAAGCCCAACGCCATTCATACTGGTCATTCCTGCACCAGTACTGCTGCTACTTTGACTTCCGCTAGTTCCTGATGAGCTAGTCGAAAAAGAAACAGGTGAGACAGTATCATCGACTTTTCGAAGCAAGTTCATCCCTACGACCCGAGTATAGCCGATACTACGGACTGAATCAGCATCGATTTTATTCAAATAATCCAAGTATTCTTGATTGATATTATTTTTATGTGTCACACTATTCTCTTCTGGGTTATACAGATAAACTTCATTCGATTTGACAAAATCTTTTTTAGTCAGAGGACCTTCTGCCCGCATCTCGCTTAAAGATTCTTCATCCATATTGACGGCTTGCTGAGAAACAATGATTGGAAATTCTGCTAGAGCATCGCTTTGAAAAGCATCGATTTGCTTTTGAAAACCGTTGGACAGGCTTAAGATCAAGGCAATACCAATGATTCCGATACTTGCTGCAAAAGCAGTCAGTCCTGTTCGCCATTTTTTAGTAGCGATATTTTTTCCTGAAAGCTTTAAGGCAGTCAAAAAGCTCATGCTTGTTTTTTTCAATTCATAATGACTACTGTCTTCTGCTTCCAAATAAGGATTTGAGTCATGCAGTACATGCCCATCTCTGAAATTGACGATCCTATCTGCATATTGTTCAGCTAACTCAGGATTATGGGTAACCATGATCACCAATTTGTCATCTGCGATCTCTTTGATCAAATCCATGATCTGTTCGCTGGTCGTTGTATCTAAGGCTCCTGTAGGCTCATCTGCTAAGATGATATCCGGATCGTTGGCTAACGCACGAGCGATCGCCACACGCTGCATTTGACCACCGGATAATTGATTGGGCTTTTTATGCAGGTGGTCTTTCAATCCAACACGTTCTAATACTTCTACAGCACGTTTCTTTTTCTCATCTGCTGACACACCGCTAAGAGTCATCCCCATCTCGACATTATCTAAAATACTTAGATGAGTGATTAGATTATAGCTTTGAAAAACAAAGCCAACGCTATTATTACGGTAAGCATCCCAATCTCCGTCTTTAAAATTTTTAGTAGACTTACCATTGATGATCAAATCACCGCTGTCGTATTGATCCAACCCGCCAATGATATTCAATAGCGTGGTTTTTCCTGATCCGCTTTGTCCAAGGATTGCGACAAATTCATTTTCTCTAAAATTGATATCTACCCCATTTAAAGCGACTTGGGTAAATTCGCCGGTCGTATAGCTTTTTTTCACATTTTTTACTTGTAACATCGTGTCTGCTCCTTCCTATTCTTATTCAGTTTATCAAAGAATTATGTACTCAGTATGAACAAATGAAAAATTTCCAATACCTTTCCAATCTATGCTATAGTTAGTGACAAAAGAGATGAAGGAAGCTAAAGTATGATTACGATTTTAGTTGTAGAAGATGATAAGAATATTCGTAAATTATTGGTGACGATCTTAAATCAAAGTGGTTATCAGACACTTCAAGCTCAAAATGGGGTTGAAGCATTAGCGCTTTTAAAGAAACAGCCAATCGATTTATTAGTTTTAGATATAATGATGCCTCAGCTCGATGGATATCAAACGGCGGAAAAAATTAGAACAATAGATACGCAATTGCCAATCATGATGGTCACTGCTAAAGGGCTGCCGATCGATCGTCGTCAAGGGTTTATTTCTGGCACAGATGATTATTTGGTAAAGCCGATCGATGAAGAGGAATTTTTGCTGCGGATCAAAGCTTTGTTGAGAAGGAGTAATGGCGAAGTAGAAGCAAAAATTCATTTAGGTAATACGACGATCGATAAAAATAGCTTATCGATCCGATCAGGTCAGCACTATCAAGAATTACCGAAAAAAGAATTTCAGTTGCTATATAAGTTATTGTCTTATCCAAACAAAATTTTTACACGACAACAATTATTAGACGATATTTGGGGAATCGATAGCATGGCTGATGAGAGGACGATCGATGTTCATATCAAGCGGTTGCGGGAAAAAACAGCCGATAATCCTGATTTTACTCTTGTGACTATTCGAGGATTAGGCTATAAGGCGGTGAAACATGAGGAGACGTAAATCGCTAAATATTCAGTTTGTTTGGACGATCTTTCTGATTTTGGTTTCGACAAGCTTGATCTCTGGGTTGATTTTTTTACTATTCATGAAAATCGGCATAATCAAGTCATTTTCGGGCTATCCAATGCTGCGTTTAGGGATCACTTTGTTTTCCTGTGTCATTATCGGGACGATTATTTCGATGATCGTTAGTAAACGCATTTTAAAGCCGATCAATGATTTAGTAAAAGGGACAGAGGAAATTGCTAAGGGAAATTTTGATATCTATGTGGAAAATACAACGGTAAATAACGAGTTGAGTGCCTTGATCGATAGTTTTAATTCGATGGCTTCAGAATTGAAAAATGTTGATACGGTTCATAATGATTTCATCACTAATTTTTCTCATGAGTTCAAGACACCAATGGTTTCGATCCGCGGATTTGCTAAACAGCTGAATAACCCTGATTTATCAGAGATAGAAAGACAAGAAAGTGTCGCTGTTATTTTAGAAGAAACTGAACGTTTAAGTAATCTATCGATGAATATCCTATTGCTGTCAAAAATAGAAAATCAGCAACAGTTGACACTGAAAAAAACAGCGTTTTATCTGGATGAGCAGCTGCGCATGTGTATATTACTCTTGCAAGAGCTTTGGGAAGAAAAAAATATCGACTGGTCTTTAGAATTGACTCATATGTCTATTGTTGCTGATGAGGAACTACTGACACAACTTTGGCTGAACTTGATCAAAAATGCAATCAAGTATTCCAAACAAAATGGAGTGATCTCTATTAGCTGTTATGCCTTTGGCAGTGATATCAAGGTAATCGTAAAGGATAACGGAGTGGGTATGAGTGATTATGAGCGCAGGCATGTATTTGATAAGTTTTATCAAGGTGATGCCTCTCATCATACGATGGGAAATGGCTTAGGTCTAACCATCGCAGCTCGAATCGTTCAATTGCATAGCGGGAAAATCAATGTAAAATCTAAAGAATATGAAGGTGCTACATTTATAACGATTTTACCAACTAAGTAGAATAATCATTTATAAACATAAGCGCACTAGCTACTTTTTGTAGTATGATAAATGAGCAGTGAAAAATAAATGGAGGGAAGAATAATGACAACCTTTTATTTTGTCAGACATGGAAAAACAGAACTTAATTTGAGTTTACGGTTTCAAGGTGGAGAAATTGATTCACCGTTATTACCGATCGGCATCGAGCAGGCAATTCAAGCAGGACGTTATTTGAGTGATGTTCGTTTTGATTTGGCAGCAGTCAGTACACAAAAACGAGCGATGGATACAGCAAATTATATCTTAAAGGAAAATAAGTATTTGGATGGTTTGACCCTCCGCTATCATGATAAATTAAGAGAAATCAAATTTGGCAAACGTGAAGGAGCAGAGATCGATCATACAGATGAGCAGACGTCATATTTACGTCAACGTCCTGATTTATATGATCCATCAAACTTTGGCGGTGAAACGATCGACTCATTAGTGTCACGATCGACTGAGACGATTGAAAAATTAAGTGAAGAATTTCCTGATGGAACGATTTTGATCGTGGCTCATGGCGTTTTACTGATCACATTGATCAATTCATTGATTGGTAAACCGAAAGCGAATTGGCGCGAAGGCGGTCCGTTAGCAAACACAAGCATTACAATTGTTGAAAAAACAGATCAATACCGTTTAAGGACATTCAATGATATTTCCTATCAAACGAAAATCGAAGAAGCATAGATAGAATGCGTGTAAAAAAGATGAAATAAAAAGTCAATTGGAGCAGGTGAAGATTTTATGAAAAAGATGGCTGTGTATTGTGGAGCTAGTGTAGGGAACAAATCGATTTATGAAGAACAAACAAAAGAATTGGGTCAATGGATGGGCCAGCAAGGGTATGGTCTTGTGTACGGAGGCGGAAATGTCGGTTTGATGGGAATATTGGCAGATGAAGTACTTTCTGTTGGTGGGGAAGCCGTGGGTGTTATGCCAACATTTTTATTGGATCGTGAGCTGGCCCATCAACAGCTTAGTGAAATGCATATTGTGCAAGATATGCATGAGAGAAAACGACAGATGATCGATTTAGCTGATTGCTATCTAGCATTGCCAGGAGGACCAGGGACATTAGAAGAAATATCTGAAGTTGTTTCATGGGGAAGAGTTGGGGAACATCAGAATCCCTGCATTTTTTTCAATGTAAATGGCTATTATGATCTACTGGCTGCTTTCTTTGATAAGATGGTCGAGGAAGATTTTTTAACAAAAGCAGATCGAGAAAAAATCTTCTTTTCAGATGATTTAGCGGAGATTGGGCAGTTTATTGAGAATTATACGCCGCCCGTTGTTCGCTCATACAAGTAATTAAAAGGCTTCTCATTCCAAATACTGTCCGTATTGGTGTGAGAAGCCTTTTAGTTATTATAGTTGTCTACGTTTATTTTTATAATATAAGATGCCCGTAATGCTGATAAGAATAACTCCAATAATCAACAGCCAAGACTGTACGTGTTCACCGGCTTTAGGAATTTGTCCAGTTGATGTTGGTTTATTTTCAGTTGTTGGTTTATTCTCACTTGAACTCGTCGTATCGGTTATTTTTTTATTGACTACTTTATAGATCCAATTCTCAGGACTTGTCACAATAAGTTCACCATGTGAATTTGGCTCGATCGTCAACTGGATAGGCTCGATCGGCTGATATCCTGCTAACGGTTCGATTTCTACTAATTGATAGTTACCTTCTCTTAGTTGAGTAAATGACACTTGACCATTTTCATCAGATGTTTGAATATCACCGATTTGTTGCCCTTGATTATCTAGAAGTTTGAATCGGACGCCTTCTAATGGCTGATCTTGCTCATCGACCTTTTTAAAAGTGAGATCCATAGTGTTGTTTAGCGTATTGGTCAAGACGATTTTACCGTCTTTTATTTCAGATGTTCCTGTATAGTTTGGATCGACAGCAACTTCAGTTGCAGAATAGTTGAAGTCTTCACCACGATTATTGAATGCAGCTAAAGCGACAGCGCTCGTCTCATTTTTAGGTATGATCGAGTCAAGCTCAGTTTGCCATTGATCAACATCTTGTTTAGAAGGGCTCAATAGAATAGGCTGACTTTCCTGCCAGGCGTTACCTGTTACGGTCGTTCGTTTTAAAACAAATGAAATAGCATTTGGCCGTAGCCCTAAAGAATCATTATTGTCTAGCCAGTTTTTTTCGATCAGCACTTTTGTTCCTGGTGCTTTAACAGAAGGGATAGGGAAGTCCAATAAGTTATTTGTACTGATCGGATCTAATGTAGTTCGCCCATTTGCTAAATACCAATGTTCTGGAATAAAGGCAGAGGATTCTGTATCGATCCTGATTTGATAAGCGAACGTCAAGCGTTCATCTGTACCCAGGTAGAGCCCTGAAAGCGTCAGCTGACCATTGTTTTCACTGACAGCCACCTTATCCAATAAATTTGGTGCATCCACCCAAACGCCAGTACTAACTTTTCTATAGCTCTTCAATGAATAATCAGCAGAGGAAAATTCAGGTCCACTCTTTTGTAGAATGATTTGTTCACCCATCGGGTCCTGGATCGTTCCGTTCATGATGGTTCGGTCTACTTTGGTAGCAACCGTTCCTAAGGCATCACCTAACTCAGCTAGATCTTCATCTATGGGGACATATTTGGCTTCACTGCTGGCAATATTTTTATCGATATATTCTCCACGTTCACTAGGTGCTACACCAATGGAGTAAAGATCATAATTATTTAGTTTCAAGTCGACAGCAGTACCTAACGTTAAATTAGCAATTTCTTTCGCTGAGGTTAAAGTGGCATTATCGGGATCAGCTTCAACGGTAGAGGTGTTGCTTGTATAATACAAAGGTGAATCAGTAGCGAAATCACGATAATAAGTTTCAGCTTTAAATCCATTGTAAGGAGTGATCTGTCCATCATTTGTATACTCAGTCGCATTTTCAGCAGGGAAATAGGCTCGATTTGAACTGCCGTCACCGATGTGGACAATAATTTTTTTCTGCACATTAGGTGTTGTCGAGTTATCAAGTAGATCTTTAGCAGCAATCAGCCCTTTTTGAATAAATGTACCAGAATGGCTTTTGCTTGTATCTTCTAAAAAATCGATCAGTTCTTCTGTATTATTTGTTAAAGGCTGGACATAAGCATCTCTGTTGTAAGCAACGATGCCCACGTGAACTTTATCGGCTACTAATGCATGATCGATTTGCTCTAAAAATTCTTCTACTCCATCGATCGTATTTTCTAGTTTCTGTCCTTTCATGGTTGAGGAATAGTCGATCGCTAAGACTAAATCGATCGGGTTTGGATATTCATTTCCTTTGACATCCAATGTGACATCAAATAATCCTTGTTTTCCAGCTACCTCTTTCACTGTTTTTTTCACGTAGGCTTCATTATTGTAATTTACATAGTTTTCGTCATCAAAAACAGCTTCACTGGTCTGCCCATAGGCATAATTTAATGTATTAGTACCACTATGTCCCTGGTCGTTATTGGTTAGATAGTTGCCGGAAGCGTCTGTATTATAACTGAAATCAATCGTTTCTGGCTGTGGAAAGAGTGCATAGGGAAGTGGTAGATCAGCTTGCGGTTCTACTGGCAATTGTTCATTTTCAAGTGCGGTCGTTGTCGGTAAGAGCACTTTTTTTGAAAAATCAGGACTACTTATAGATAGATACGTGTCTGGTAAGATATTTTCAGCAGGGGCATTTACTGTAAGTTGAAATTCTCCTTGATAGGTAGAGGCAATAGTCAATTGAAGCACATTGCTTTTAAGAACGGCAGAACCGATCATTTGATTCTGTTTGTCTGTTAGAGGGATCGCCTCATTATCTGGAAATACTAAATCGTTTGAAAATGAGATGACTTGATCGGAGACATCCCCAACTTGTTTCGCTAAATAGATATGTGCAGATACTTGATTTGTTTCGTTATCTGGATCGATCTGGACATCATTTAGCTCGATCTTTGTTTCTTGATTGTCGATTTCTTGAGCAATCCCTTGAATTGGAAGGATTAGCTGCATGATCATAAGTAAAAACATACTAAAAATAGTTGCGGATCTTAACTGTGTCTTTTTCATAATAGATGCCTCATTTCACTGATCTGTAGATTGTTTCATCTCACATCCATAGTATAGGCAATTACAAAAGTTGTAAAAAAATAAGGGTCGTAAATCTAATTTTATTAGACAAAAATGCATAATTATCTAAAAAATAAAAAAACATTGCCTCAGCTATCGTTCTTCAGCTGAGGCAATGTCTTGATTATTCACAAATAGTAGATCATTGATTTTGTGATAAGATACGGTGTAAAAATTCTTTTGTTCGTTCCTCTTTTGGATGGACAAAAATATCTTCAGCAGTTCCTTCTTCTGCGATGACACCTTTATCCATAAAAATAACACGGTCAGAAACTTCTTTGGCAAAGGCCATTTCGTGCGTCACGATGATCATTGTCAAACCAGTATGAGCAAGATCCTTCATTGTTTTTAAAACTTCTCCGACCATTTCAGGATCCAATGCAGAGGTCGGCTCATCGAATAGCATCACATCAGGATTCATCGATAAGGCACGGGCAATTGCAACACGCTGCTTTTGACCACCGGAAAGCTGTGATGGTTTGGCATCGATGAAACGACCCATACCAACTTTTTCAAGGTTTTCCATCGCAATTTTGCGAGCCTCTTCTTTCTCCCGTTTTAAGACAGTGATCTGCCCAGATGTACAGTTTTCTAATACATTCATGTTGTTGAATAAATTGAATGATTGAAAAACCATACCTAAATGTGTTCGATATTTTGGTAAATTATACCCACGTTCAAGCACGTTTTCATTGTTATAAATGATTTTTCCGCCAGTAGGCTTTTCTAATAGATTGATGCAACGCAATAAGGTTGATTTTCCCGAACCAGAAGACCCGATGATCGTTACGACTTCTCCTTTGTTGACTGTTACATTGATATCTTTTAACACTTCATTTTCGCCGAAGCTTTTTCGTAAATGTTCAACTTCAATAATTGTACTCATGATATTCCTCCTTAAAATAAGAGCGGAACAAGCCGTTTAGCCTTGACAGAAAAATAGGAAAAAGAAAATGTGGTGCCCTTTACCACGTTTTCTTTTTATCTTTTTTCCGAAAGGCTGGCTTGTATAGCTGGATAATACGAATGCTCAACACTTTCTTACGAAAGTCTTGTACTGTTCTACATCAGATCATTTCATTCTCTGTGTTTCACAGCAAGAGCGGAACAAGCTGTTTAGTCTTGCCAGAAAGTAGGAAAAATGGGTTGAGGCACTTTTGCCTCACACTATTTTTATCTTTTTCCGAAAAGCTGGCTTGAGCAGCTATCTAGCTTTCTTTTACATTTTCTACATCTTCAAGTTTGACATAAGCAGACGGTCCATCCATTTTTTTCTCAACAAAGCGTAGTACACGCGTGATCGCATAAGTCATGATCAAATACATGATCCCGACGATCGTAAATGTTTGGAAAAATTGGAAGTTTGCGCCTGAAGCCGAATTTCCTTGGAAGAATAAGTCAGCTACTCCAATGACACTTAACACAGCTGTATCTTTGATGTTGATCACAAATTCATTCCCTGTAGCAGGTAAGATATTTCGTAATACTTGAGGAACAACTACTTTACGCATGGTTTGCCCATGTGTCATACCGATAGCTTGAGCAGCTTCGAACTGTCCTTGATCGACAGCGAAAATACCGCCACGAACGATTTCTGACATATAAGCACCTGTATTGATCGAAACGATGAACAATGCTGCGATTGTTCGATCTAAAGAAATACCAAAGGCTAAAGCTAAACCATAGAAAATGACCATTGCTTGTACCATCATAGGTGTACCACGGAATACTTCAATATAGATCGAAAGCAGTGCGTTGCCGATCTTTTGGAAAAGGCGGGCAACTTTATTTTCTGATTCTGGAATCGTCCGCACAACACCGATCAATAAACCTAAAGCTGTACCGATGACTGTACCGATCAAAGCGATAAACAACGTCAAGCCGGCACCACGTAAAAACATTCCGCCATATTGGCTCCAAATCGTTTTGAAATCTGTTAAAATGCCTGCTTTTTCACTATCACTTGATGCCGCAGCAGGTTGATCCTTAACAGCTTGATCCATGATTTTTGTCCGTTCGTCTGATGAAATATCTGATAAAATTTGATTGACTTTTGCGATTTCAGGATCTTGTTTACGCATACCAACAGCGATTTGAACATCCTCAGGATTTGTTTGGAAGCCGTTCTCTTTTGAGAATTCCAGCATTTTCAAGTCTTTGTTGACACTTGTAGCAGTCACACCTTCAGGCCGTTCGCTGACATAACCGTCGATCATGCCGGAAGCTAGTGCCGTTCTCATAGCAGAGAAGTTATCCATCGCCTGCTGTTTATTTACACCAGGAATTTGATCGATGACACTATAGTGGAAAGTGTTCAATTGGGCAGTGATCTTAGCACCCGTTAAATCTTTTAAGTTTTTGGCATCAGCGTAATTGCCTTTTTTCTGAACAACGACAACTAATTGAGATTCATAATAGGGATCCGTAAAGTCGATTTCTTTTCGGCGTTCAGCAGTCGGACTCATTCCGGCAACGATCGCATCGATTTTTCCAGATTGCAGAGCAGGAGCTAAGCCGTCCCATTTTGTTTGAACAATGACTAATTTTTTGCCAAGTCCATCAGCGATTTTTTTGGCGATCTGGACATCATAACCGCCAGCATAAGAAGAATTTCCTTGAATCGGAACGGCGCCATTGGCATCTGTTTTTTGCGACCAGTTAAAAGGAGCGTAGCCTGCTTCCATCCCAACGCGGAATTCTCCGTTAGCTTCTCCTTGTGCTTGAGTAATTACTGGTGCAAAGAAAAAACTTAAGATAAGTGCGAATAACAGCCCCAGTGAAAATGATTTTTTGTTCATGTGTGTCTTCCTTTCTTGTATCTCGTTGTATTTCTTTTGTCTTCATTTTAAGTTGAAAAGTGACAGAAGAACAGTAATTCCACTTTGGTCAAGTAAAAAATGCTCCTGCTCAAAACAAAAAAGACAGCCGCGCAAATGCACGGCTGCCTAGTATCGTCAGGTACTCTCAACAAAAACATAGCGCAACTTAGCATCACTACTAAGACAGTCCGCAAGTTATTGACTTACGTCCCAACATATAACAGGGAGGCTGTTATACATTTCGGCGATTTTTCCTAGACTTCCTTCAACGTGTCCTCTCACTCAGAAAGCTTAATAAAAACCGCAACCTCTACCTCAAACTGAGGTACTATTTAATTATTAGATTCGAGTATATAGTGTATGTTATTTACTCAAAAAAGTCAATGTTTAACCGAAAGGATTAATAAAGTAGTCCATATCATAAGCGAATGATGAAAGAATCAGAAGATTCCCGCACTTTGGATTCTATAGAAAGCGAGAATAAAAAGGAAACACTCAAATGAAAACAACAAAAAAAGATGCTAGAATCGAAAACATTCCCACATCTTTTTGTTATTCCATGAATAAAATTAAGCTTTTACTGCTTCTTTCGGTTCGCGGCCTAAAATAGCTTGTAGGACTGTTAAGACACCATATGAAGCTAAAATTGTGTAAATCAAGCTTGAATAAGTTGTAATATCGAAATCCCACGTTTTGTAAATGACTAAAACAATAGCTAAAACAATACCAGCAAGAACATTAAAGAATGCGAAAGCCCATAGGTTTCCATTTTCTTTACGAGAAAGATAGAAGATAGAGAACCATAAACTTAAAACGCCCCAGGCGATGCAAACTAAAATAGCTGCCCAATAAATAATAAATGCTACCACGAAGTTTCACCTCACTTTTATACATAGAGTATTCTATCACGTTCTATTTTGTTTGTCATGAAAAGATGGTGAAAAACCAAACATTTTCATTGCTTATTTTCAAGGTATGAATGAATATGTGGTAGAAAATGAAAAGCAATTGTTTTTTTGATTATTTTCTATTTTCCGTTCGTTTACGTTATAATAAACTCATTAGGAGATGAGGGAATGGAAACGATCGACCAAAAGCAAGCATTGCATTTGATCAAAGAAGGGAAAAAGATTACTTTTTTGACAGGAGCAGGTATTTCTACACCATCGGGCATACCGGATTATCGTTCTTTGGCAGGCGTTTATCAAGGAATTGAACAGCCTGAATATTTATTGAGTGTTACTTGCTTAGAAGAAGAACCACAAAAATTTTATGACTTTATCCAAACCTTGTATCATCCAAATGCACGACCGAACATGATCCATTCAAAAATCGCAGCTTTAGAAAAGACAAAAGAGACTTGGGTCATTTCTCAAAATATAGACGGCTTGCATAAAGCGGCAGGTAGTCATAATCTTGTCGATTTTCATGGCAGCTTATACGACTGCTATTGTCAAACGTGCGGACAAAAAGTTTCATCTGGAGAATATTTAACTTCTGATAAGCATTTAGCGTGCGGCGGGCAGCTTCGGCCAGGAATCGTTTTATATGAAGAGGGCTTAGATCAACAAGCGATCACAGCAGCGATCAAAGCTGTTGAGCAGGCAGATTTAGTTGTGATCGTCGGAACAAGTTTTCAAGTGCATCCCTTTTGCGATTTGATTCATTATGCATCAGAAGAAGCAGTTATTTTAGTTATTAATCAAACAACGATTCAGTTGAATAGACATGCTTATTTTTTAAAGGAAAAAGCAGAAATTATTTTTGAAAATATATAAAATAAAGGAGTTTTAAAATGGAAGAAATCAAAACAGAACGTCAAAAAATGATTGATGGTGAGCTTTATTTTTCTGCAGATCCAGAATTGATCACGGCCAGAAAATTCGCTAGAGAACAAATGAAACTGATCAATAATGAAGAAGATCGTTTGATTCGTCGCCAGTTAGTGGAGGAAACATTTGGATCAACGGGCACAGGCAGTTATATTGAGCCTACGATCAATTTTGATTATGGTTTCAATATTCACGTAGGGAAAAATTTCTATGCCAATTTCAATAGTATTTTCTTAGATGTTTGCCCGATCACGATTGGTGATAATTGCATGTTTGGACCAAATGCACAACTATATACTGCGACTCATCCACTGCATCCAGTAAAGAGAAATAGCGGATTGGAATTTGGCAAACCGATTACTTTGGGTAATAATGTTTGGTTGGGTGGAGGTGTTGTAATCACACCGGGCGTAACCTTAGGGGATAATGTGGTTGTTGCTGCTGGTTCGGTCGTGACAAAATCATTCCCGGCAAATTGTGTGATTGGCGGCAATCCGGCAAAAATCATCAAAGAAATCGATTTAGAAGAAAAGAATACATCGTTAGCTAGTCAACGAAATAAGATCGACGCGCTTGATAAAAAGATCGTTGCGCTGCTGGAAGAGCGAATGGATGCTGTGACATCGATCGCTGAAATCAAAAAGACTACGGACAAAGAAATTCTTGATCCTTCTAGAGAAAAAGAAGTACTAGAAAAAATAGCCGGTTATGTGACAAACGACAGCTATAAAGAAGTGTTGATAGAAACTTATCAGGGAATCATGGATGCATCGAAGCATTTTCAACAACAACAGTTGGACTAATGTGGCAGGAGGAAAATAAATGGATGGGATCAAAAGGCGGGAACTGATTTTACAGACGCTAACGACAGCTGAAAAACCAGTAAGCGCCAGCCGTTTTGCAAAAGATTTTAATGTCAGTCGTCAAATCATTGTTGGAGATGTTGCCCTTTTGAGAGCTGCAGGACAAGAGATCATTGCAACTGCGCGCGGCTATTTACTGGAAACGACCCAAGATAAAAAAGGAATATGGCGTAAAATCGCTTGCCAGCATGCCCCGGAAAAAACGGCAGAAGAATTATCGATCATTGTCGCATGCGGTGGAGAAATCGTTGATGTAGTGGTTGAGCATCCTATTTATGGTGAGCTGACTGGCGGATTGCATATTCGTACAGAAAAAGAAATTCGATCATTCATAAAAATGTATGAGAACAGCAATGCCTCATTGTTATCAGAGTTGACTGAGGGCGTTCATTTGCACACGATTCATTGTGCAGATGAAGAAATGCTGGTGCGGATCAAAGAAGCATTGTCTGAAAAAGGAATCTTATATGAAAATTAGCGAGTGCTAAAAAAGACGGTCTAAATTAAGGTTGTCTTTTTTTTAGGTATACCGATTATTTTTTAGATAAAAATCAAAAAAGATTGGAAAGTCTATTTACTTTTTCACTTTTAGCTATATAATAAAATGTAAGCGCTATCTAAAATAAGGAGTGATTTAAAATTGAGTAGACCAATTGATGTTCGTAATACGGTGGATGACGCGTACCAGCTGTATATTGACGGTAAATGGACGCAGGGCTCAGGTAGTCAAACAATCTCTAGTTATAACCCCAGTAATGGTGAAAAACTGGCTGATTTTGTTGATGCTACTCATGAAGATGTTGATCAGGCAGTCGCAGCGGCACAAAAAGCTTTTGAAACATGGAAAGAGGTCGATGTAGCGACCCGCAGTCACTTGTTGTTGGAAATTGCTGATTTAATCGATGAAAATAAAGAGCACTTAGCATTAGTTGAAACGTTAGATAATGGGAAACCCCTTCGCGAAACAATGACGATCGATGTTCCGGCGACAGCGGATCATTTTCGCTATTTTGCTGGAGTGATCCGTGGTGAAGAAGGTACTGTGAAAGATTTTGATGCAGATACATTATCACTGGTCATTAAAGAGCCGATCGGTGTAGTAGGGCAGATCATTCCTTGGAATTTTCCGTTGTTGATGGGCGCTTGGAAGCTAGCACCAGCACTTGCAGCAGGAAATACAGTCGTTATCCATCCTTCTTCCACAACTTCCTTAAGTTTGTTGGAATTATTTAAACTGCTCGATAAAGTATTGCCAAAAGGGGTGGTCAATTTAATCACAGGCCGTGGGTCGGATTCTGGGAACTACATGCTCGAGCATGAAGGCTTTGATAAGTTGGCGTTCACAGGCTCGACAGAGGTTGGCTATACTGTAGCAAAAGCGGCGGCTGAAAAGTTGATTCCGGCAACGCTTGAGCTGGGTGGTAAATCAGCCAATATCATCTTTGATGATGCGAATTGGGAGCGGGCCTTAGAAGGTGTTCAATTAGGGATCTTGTTCAATCAGGGTCAGGTATGCTGCGCTGGTTCTCGTGTCTTTGTCCAAGAAGGAATTTACGATCGATTTGTAGCTGCACTAAAAGAAAAATTTGAAACGATCAAAGTCGGTTTGCCATGGGAAGACGGCATTCAAATGGGTGCTCAAATCAATGAAAAACAATTAAAAGGGATTTTAGAGTATGTAGAAATCGGGACTAAAGAAGGCGCGAAGTTAATTACAGGCGGCTATAAGATTACTGAGAATGGATTAGATAAAGGTGCGTTTTTAGCACCAACCTTATTAGCAGATGCAGATAATACTATGTGTATTGCGCAAGAGGAAATTTTTGGTCCTGTTGCTACAGTGATGAAATTCAAAACAGAAGAGGAAGTCATCGCATTGGCCAATCAATCAGATTATGGTCTTGGTGGTGCTGTATTCTCTCAAAATATCAATACAGCGATTCGTGTTGCCCGCAAAGTGAGAACAGGTCGGATGTGGGTCAATACGTATAATCAATTACCAGCAGGTGCCCCATTTGGCGGCTATAAGAAATCTGGGATCGGTCGTGAAACACACAAATCGATGCTGGATGCGTATACGCAAATGAAAAATATTTACATTGTGACAAAAGAAGAGCCGGATGGGTTATATAATTAAACAAAAAAACATCGCAGTTTTACTCACTGCGATGTTTTTTGAATTAATTATTTTCAGCTTCGAATTTTTCAAATGCAGATTTGATCACGTCTTTTAATGCATTTGCGGAAGCGTTCATCCGATCCATTTCAGAATCTGTCAATGGGATTTCAATGACTTGCTTGATTCCTTGGCGGTTGATGACTGCTGGTGCACCGATATAAATATCGTTTTGTCCATATTCACCATCTAAGTAAACAGAAAGTGGGAAAACAGAATCTTCATCATCTAAGATCGCTTTTGTGATACGAGCTAAAGCAGCAGCGATCCCGTAGAATGTTGCGCCTTTTTTCTCGATGATCGAATAAGCAGCGTCCCGTACATTGAAGAATAAGTTGACCATAGCTTCTTCATCCGTATCAGGATTATTTTTGACCCATTCATAAATTTGTAGACCAGCGACATTCGCATGAGACCAAACCGGAAATTCAGTATCTCCGTGTTCTCCTAAAATGTAAGCATGGACGTTACGGGCATCAACATCGACTAATTCTGCGATTGCTTGACGGAAACGTGCAGAGTCTAAAGAGGTTCCAGAACCAATAACGCGTTCTTTTGGAAATCCTGAGAATTTCCATGTAGAATAAGTTAAAATATCAACTGGGTTTGCGGCAACTAAGAAAATTCCGCTAAAACCAGAATCAACGATCGATGTCACGATTTGTTTATTGATTTTTAAGTTTTTGTGGACTAGATCGATTCTTGTTTCGCCAGGTTTTTGAGCAGCACCTGCAGTTAATACAACAAGGTCAGCGTCATGACAATCGTCATAAGTAGCAGCATAAATTTTCTTAGGAGAAGTAAATGCCAAGGCGTGAGATAAATCAGCAGCATCTCCTTCAGTTTTCTTTGTATCTATATCTATAATTCCAACTTCTTGTGCAATGTTTTGTGTGACTAAGGCAAATGCGTAACTAGATCCGACAGCGCCATCTCCAACTAAAATTACTTTTTGATGATCTTTATTTCCTGCTGCTGCAGTCATGTGTACCATTCCTTTCTGTTAATTGTTTTAACACGTTGATAATACCACCGTTTGTGATGTTTGTCACGTTTTTTGTTTGTATTTATTAATACAGTTTTTAAGGGTGTTTCATAAGAAAACTCTTTCATGTGCGGTATTTCACTATTTATGTTTTTAAAAGTTTTTTTCGTGTAAAAAGAAAGAGCGCTCTCTTACGAATTTTTTAAACATTTAAAAAGGTAGGCTGTAGGCTGTTTTATGGTATAATTGTAAAAAAACTGGGCAGAAGATTTTCCTGCCTGGGTATTTTGTGTTGAACAATATAAAAATGAGGAAAGAGAAATTTGTGAAGAACGTTCTCTTTTAGTCCTTTTAAAATGAAGGAGAAATAGATAATGAAAATGATCGTTGGGTTAGGTAATCCAGGAAGTAAGTATCAAGAAACAAAACATAATATTGGCTTTATAACGATAGATGAAATTGCACATCGTTACAATGCAACTTTTAATAAAAGCCAGTTTGAAGCAGATATTGCGCAGTTTTTTATCGGCACGGAGAAAATCATGCTGGTCAAACCTCTGACCTTCATGAATGAATCAGGTCGTTCAGTAGGTCCGTTGATGACTTATTACGGCGTGGCTGATGAAGAGCTGATCGTTATTTATGATGATTTAGATTTAGCAGTCGGCAAAATTCGATTGCGCGAAAAAGGCGGGGCCGGTGGGCATAATGGAATAAAAAGTTTGATTGCTCATCTAGGGACAAATGTGTTTCCAAGAATCAAGGTAGGGATCGGTCGCCCGCTTGGAAATACTCCGGTCGTACATCATGTGTTGAGCGGCTTTCCTAAAGAGCAGCACGAAGAGATTTTATTAGCTGTGAAAACTGCAGCGGATGCAGCGATCTATGCCAGCGAAGGGCATACATTTGTTGATACAATGAATCATTTTAACGGCAAATAAATTATAGAAGAAGGAGGTCGCCTGACGTGAATATCATCGAACGAATCGGTTCAAGTCCACTGGTTCAGGAATGGCAGCAACAATTAGCAGGAAGCAACCGTCAACTAATCACAGGGTTAGCGGGTTCTGCTAAAACACTGATCATGACTAGCGCATTTAAACAAAAAAAGAAAAAAATCGTCGTTGCGGTCCCTAATCTTTATTACGGCAACCAGTTGGTGGAAGATTTTCGTAATGTATTATCGGATGAAGAAGTCTATTTGTTTCCAGTAGATGAAGTGTTATCCGCTGAGATGGCTTTTTCATCGCCAGAAGCGAGAGCAGAACGAGTGGCTACTCTTAATTTCTTATTGACAGAAAAAGCTGGGATCATTGTGGTTCCGGTGGCAGGATTAAGGAAATACTTGCCTAGCAAACAGACCTGGGAACAAGCTCAGCTACATTGGGAAATCGGCGGCGAGATCGAGCTGGACACATTAGCGCAGCAGTTAGTCCTGATGGGGTATGAGCGGCAGTCTTTAGTTGGAAAGCCGGGAGATTTTAGTATTCGCGGCAGTATCGTAGATGTCTACCCATTGAATGCAGAATATCCTGTTCGAGCGGAATTATTTGATATTGAAATCGATTCGCTTCGTCAGTTTGAAGCTGACACTCAGCGCTCAGTTGGAGCGATCGAATCTGTTACATTGTCCCCAATGACAGATATGATTTTCTCTCAAAAAGACTTAGCTTATGGAGAAAAGCAGTTGAGTAAGGCTTTAGAAAAAAGAGTTGCGGTTGCCAAAGAAGCAACAGAAAGAGGCTTTTTAACCGATTATTTTGGTCAGTTGGCAACTTCTTGGAGTCAGGGAATCCCTACAGAGACTGCTCATTATTATACAGATTTCTTATATGAAGAAAAAACCACATTATTGGATTATTTGTCTGAAGACAGTTTGATTTTTGTTGATGATTATGCCCGTATTTTAGAAGCAGAACGTGAAATCATTCGAGAAGAAAATGAATGGCACGTTCTTAAATTGGAAGAAATGCGTGTTTTCCCAGAACAAACTTTTGGCGTAGATTTCCACGAACAAATTCGCAAAATGCCCTTTTCAGCAACTTTCTTTTCGCTGTTTCAAAAAGGAATGGGGAATCTTCGCTTCCAAGCAATCCATAATTTTCAGTATCGTTCGATGCAGCAGTTCTTCGGACAAATGCCCTTATTGAAAACTGAAATGGATCGTTGGCAAAAACAAGATCAGACAGTCATTGTTTTTGTGCCTACGAAAGAACGTAGTCAAAAAGTGGAAGAGCTGTTTCGGGATTTTGATATCTCAAGTGTCACAGCTTCACCGAATAAATTGCTTGAAGGGAAAATTCAAATCGTTGAAGGGGCATTGCAAACTGGGTTTGAATTACCTCTTGAAAAAATCGTCGCAATCACAGAAAAAGAAATCTTCCATACAACTACGAAAAAAAGAGCGCGCCGCCAAACGGTTTCTAATGCGGAACGCTTAAAAAGCTATAGTGATTTAAAAAACGGTGATTATGTCGTTCATGCAAATCATGGGATCGGTAAGTACATCGGTATGCAGACATTAGAAGTCGACGGTGTCCATCAAGACTACATTACGATTCTATACCAAAATGATGACAAGCTTTTTATACCAGTCACGCAACTGAATTTGATTCAAAAATTCGTTGCTTCAGAAGCAAAGTCACCTAAAGTAAATAAACTAGGCGGCAGCGAATGGAGTAAAACCAAGCGCAAGGTTTCTTCAAAAATCGAAGATATCGCGGATGATCTGATTCAGCTTTATGCATCCAGAGAATCTGAAAAAGGCTACGCTTTTCCACCAGATGATGCTTACCAGAAAGAATTTGAAGATGCTTTTCCATATAGTGAAACAGATGATCAGCTTCGTAGTACGGCAGAAATCAAACATGATATGGAACGGTCACGCCCGATGGATCGCTTATTAGTGGGAGATGTTGGTTATGGAAAAACAGAGGTGGCTTTAAGAGCGGCATTCAAAGCAATCAATAATAATAAACAAGTCGCCTTTTTAGTGCCGACGACCATTTTAGCACAACAGCATTATGAAACAATGCTGGATCGTTTTGAAGGATTCCCAGTTGAAGTTGGTCTGCTCAGCCGCTTCAGAACGAAGAAGCAGCAAAATGAAACCATTGAAAAAATCAAGCATGGGCAAGTGGATATCGTTGTTGGAACGCATCGATTGCTTTCACAGGATGTGAATTTTAGTGATCTGGGATTATTAGTGATCGATGAAGAGCAGCGGTTTGGGGTCAAACACAAAGAGCGGCTAAAACAATTACGGGCGCAGGTCGATGTATTGACTCTGACAGCTACGCCGATCCCTCGTACTTTGCATATGTCTATGTTGGGCGTTCGGGACCTTTCTGTCATCGAAACACCACCTGAAAACCGTTATCCGATCCAGACTTATGTGATGGAAAGCAATCCAGGGGCGATCAGAGAAGCCATTGAGCGGGAAATGGCAAGAGACGGTCAAGTATTTTATCTATATAACCGCGTAGATACGATCGAACAAAAAGTCGAGGAAATCCAAGCACTGGTTCCAGAAGCAAGAATTGCTTATGCCCATGGCCAGATGACCGAAGTTCAGCTGGAGAATACTTTGTTCGATTTTATCGAGCGGCAATATGATGTTCTGGTCACAACAACGATCATTGAAACCGGGGTAGATATCCCTAATGCCAATACATTATTTGTTGAAAATGCAGACTATATGGGCTTGTCGACATTGTATCAATTACGTGGCCGAGTTGGCCGTAGTAATCGTGTGGCATATGCTTATTTTATGTATGAACAGCAGAAAATCCTAAATGAAGTCAGTGAAAAGCGCTTAGAAGCGATCAAAGACTTTACGGAGTTAGGTTCAGGATTTAAAATCGCAATGCGCGATCTATCGATTCGAGGGGCTGGGAACTTACTTGGCGCACAACAACATGGCTTTATCGACTCGGTCGGTTTTGACATGTACTCACAAATGCTGTCAGAAGCTGTTGCCCGTAAGCAAGGGAAAAATATTCAGGATCAAAAGACAACAGTGGAAATCGATCTTGGGATCGATGCCTATTTACCGACATCCTATATCTCAGACGAACGTCAAAAAATCGAAATTTACAAACGAATCCGCCAGTTGGAAAATATGGATATGTACGATGAGTTGGAAGCAGATCTTCTTGACCGATTTGGTGAATATCCTGATGAGGTGGCGCATTTATTGACGACTGGACAAATCAAAATGGATGGCGATCGTGCATTGCTCGAAACGATTCGCAAGCGTAAACAAGAGATTGTATTCACTTTAAGTAAAGTCGGAACAAAGACCTATAGTGTAGAACAGATTTTTGAAGCGTTATCTGAAACACAGCTAAAAGCAGATTTAGCTGTAGACAATGAAAAGATGACGATCAGGCTGAAAGTGCCGAGAGATATGAAAGAAGCAGCATGGCTGCAAGAAGTAGCATCGTTTACCACTGCTTTAAGACAAGAAAAATACAAAACAAGTGCAGTGGAGGCTGAGTGAAAATAGCTGAGAACGATGGAGCGGGTTTGGCTTTTAGACTTATCTAGCTTCTCAGACCAGCTCTAGAAACAAATAGATAAATTTTGTCAAAGATAAAGAACACCTTCGTCAAAATTTCCTAATTTGTTCGCGAGCAGACCGGTCTGTTCAGCTTTTAGATTTATCCAGCTTCACGAGCTGATCTCTCGGAAAAAAGATAAAAATTCATGGCGATAAAAAGTATCGCCAAGTCATTTTTCCTATTTTTCAGTCGAGATCAATCGAGCTTGTTCAGCTTTTAGGCATATCCAGCTTCTCAGACCAGCTCTAGAAACAAATAGATAAATTTTGTCAAAGATAAAGAACATCTTCGTCAAAATTTCCTAATTTGTTCGAGAGCTAATCGGTCTGTTCAGCTTTTAGACTTATCCAGCCCCACAAGCTGATCTCTCGGAAAAAAGATAAAAATTCATGGCGATAAAAAGTATCGCCAAGTCATTTTTTCTATTTTTCAGTCGAGATCAATCGAGCTCGTTCAGCTTTTAGATTGGAGGTTAATTAATGGCACATAAGGAGATGCGGTCGATGATGCAGGGGGCCGTTGTTTTGACAGCGGCATCGTTTGTTGCTAAGGTACTGAGCGCCGTTTATCGTGTGCCTTTTCAAAATTTAGTTGGAGATGAAGGGTTTTATGTTTACCAGCAGGTTTATCCGATTTATGGAATCGCGATGACGTTAGCACTGTCTGGGTTGCCGCAGTTTATTTCGAAAGTAGTAGCAGAGCAGCCGGAGATCAGTGGTCAAAAGAAGGTGTTACAGCAGCTGTTTCCTTTTGTTTTTGTGATTGCAGTGTCCTGCTGGGGCTTTTTCTTTTTAGGTAGTGACGAAATTGCCTATATGATGGGAGATCCTAAGCTGGCCTCCTTGATTCGGGTCGTTTCTTTTACTTTTTTACTGGTACCGATCCTATCCTTTTACCGCGGTAACTTTCAAGGACATCTATTAATGATTCCGAGTGCTGTTTCTCAAGTAGCAGAGCAAATTGTTCGAGTAGGCGTGATTTTGATCGCTGCTTATTCATTTAGCAGTTTCGGTTGGTCGATTTATCAAACCGGTACGATCGCAATGGCTGGTGCACTTTTTGGCGGTATCGTTGCCGCTGTGATTCTTTGGTATTACGATCAGAAAATAAGGGTAGGTAGCTCAGCTTATCTGACACAATGGTCTTTCTCAAAAGAGTCGAGAAAATTATTTGGACGGCTGTTGCTGGAAGGCGGTATCGTGTCATTGTACAGCGCTTTTTTGATTTTGTTTCAATTGATTGATTCATTTGTCGTAAAAAATGCGCTGGTTGTCTCAGGGCTAAGTGATTCAGCAGCAAAAATCGATAAGGGTGTCTATGATCGGGGACAGCCTTTAGTACAATTAGGCTTGGTCGTTGCTTTAGCCTTGAGTTCTAGTTTTCTACCGGCACTGACGAAGTATTTTATCAATCAAGAACAAGGGCGCTTTTTACAGGCTGCGAAGATTTTTTTGCGATTGACTACAGCCATTGCAGCGGCAGCTTCAGTCGGATTAGCATTATTGCTTCCTTATATGAATTATGCACTATTTAAGGATTATCAGGGAAATGGAGTTTTGGGTATCTATGTTTGTTCGATTGCATTCATGGCGGTGATCCAAGCCTATCAAAGTATTTTTCAAAGTAAAAATCAGTTCAAAACAGCGCTGTTAGCTGCTTTTGCAGGTTTGTTAGTGAAGGCATTTTCTTCACATCCCTTGATTTATCTATGGGGAACTGCTGGAGCGAGTCTATCGACCATTATGGGGCTAATGACTACATTGTTATTGTTGGTTCTTTTTTCAGAAAAGGAAATTAACCAATTTGCGGGCGAAGGACGTTTTCTTAAGAAGCTGTTGATTAGTTTAGGTGGAATGACGATCATCTTGCTATGCTATCAGGCAGTAGTTGCGATTCTTCTAGGAATGATCGGACATCGTGGTCAAGCGTTAGTTGTCACGATTTTAGGTGTTCTGATCGGCGGCGGCTCGTTTATTTTCATTATCATCAAAATAAAATTATTCACGATCCGTGAATGGCTGACATTGCCGTTTGGATCGAAAATATTAAGAATGAAGAGGTAATAGTTATGCGTTTAGATAAATTTTTAAAAGTTTCACGTATCATCAAAAGAAGACCCGTGGCAAAAGAAGTTGCGGATAAAGGTCGGATTCAAATCAATGGTGTTCTTGCAAAATCGTCCAGTAATGTGAAGATCGGTGATCAAATCAAGATCCAATTTGGGAATAAAATACTAGAAGTTGAGGTTCTTGAGCTTCGTGATTCAACAAAAAAAGAAGATGCTGAGAAGATGTACCAAATTATTTCCGAAAAAAGAGTAGAAAATAGTGATAATTTAGATTAGACAAGCATCTTAGATGTTGGTATAATATAGCAGACAAACCAAAAAACGAGTGGAGCGGAAAACATGGGAAAAAAGAAAAAAGACACGGAGAAAGTTGCTGCATTAGATAATGAGTATACAAAAGAGCAGTATGCCGAGTTTCAAAAACAGCATAAACAGTTGATTTTCAGACGCCGACGTTTAGCGGTTGTTTTTCTCGTAGCATTTGTGATTTTTCTCGTTTCAGGGTTTCAGCTGATGAAAGATTACCAACAGCTCAATACCTTTAAGAAACAACATGTTGAAGCTGTAGCTGAATCGAAAGAAGCAGACAAGAAGCTTAAACTTTTAGAACAAGATGTCGCGCTGTTAAGAGATGAAGATTACGTAGCGAAGCTAGCACGCAGTCGTTTTTACGTTTCAAAAGAAGGCGAACAAATCTACAATATCCCAGAGTTAGGCGGAACAACTAGCTCGAATGCAGAACAAAAATCATCAGCAGAAGAAAGTCAATCACAGTCTCATTCCTCTGAGAAACAATCAGGAGAATAACTGCAGATATAATAGGGTAAATAATAGGAGGAACATTTTTTTTATGTCAATTGAAGTAGGAGCTAAGTTGCCAGGGAAAGTGTCAGGTATCACAAATTTTGGTGCCTTTATCGATTTAGGTGAAGGGAAAACAGGGTTGGTCCACATTAGTGAAGTATCAAATGGATTCGTTAAAGACATCCATGATGTCTTAACGGTAGGAGATGAAGTGACAGTCAAAGTTACTTCGGTTGGTGATGACGGCAAAGTCGGCTTGTCCATTCGTAAAGCACAAGAACAACCAGTAGAACAAAAGCGTGAATTTCAACGTCGTGATAACCATGAACATCAAGGAAATCGTGACCGTGGACAACGTCCAGCGCCTAAAAAACAATTTACAAGAGCACAGCCAACAAATTCAAAACAAGATTTTGATTCATTGATGAGTTCATTTTTAAAAGATAGTGATGACCGTTTGTCTTCATTGAAACGCAATACAGAAGGTAAACGTGGCGGACGTGGTGGACGCCGTAACTAATAGACAATCGAAGCTGAGCGAGAGCTCGGCTTTTCTGTTTTAGCTAACTTTAGTGAAAGAAACTGGGAGTGAGTGAATGTTTCAGGAATTTTACCGCTATTGCAAAAAGAATCGATATTGGCGACCAGGGGAGCGAATTCTTCTAGCTGTCTCTGGAGGAGTTGACTCCATGGTACTAATGCATTTGATGCAGCGATCAGCTGAAAAAGATGGCTTTCATCTAGCAATAGCGCATGTGAATCATCAGTTACGATCGGAATCAGCTAAAGAGTCAGACTATCTGCAGCAATATTGCCAAAAAGAAGGACTGCCTTACTATAGTAAGAAGTGGGAAGCTGTTGATAAATCCCGAAATACGGAAGCACGAGCTCGACAATTCCGTTATACTTTTTTTACAGAGCTTATGAAAAAAAACGATTATTCAAAACTATTTACAGCGCACCACAAAGACGATCAGGCTGAAACGATCGTGATGAAGCTGACCCGAGGTAGCGCGTTGGCAAATTTAGTAGGCATTCGTTTTCAGCAAACGTTTGGAGAAGGGCAATTGATCCGTCCGTTGCTACTATTTTCGAAAGAACAAATAGAGCAATTTGCTGAACAGAAAAAAATTATCTATTTTGAAGATAGCACGAATCTGAGTGATGAGTATGTACGTAACCGGATGAGACACAGTGTTATCCCACTATTGAAAAAAGAAAACCAACAGTTTTTACAACATATGAGTGACTTTAGTACACAAATCAGCTATGCGGATGAAGTGATCCAATCAGTGATTTTGCCTAAGTATCAAAGTTGGGTGTCAGAAACACAAGAAGGTTGGCAAATTCAATTGCAAGAGCTAAAACAGGAAGAAAAAAGCGTTCAATTTTTTTTCATCCAACAATTCCTTCAGCAAACTTTGGTATCCCGAAAAGTCAAAGTCAGCCAGAAACAAGTGCAACAGCTTTTAGCACTGGTAAATGATTCAAAGCCTCAGATGACGGTCGACTTAGAGCAGGATTGGCAAATGATCAAGGAATATGATGTTGCTTATTTGAGAAAAAAAACATTGCCTTTAGAAAAAGAAGTATTTTCTTTAAACATAGGCGAGCAATTGTTTCTTTCTGAGAATGAATGGATATGCTTAGAACAAATAGGAGCCGATGCTGAACAACCTGAAAAAATTAGAAACTGGCAGGAACTTTCCTTGACGATCAGCAGTGAGATCCCCTTACCGCTATCTATCCGGCACAGGAAAGAAGGGGATCGAATCGCGTTGACACCCAAATTAACGAAACGAGTCAAACGGCTATTTATCGATCAAAAAATCCCTAATTCTATTCGGGAAAAAACGTGGCTGATTCTCTCAAGTACAGGAGAGATCATTTGGATGCCTAAATTTGCAAATTCGCATTTGAGTATTCCTAAAGAAACTGATAAAATACTCTACAGACTCCTTTATAAAACAAAGGAGTAAAAATCAATAAATACGAACGATGAAATAAGGGATAATAACCTACAAGGAAAAGGAGAGCACTATGCTAGAGAAAGATATTAAGCAAGTTTTGATTTCACAAGAACAAATCCTTGAAAAATCAGCTGAACTTGGAAAACAGCTGACAGAAGATTACAAAGGCAAGAATCCTTTAGTGATCGGTATTTTAAAAGGTGCCATTCCTTTTATGGCTGATATTACACGCTGCATCGATACGCATTTGGAAATGGATTTTATGGACGTGTCAAGCTATGGTAATGCAACGGTATCATCCGGTGAAGTGAAAATCGTCAAAGATCTGGACACAAATGTTGAAGGTCGGGATATCCTGATCGTTGAAGATATCATCGATAGTGGCCGAACATTAGCTTATTTAGTAGATCTATTTAAATATAGAAAAGCAGCTTCTGTAAAAATCGTTACATTATTAGATAAACCAGAAGGCCGTGTTGTAGATATCGTAGCAGATTACGTTGGCTTTGATGTACCGAATGAATTCGTTGTCGGTTATGGTTTAGACTATGCAGAAGCTTATCGGAACCTGCCTTACGTAGGGGTCTTGAAACCAGAAATCTACGAATCAAATTAATATCTCTCTTGGAAATAGTTATGTTACAATGTAATGGTCAGAATTGATAAAAAATAAACCGTAAACACAAGAATTACGAGCAGTTGTTCAAAGGAGGACAGGCATGAATAAAAAAAATAGCGGCATGAAAAATGGCCTATACTATGTATTGCTTATTTTAGCGATGGTCATGGTTGTATATTTCATCTTTGGAAATAGCAATCAACAGTCGCCGGATATTGAATACTCAACCTTTAATACCCAATTAGAAAAAGGGAAAATCAAGGAAATGACGATCCAGCCAACAAATGGCGTGTACAAGATCGTTGGTCAGTATAAAGACAAACAAGAAATCAAAAATACTGGTGGTCTTTCGTTATGGGGATCGACAGAGGTTTCAACAAAATCATTTACAACGATTGTCCTGCCAAGTGACATCACTTTATCAGGGATTCAAGAAATGGCGAAAGACAATAATGTAAAATTAACAGTAAAAGAACAGTCAACAAGCGGTGCTTGGTTGTCGATCCTATTTAGCTTCTTACCGATCGTGTTATTCATCTTCTTATTCTATATGATGATGGGTCAACAAGGCGGCGGTGGCGGTGGCGGCGGCCGTGTCATGAACTTTGGTAAATCAAAAGCCAAAGAAGCAGACAAAAAAGCGAACCGTGTGCGTTTCTCTGACGTAGCCGGAGCCGAAGAAGAAAAACAAGAATTAGTTGAAGTAGTCGAGTTCTTAAAAGATCCAAGACGCTTCGTTGAATTAGGAGCACGTATCCCAGCGGGTGTTCTTTTAGAGGGACCTCCAGGAACAGGTAAAACATTACTTGCTAAAGCCGTAGCAGGTGAAGCTGGCGTACCGTTTTACTCAATCTCTGGTTCAGACTTCGTCGAAATGTTTGTCGGTGTCGGTGCGAGCCGTGTTCGTGACTTGTTTGAAACAGCGAAGAAAAATGCGCCAGCGATCATCTTTATCGATGAGATCGATGCCGTTGGTCGTCAACGTGGTGCTGGTATGGGTGGCGGACACGATGAACGTGAACAAACCTTGAATCAGTTGCTAGTTGAAATGGATGGTTTTGATGGGAATGAAGGCGTGATCGTCATTGCTGCAACGAACCGTTCAGATGTCTTAGACCCAGCGTTATTACGTCCAGGTCGTTTTGACCGTCAAATTTTAGTTGGTCGTCCAGATGTGAAAGGCCGTGAAGCGATCCTTAAAGTTCACGCTCGTAACAAACCGTTGGCTGATGATGTTGACTTAAAAGTTGTTGCACAACAAACACCAGGCTTTGCTGGTGCTGATTTAGAAAATGTCTTAAACGAAGCAGCTTTAGTTGCAGCTCGTCGTAATAAAAAGAAAATCGATGCGTCCGACGTGGATGAAGCAGAAGATCGCGTGATTGCCGGACCAGCGAAGAAAGATCGCGTAATCAACAAGAAAGAACGTGAAATGGTTGCATATCATGAAGCGGGACATACGATCGTTGGTTTAGTTCTAAGCCGTGCCCGTATCGTTCACAAAGTAACGATCATTCCGCGCGGACGTGCTGGCGGATATATGATCGCTTTACCAAAAGAAGATCAATTCTTGATGACTAAAGAAGATATGTTTGAACAAATCGTCGGCTTACTTGGCGGACGTACAGCAGAAGAAATCATCTTCGGTGTTCAATCAACTGGTGCATCAAATGACTTTGAACAAGCAACAGGAATTGCCCGCAGTATGGTCACTGAATATGGAATGAGCGACAAATTAGGTCCTGTTCAATATGAAGGAAACCACCAAGTCTTTGTTGGCCGTGATTATGGTCAAACTAAAGCTTACTCTGAACAAGTAGCATTTGAAATCGATCAAGAAGTACGCCGTATCTTGATGGAAGCTCATGATAAAGCGCATGAAATCATCGAAGCACATCGTGCTCAGCACAAACTGATCGCAGAAAAACTACTTGAATTTGAAACATTAGATGCGCGCAGCATCAAGTCATTGTTTGAAGATGGTGTTATGCCTCAAGATGTTATCGATAGCCAATTCCCAAGTGAAAAGGCCCAAACATTTGAAGAAGCAAAACGTGCGTTAGAAGAAAAAGACGCACAAAAACAAGCTGAAGAAAAACAAGACTTTGAAGATGCGAAAAAAGAATTGCACGACGAAGCAGAAGAAGTAAAAGCGAACAGTGAAAAAACAGAAGAAACTGTCCAGTCTGAAACAAAAGATGAAGACAAAAAAGATGATTCTGAATATGATCGCAATAACTTTGAAGATCGTTACAAATAAACAATAAAAAGGGTGTAGTATTCGTACTACACCGCTTTTTTTGTATTTTCGATCAAGTCTATATTTTGGATTTTGGGGTCAGAATAGCATTAGCGATCAAACCAAATCCAGTTCCGATCAAGACGCCAGCTAAGATGCCGATCAATGTGTAGATCCAGCCTGTATGCATAAATTCCGGTACGCCTCCGCTAGCTAAGAAGCCGACCAATGCTCCAATCGTTAAACCCAATACGGCAAAGCCTCCATAAAATAACCCGATTATTTCATGATCGGCAGGATCGATCGCTGCGTAATATTGAGCAAAACGTTCCTGAAGTTCATCGGATTGATCTGTTTGACTTGAAAAACGAAGAGCATCACTGGCTTTTTCAAATGCTTCCTCTTCGCTCATTCCATTAGCGATCAAATCGCTGATATAGTCATTCATATATAGGATCATATCATCTTGCATTTCACGGCTTTTATCAGAGGTATTTTTGAATCTGGATATTTTTGTACCAATTTTTTCACGGCTTTTGCCAGCTTTGCGACGTAATTTTTCCATATAAGTCATTTCAGCATCGTCCAAATAAAGTGTTGATTGCTCTTTAGCAAATTGTTTGATTTTTTGTTGTATCTCATGATTGATGGTCATGTTGGTTGCTCCTTCCGTTTTTCAAGGTTGTTACTCGATCTGATAAAAATTGCCATCGTTCCCAAAAATCAGCGAGTTCTTGTTTTCCATTATCATTTAGCGTATAAAATTTTCTAGGAGGTCCCAGCTCAGATGGCTTTTTTGTGACAGTAACCATTTTATTGCGTTCGAGTCTCAAAAGTATTGTATAGACCGTTCCTTCTGTCATTCCGGCAAATCCCATGGCTGTCAATCTCCGAACGATTTCGTATCCATAGACTTCATTTTCGCTCATGATTTGAAGCATCATGCCCTCTAAAATACCTTTTAGCATCTCACTTAACTTATCCATTTGATCACTTCCGTTCATGCATACTCTTCTAGGTACAATGTATTACTAAGTACGGGTACATAATAACGCAAGGTACCTGAATCTGTCAATCATTAAGCAGCCTGTCAAAATTCTTTAGTTGAAAAAATACTGAAATCCTAGTATTATCTGATAATGAGTCAGATAAAGTCTCAAGTGAGAAGAGGTAAATAAAATGGAAGATTACTTAGTAAAAGCATTATGCTATGAAGGATCGATTCGCGCTTATGCTGTTTGCGCAACAAATACAATTTCAGAAGCACAAGAACGTCATGATACATGGAGCTCATCGACTGCGGCATTAGGCAGAACGATGGTTGGGGCACTATTATTAGGTGCAACGTTAAAAGGTGAAGATAAGTTGACGGTCAAAGTTCAAGGGAATGGTCCGGCAGGAAGCATTGTTGTCGATAGTGACGGCAGTGGAAATACCAAAGGCTATATCAAGAACCCGCATGTCAGCTTAACACTTAATGAAAGCGGAAAAATCGATGTTCGCGGAGCAGTGGGGACAGAAGGTGTCTTTACTGTGATAAAAGATTTAGGCTTGAAAGAAACTTTCTCAGGTCAAACACCGATCGTTTCTGGCGAAATCGGCGAAGACTTTACTTATTTTATGGCTGTTTCAGAACAAATTCCCTCAGCCATCGGTCTAAGTGTTTTAGTTGATACGGATGAACACGTTAGAGCTGCTGGTGGCTTTATGATTCAGGTGATGCCGGGAGCAGATGAAAAGACAATCGATTTTATTGAACAACGTCTGCAGGAAGTACCGATGATTTCTCGTCTGATCGATGAAGGTGAATCTCCAGAAGGGATTTTAGAACGTCTATTAGGGAAAGACGAGATCGAAATTTTAGAAAAAATGCCCGTTCAATTCAAATGTAACTGCTCAAAAGAAAAGTTTGGAACAGCAATTATCGCTGTAGGGCTTGATGAAATCAATGCTATGATCGAAGAAGATCATGGAGCAGAAGCAGTTTGTCAGTTCTGCGGGAATAAGTACCATTATAGTGAAGAGGACTTGATCGCATTGAGGGATGAAGCAATCAAAAATACTCGAAATAAATAGGGGGAAAGCTTGATGTGGAAAATAGGCGATATTGAGATACCCAATCGAGTTGTTGTTGCACCAATGGCGGGCATCAGCAATGCAGCTTTTCGTGTAACTGTGAAAGAATTTGGTGCTGGATTAGTTGTTTGTGAAATGATCAGTGATAAAGGAATCCAGCACAGAAATAAAAAGACATTAGAGATGCTTTATATCGATGAGCGAGAATACCCATTGAGTGTTCAGATTTTCGGCGGCAATAAAGAAAATCTTGTTGAAGCAGCAAAATTTGTTGAGGAAAATACGAAAGCGGCAATCATCGATATCAATATGGGCTGTCCAGTCAATAAAGTCATCAAAGCTGAAGCAGGTGCAAAATGGCTGTTAGATCCGAACAAAGTTTATGAAATGGTTGAAGCCGTTTCTTCAGCGGTTTCTTTGCCTGTAACAGTTAAAATGCGGACAGGCTGGGATGATGAGCACTTATTTGCTGTAGAGAATGCACTGGCTGCTGAAAAAGCAGGGGCTTCTGCTATCGCAATGCATGGACGAACTCGTGTACAAATGTACGAAGGGAAGGCCAACTGGGAAGTGCTGAAAGAAGTGAAACGTCATCTAACGATTCCTTTTATGGGCAATGGTGATGTTAAAACCCCGGAAGATGCAAAACGAATGATCGAATATGTGGGTGCTGATGGTGTGATGATCGGCAGAGCAGCTTTAGGCAATCCTTGGATGATCCAACGTACGAAAGAATATCTTGAAACGGGTGTATTGATACCTGACCCAAGTCCCTTTGAAAAAATCGAAACAGCGAAACTTCATTTAATACGTTTGGTAGACCTAAAAGGGGAAAGTATTGCAACAAGAGAATTTCGTCAGCATGCTGCCTACTATTTAAAAGGAATCCCACGTGCAGCGAAAGTAAAAGCTGCGATCAATCAAGCGGAGACACAGCAGGATATGATCGATTTGTTAGATGCATTTGTAGAAAAAGCAGAAAAATATGCAGAAAAAGAGACAATGGAAACAATCTAATAAAAAAAGCAGGCAGAATCCAAAGTTCAGCTTGCTTTTTTTCGTTTTAGTGTGGCATTATAATGGTATGTGATTTCAGAATGGAGGAAATAAAGTGGCAGATGAACAACAAGCGCACTTAGAGGATCTAAATGATCAAATGCTTGTGCGTCGTGAAAAAATGGAAAACTTACGTGAAGAAGGTATTGATCCCTTTGGTAGACGTTTTGACCGTACACATAATTCAAGTGAGTTACATGAACAATTTGACCAAAACTCAAAAGAAGAATTAAATGAACTAGACTTATCGGCAAGCGTTGCTGGTCGTATGATGACAAAGCGTGGAAAAGGTAAGGCTGGATTTGCTCACCTACAAGACCGCGAAGGCCAAATCCAAATCTACGTACGCAAAGACCAAGTAGGAGACGAAGCGTATGAGCTATTCAAGCACGCTGATCTTGGAGATTTCTTTGGTGTCACTGGACAAATTATGAAGACTGATACGGGAGAAGTGACTGTTAAGGCGAAAACGATCGTCCTACTAACTAAAGCATTACGCCCATTACCAGATAAATATCATGGCTTGACGAATATCGAACAACGTTACCGTCAACGTTACCTTGATTTGATCAGTAACAAAGATAGTTTTGATCGTTTCATGAAGCGTAGTCAAATCATTAGTGAAATTCGTCGCTACTTAGACAGCAATGGCTATGTAGAAGTGGAAACGCCTGTTTTACACAATGATGCCGGTGGAGCAACTGCAAGACCGTTTATCACACACCATAATGCATTAGATATGGATTTATACATGCGAATTGCGCTGGAATTACATCTAAAACGTCTGATCGTAGGTGGTATGGAAAAGGTTTATGAGATTGGTCGTGTATTCCGGAATGAAGGAACTGATACAACACATAACCCTGAGTTTACAATGTTAGAGGCTTATACAGCTTATACAGATTATAAAGATGTAATGGATCTAACAGAAGGGATCATTCGTAATGCCGCTGAAAAAGTATTAGGCACATCAACTATTTCTTACGATGGAAAACAGGTAGATTTAGGCTCTGGATTCAAACGTGTTCATATGGTTGATGCCATCAAGGAGCAGACAGGTGTGGATTTCTGGCAAGAAATGTCAGTTGAACAAGCACGTGATCTGGCTAAAAAGCATAACGTAGAAATCAATGATAATATGGCAGTAGGGCACATTTTAAATGAATTCTTCGAAACATTTGTGGAAGAAACGCTGCAACAGCCAACATTTGTTTATGGACATCCAGTTGAAGTTTCTCCATTAGCGAAGAAAAATCCAGAAGATGGGCGTTTTACTGACCGTTTTGAATTATTTATAGTAGGAAAAGAATTCGCAAATGCGTTTACTGAGTTGAATGACCCGATCGATCAGCGTGAACGTTTCGAAGGACAAGAGAAAGAACGTGAGCAAGGAAACGATGAAGCTCATGGTGTTGACGAAGACTTTATTGAAGCATTAGAGTATGGATTACCGCCAACCGGTGGTTTAGGCATTGGGATCGATCGTTTAGTAATGCTTTTAACGGATGCACAATCAATTCGTGATGTATTACTATTCCCAACAATGAGATAAATACAGTTTAACTGTCTATCATAGTCGATAGACAGTTTTTTTATTTGTAAAGAAATAGGCTGAAAAACAGTCAAAATCCATTCTCAAGAGGTTAGAAAACGAACGATAAAGAACAAAAGGAATAAAACAATCGGTAACGAAAAAAACTTCAAAAAAAAATGCAATTTTTGATTGACCTGCGCGCCGAAACTTGGTATATTATTACATGTCGCAAGGCGAGCAACAAAATCGCTGAAACGACTGAAATAGAATAACAAATCAAGTTTTAAAAAAACTTGAAAAATCAGGAAGAAAGTTGTTGACAAATAACAAACAACCTGATAAACTAATGGAGTTGTCGCTGAAACAAACGACAACGCCAAGCAGAAAAAACTTTGAAACTTTTTTAAAAAAGTGTTGACATCAAATCGAAGATTTGATATGATATAAAAGTTGCTGCGAGGTAACAACGTAGACCTTTGAAAACTGAACAAAGTAAGACAAACCAAATGTGTAGGTTGTTTTCACAACGGTGAAAACAAACAATAATTTTTAACAAGCGAAGCAATATGCTAGCAAACAAATGAGCTTAACGATCGTAAGATCGTGTTCAACTTTTATTATGAGAGTTTGATCCTGGCTCAGGACGAACGCTGGCGGCGTGCCTAATACATGCAAGTCGAACGCTTCTTTTCTACCGAGTGCTTGCACTCATTTGAAAAGAGGAGTGGCGGACGGGTGAGTAACACGTGGGTAACCTGCCCATCAGAGGGGGATAACACTTGGAAACAGGTGCTAATACCGCATAACAGTCGACACCGCATGGTGTTGATTTGAAAGACGCTTTCGGGTGTCACTGATGGATGGACCCGCGGTGCATTAGCTAGTTGGTGAGGTAACGGCTCACCAAGGCCATGATGCATAGCCGACCTGAGAGGGTGATCGGCCACACTGGGACTGAGACACGGCCCAGACTCCTACGGGAGGCAGCAGTAGGGAATCTTCGGCAATGGACGAAAGTCTGACCGAGCAACGCCGCGTGAGTGAAGAAGGTTTTCGGATCGTAAAACTCTGTTGTTAGAGAAGAACAAGTAGGAGAGTAACTGCTCTTACCTTGACGGTATCTAACCAGAAAGCCACGGCTAACTACGTGCCAGCAGCCGCGGTAATACGTAGGTGGCAAGCGTTGTCCGGATTTATTGGGCGTAAAGCGAGCGCAGGCGGTTTCTTAAGTCTGATGTGAAAGCCCCCGGCTCAACCGGGGAGGGTCATTGGAAACTGGGAGACTTGAGTGCAGAAGAGGAGAGTGGAATTCCATGTGTAGCGGTGAAATGCGTAGATATATGGAGGAACACCAGTGGCGAAGGCGACTCTCTGGTCTGTAACTGACGCTGAGGCTCGAAAGCGTGGGGAGCAAACAGGATTAGATACCCTGGTAGTCCACGCCGTAAACGATGAGTGCTAAGTGTTGGAGGGTTTCCGCCCTTCAGTGCTGCAGCAAACGCATTAAGCACTCCGCCTGGGGAGTACGACCGCAAGGTTGAAACTCAAAGGAATTGACGGGGGCCCGCACAAGCGGTGGAGCATGTGGTTTAATTCGAAGCAACGCGAAGAACCTTACCAGGTCTTGACATCCTTTGACCACTCTAGAGATAGAGCTTTCCCTTCGGGGACAAAGTGACAGGTGGTGCATGGTTGTCGTCAGCTCGTGTCGTGAGATGTTGGGTTAAGTCCCGCAACGAGCGCAACCCTTATTGTTAGTTGCCATCATTCAGTTGGGCACTCTAGCGAGACTGCCGGTGACAAACCGGAGGAAGGTGGGGATGACGTCAAATCATCATGCCCCTTATGACCTGGGCTACACACGTGCTACAATGGGAAGTACAACGAGTCGCTAGGCCGCGAGGTCATGCAAATCTCTTAAAGCTTCTCTCAGTTCGGATTGTAGGCTGCAACTCGCCTACATGAAGCCGGAATCGCTAGTAATCGCGGATCAGCACGCCGCGGTGAATACGTTCCCGGGCCTTGTACACACCGCCCGTCACACCACGAAAGTTTGTAACACCCGAAGTCGGTGAGGTAACCTTTTGGAGCCAGCCGCCTAAGGTGGGATAGATGATTGGGGTGAAGTCGTAACAAGGTAGCCGTATCGGAAGGTGCGGCTGGATCACCTCCTTTCTAAGGAATATTACGGAACTACACGGTTCGTCAACACTTTGTTCAGTTTTGAGA